>CABURZ010000010.1 GCA_902494065.1 uncultured Sneathia sp. | reverse complement strand
CACCGCCATTATGTGCTTCTAGCTCAATGGATTAGAGCGTCTGGCTACGGACCAGAAGGTTACGAGTTCGACTCTTGTGAAGCACGCCATCTTGTACCATTATGGTACTTTTTTTTTAAGGGGTTGAAATGATACAAGAAATTAAAATTAAAGATTTAAAAATTTTAAGAGATACTAATTTGCAATCACCTACACTAGATTCTGTTATTTTATCAGATTTTGTTAAAATTAATAGAAAGGTAAAAAAAGTACTTGATATAGGCAGTGGGAATGGTATAATTAGTCTTATTTTATCCAAAAAAATGAAAGCTAAAATAATAGGTGTTGAAATTCAAGAAGAGTTATATAATCTATCTTTAATGAATTTGAAATTGAATAATTTAGAGGTAGAATATATATTAGACGATGTATATAATTATTCAAAAAATTTACATCAAGAATTTGATGTTATAGTATCTAATCCACCATATTTTGTTGAAAATAATGAAAATCAATTAAGAGATAATCAAAATCTTCAAATTGCTAGAAATGAGTTATCCTTAAAAATTGAAGATATAATAAAAATTTCAGATAGAGTATTAAAAAATATGGGACATCTCTACTTAGTGTTTAGAGTGAGTAGATTAGAAGAAGTAATTAAATATTTGCAAGGCACTAAATTAGTAATTAAAGAACTGCAGTTTGTTTATACAAAAAAGAATGAGGACGCATTATTAGTTTTAGTTGATATTGTAAAAGGAGCTAATATAGGTGTTGTTGTAAGATCACCACTTAATGTGTATGATGAAGTTATAAAAGAAAAAATATATAAATAACGTGCTTCTAGCTCAATGGATAGAGCAGCTGGCTTCGAACCAGAAGGTTACGAGTTCGACTCTTGTGAAGCACGCCATTTTTTTATTAAGGATGTAATATGAAAAAAGGTGAAATAGTTAGAATAAAAATAGAAGATATAAATGAGCGTGGGAAATTATATGGGTTTGTAAATGAGGACAGAGTATACGTTAATATAAATGCAGCTAAAGATATGGTAGTTGAAGGTAAATTAACTAAAACAAGACATAAAAGGTTTGAATTAACTAATTGTCAAATTTTAGATTATGCAGGAAGAGCAAATCAAATATATGATGAGTTACAAAGACAGTGTGGAGGTTGTAACTTTCAATATTATACCTACGAAGAGCAGTTACAATTAAAGGCTAGAAATTTAAAAAGAAACTTAGATTCATGTATAAAAAATGAATATATATTTGAAGAACCTATTGAAAGTGTTGAAAAAATAGGGTATAGAAACAAAATGGAATTTAGTTTTGGAAATGAATATTTAGATGGACCTACAATTTTAGGTCTGCATAAACAAAATAGTTTTCATGATATAGTAGATGTATCAAATTGTAAATTAATGGATGATAATTTTAATAAAATATATATTAAAATAAATGAAATAACAAAATTATCTGGTTTAGATTTTTATCATAGACTAAAGCATACGGGATATTTAAGAAATGTAGTTTTAAGAAAAGGTTGTAATGATATTTTGGTAAATATTGTAACAACTAGTCAAATTGATAAAAATGTTGAAAATATATATTTAGATAAAATAAGCGAAGAGCTATTAAATCTTCATTTGGTTGGATTTAGTATAACAGGTATACTTCATACAGTTAATGATAGATTGCAAGATATGGTTTATTCTGAAAAAGAAACTTTAATTTATGGTAAAAAAGATTTGGAAGAAAAAATTTTAGGATTAAAGTTTAGAATAAGTCCATATAGTTTTTTTCAAACAAATTCTAAAACAGTAGAAAAACTTTATTCTAAAGTTTTGGATTATTTGGGAGATGAAAAAGATATAGTCGCTTTTGATTTATTTAGTGGAACTGGAACTATAGGACAAATAATATCAAAAAAGTGTAGTAAAGTTTATGGAATAGAAATAGTGGAAGAAGCTGTAATTAAAGCCAATGAAAATTGTAAATTAAATGGTATAGAAAATTGTAAATTTATTGCAGGTGATGTATTTGAAAAAATAGATGGATTAGAAAATCCAAATATATTAGTTCTAGACCCACCAAGAAATGGAGTTGGAGAAAAGACAATAAATAAGCTACTAGATTTATACCAAGTAGAAAAAATAGTGTATGTATCGTGCAATCCTAAAACTTTGGTAAGTGATCTTAAAATATTTCAAAGTAGAGGATATGAGATAAAAAAAGTTTGTATGGTTGATATGTTTAGTTATACTAACCACGTGGAGACGGTAGCACTTTTGTCCAAACTTGATGTCGATAAGCATATAGATATTGAAATTGAGCTGGATGAGCTTGATTTTACAAGTGCTGAAAGTAAGGCAACATATGCTCAAATCAAAGAATATGTTTGGAATAAATTTGAATTAAAAGTTCCGACATTATATATTGCACAGATAAAAAGGAAATGTGGAATAGAATTACGAGAACATTACAACAAGTCTAAAAAGGAGAAACAAATTATTCCACAGTGTACGCCTAAAAAAGAAGAAGCCATCATGGATGCTTTGAGACACTTCAAAATGATTTGATAGAAAAAATGGCAGCCTATGACTATCTGCATTTATGACATTCCTACTTGGTATAGGAACAGCTATTATTCCTTTCTTACGAGGTATCAATGAGAAAATAGGCTCAATATAAAGATTGATAGGATCATTTTTATATTAAAAGGAGCGTTGAAAATGATTGATAAAAGCAATAAAAAATTTTGGGATAAATTTGCTAAGCTATATGCTCCTTTCATGAAAAAAGACAAAGGAGTATATGATAAAGTTTGCGAATACATTCGTCCTCATTTGAATAAAGACATGGAGATGCTTGAACTTGCTTGTGGCTCAGGACAATTGTCGTTTAGTCTTTCAAAGCATACTAAAAGTTGGATCGGTACAGACTTCTCCGAGCAAATGATTCAGGAAGCTAAAAAGCGTGGGGAATACGAAAATCTTACATTTGAAACAGCTGATGCAACAGCATTATCCTATTCGCATGAAAAATTTGATGGTGTGTTAATTGCTAATGCACTTCATATTATGCCCAAACCGGATGAGGCAATGAAAGAAATATATAGGGTGTTAAAACCTAATGGGATTTTGTTTGCCCCTACTTTTCTATGGAAAGAGGGAAAACAAAGAAAAATTATAAAGAGTTTGATGTCTATTTTAGGATTTAAAATGTATCAAGAATGGGATAAAAAGGAATTTGAAGATTTTATTAAAGAATTTAGATTTTCGGTAGTTGAAATGAAATTGGCATATGGAGGTCTTGCACCGATTGGTGTGATGATTGCATATAAAAAGTAATATTAAATTATTATTTACGAAGTAATATGAATTTAAAAGCAAAAGGGAGATGATTTTATGGATTTAATACAGGCAATTCTTATCGGAATTGCTATAGCAGCTATTTTTAACGGTGCAGTGGCTTCTTTGGTACTTATTAATCCAAGATTCTTTTTTGATTCTTATCCAAAGGCAATTCAAAAAGTTGCACCGGAACAGATGACAAAAAAAGAGAAAAACATAAATCTCATTCTAACAATTATAATTTGCGGGATTTGTTTCATATATTCAGCAGCAAGTCTTTTACATACTGGAATTTCAGGTTTTTGGAATCTTTTTTGGATGGGCTATATTCAGTGGAGCATATTAAACTTAGGAGATTTCTTTTTGTTGGATTGTCTATTGTTCCAAGGGAAATATAAGGATAAAATCGTCATTCAGGGGACAGAGGGACATCCGGATTATGAATTCAGTAACTGGATGAGACATTTGGCAATCATGGAACATTTTGTAGTTACTCCGTTTTTAATTATACCATTTGTAGCGGCGGTTCAGGCTTTGATTGTTGGAATATTATAAAGATGAATTTTCGGGTCATTTATCTAAATGGATAGTGAGCTTTTGTTTGGATGTGTAAAATACATCGAAATTTAGGAAGAAACATAAAAGGATTGTGAAGATGAGAGTATTGATTTATGGTGCAGGAGTGATAGGAAGTCTTTATGCGGCTTTGATTTCCGAAGCGGGAGCAGACGTATCCGTATATGCTCGTGGAAATCGTTTGAAAGAATTACAGATGTATGGGCTAAGGTATAAAAAATATAATGAGATTCGGACTGCCAAAGTATCCGTTTTATCTCGACTGCTGCCGTTAGACAGTTATGATTTTATATTGCTTGCGGTAAGAGAAAACCAGTTGCATATTGCTTTGGCGGAACTGAAAGCTAATATAAGTCCTGTCATTGTAACTATGGTAAATTCTTTAGAAACGTATGATACATGGGAAAAGATTTGCGGAAAAGGACGTATCCTCCCTGCTTTCCCAGGTGCCGGCGGCGGCTTTGACGGAGATATTTTGGATGCAGCCCTTACGCCTCGTTTTATTCAGCCAACTACAATCGGCATGTCAGGTGGTCGTGAGAAAGAACTGTTCGATTTGTTCCGATCGGCAATGATTCCATGCCAAGTTGTAAAAGACATGCATTCATGGCAGATCTGTCATCTTGCAATGGTCGTGCCGATTGCAGATGCTTATTATCATTCAGATGATCCTGAGCATGCCGGAAACGATCGTGTATTAATGAATAAAACAGCTAAGCAAATCAGAAGAAATCTTTTTAATGTTAAAACAAAAGGAATTAAACTTGTTCCGATAAAAATGAAGTTTTTACAAATTCTTCCATGCTCCATTATGGGGTTTATTCTTGGGGTTATTTTTCGAAGCCGTTTTGGTGAAAAGTTTATGTACCGACATTCAATAAAGGCTCCGGATGAAATGAAGCGGTTACATGAGCAATTTTATAACTATATAGGTATTTATGACGAATGAACCGATAAGTGTTTGTAGTTTTTTATGCTTTTCTAAAAGCATACTGGATGTTTATTTTCAAGCGTCCTTCCCTTTGCCAACTTCCATCGTGCAACGAGCGTGCAGACCTATTTCTTGATGTAGGGTTATCATCAGAGTAGTCTTAATACACGTCGAAACTGTTGTGTTGATGTCAAAATATATTTAAAAGGTGAATTTATATGCAGATTATAGAAACATCACGTTTACTACTTAGGAAACCTGAAATTACTGATTTAGAACCTTTATTTCAAATTCATGCGAATCCAGCTACTAATTTATATAATCCAGCTGGGCCTGTGAAAAATCGTGAAATTTTTCAACAAGAATTAAATAAATGGATAGAGCATCATGAGAAATATGGGTTTGGTTATTATGTAATAATTGATAAAAGCGATGATAGTTATGTTGGAGTTTGCGGACTTAAACATGTAAATATTAAAAATAAGCCTTATTTGAATCTTTATTATAGGATTACTCCAAATAAAATGCGTCGTGGATATGTTAAGGAAGCTTGTCAAGCTATTATTGATAACGTAGGTAAATTAAGTGTTATTGTTGTTTTAACGTTAAATGCAAATATTCCATCTATTCGTACAGCAATGTCATTAGGATTTAAACATGATAGATCTTTAGATGATTATGATGGTGATGGGAATGTATATTATTTTAAAATATTGTAGTTAATAGTATATTAATAAAGAAAAATTAAATAGTCCTAAGTGCATTATGCATTTAGGATATTTTTTTGTTATACGTTCGTGGTATATATAAAGTTTATGAAATTTTCCTTTAATTACTTGCATTTATCAAAAATAGTGGTATACTTAAATTATGAAAAAGTTGAAAGGTGGTATACATCATGCTTAAAATATTGTTAATTTGTAGTGCAGGAATGTCAACAAGTTTTATGGTTGAAAAGATGAAAAAATCTGCACAAAATAAAGGGATAGAAGTTGAAATTTCAGCTATACCAGATGCAAAAGCAGTTGAATATGTTAATAAAGTGGATTTAGTTTTATTAGGGCCACAAGTTAGATATTTAGAAAAAAATATGAAGGAATTGTTTGGTGCAACTCCTGTATCTGTAATTGATATGGTAAGTTATGGAACAATGAATGGTGAGAAAGTATTAGAAGATGCACTAAAAATAATAAAAGGAGAATAGAGTATGAAAAAGTTTATGAATTTGGTAGAAAATTCATTTGTACCAGTGGCAACTAAGTTAGCACAACAAAAACATTTAGTTGCAATAAGAGATTCGTTTATAGCAATAATGCCTATAACTATGGTTGGATCTATTGCTGTATTGTTGAATGTATTCTTTAGAGATATACCAACAACAAGAGGATATACAGGATTTGTTAAAGCTATGCAACCTATTATATCAACAAATGGTATAGTTTGGTTTGCTTCATTTGCAATATTATCATTAGCATTTGTATTAGCTCTAGGATATAACTTGGCTCAAAGTTATAAGGTTAATCCATTAGCAGGAGCGTTAGTAGCATTTGCATCATATATTGCATTTTTGCCACAAGAAGCAAGCTTTAATGCAGATATAAATGGTGTTTTAACACCAGTTTCATCATGGGGATTTATTAATGTAAATTATTTAGGTGCTCAAGGAATTTTCCCAGCTATGATAATAGGATTTATATCTTCATTAGTATATTGTAAACTTATGAATAAAAAAGTTATTATAAAACTTCCTGACAGTGTTCCTCCAGCAGTTAATAAAGCATTTGCATCAATAATACCAGGAGTTGTTGCTATATATGTTTGTTCGATTTTAGCAAATGTTGTATTTACATTAACAGGAAAATCATTGATAGATTTAATTTCAATATACATACAAACACCACTTTTAGGATTATCTCAAGGAATAGTTTCAGTAGTAATTATTTCATTCCTTGTACAATTCTTATGGTTCTTTGGATTACATGGACATAATGTTTTAGCTCCTATAATGGATGGAATATATCAACCAGCATTACTAGCTAATGTTGAACATATTGCTAAAGGTGGAACAGTAAAAACATTACCTTATTTATGGACAAGAGGATCTTTTGATGCATACTTACAAATGGGAGGATCTGGTATTACTATAGCATTGATTATAGCTATCTTTATTTTCTCAAAGAAAAAAGCAAATAAGGCAGTTGCAAAATTAGCTTTACCTATGGGGATATTTAATATTAATGAGCCTATGATTTTCGGAATGCCTATAGTATTAAATCCACTATACTTCATTCCGTTTGTATTAAGTTCAGTTGTTGCCGCTATAATAGCATATACATTTACAAGTCTTGGAATTATACCACCAGTATATGTAATAGTTCCGTGGATTATGCCTACAGGACTATATGCATTTTTTGCAACAGGAGGATCTATACTGGCAGCATTAGTTTCAATATTGAATGTTGTTGTAGCATTCTTTATATGGACACCATTTGTAATCTTAGCAAATAAATTAGATGATTAAAGAGGATATATGGAATTTAAAATGAATATGAACTGTACAAAGGAAGCTTTTTATAGCTTTCTTTGTAATAGTTTAAAAGAAGAATTTAAAGTAAAAGAGATTCATGCAGGTATTACAATAAAAAAAGATATGTTGTCTAAAATGGGTAAAAAAATATCGTGTGAATTAAAGTTAGTTAACCTTAGGGAAAATATTGGCTACAAAATTGAAATAAATTCTTTGTATGGTAAAAACACTTTAGAATATGAAATGTTAGATAGTAATGGAAAGTGTTTTACATTAAAATATATTGAAAAATATATTACAGATTCAAAAATGAAAAAGTATAATAATATGTTATTAGAATTTTTGTTTGGATATTTTTTAATAAAGAATAAAAGAAAAAAATTAAAACAAATAGATGAATATTTGGTAGAGAAAGAAAAAAATGGCTGAAAAAGTTTATGAAAAAATAGTTTTAGAATTGATAGAAGAATTGAAAGGGTTTGAATTAGAAGAACAATTTTATTCTGAGCGAAGTCTTGCAGAGTATAAAGGTATTTCTAAAATTACAGCAAGGAAGATAATAAATATATTAGTTGAAGAAGGTTATTTGTACAAAAAAAATAATGTAGGTACATTTGTTAAAAAGAAACCTAATCTAAATATATTATTATTTCCGTTTTTTGATGACTATACTGATTTTAAGCTTGTGTATCTTAATCTAAATTACTATATTGACAATAAAGAAATATTTGAAGATTCAAATGTTGAAAGATTGATATATTTAACAAAAAAAGATGATGAATTAGTTAGCATAGAAGAAGTTTTTGTAAATAGTGAAGATGAACAGATACAAGGAATATTTGTAAATTTAAATAAAGAAGGAATAGAAAAACTAAAAAAAATGCAAATTATTCAAAAAATTTATGCTGAAATTATACCAGTAAAATTTGCAAAGCTTTTAAATGTTAGTTTAAATACACCTATTGTGATAATTAAAAATATGATTTATGATGAAAATAGAAATATGGTTGTGGTAATAAAATCATATTTTAGTCCAACTACAAAAGATGTGAAAATATTTTAAAAAGGAGGAAGTATGATAAAATTTCCAGAAAATTTCTTTTGGGGCTCAGCAACTAGTGCTGAACAAAGTGAAGGAAGAGTAGAAAAAGATGGAAAATTAAAAACAACATGGGATAAATTTTTTGAAGAAGAAAGTTTTAAATTTCATGAAAGTATAGGACCTAGCACTACTAGTACGATATACACTCATTTTAAAGAAGATGTTGAATTACTGAAAAAAACGGGTCACAACTCTTTTAGAACTTCTATCTCATGGGCTAGACTTTTATCTGAAGATGGAAAGGTTAATCAAAAGGCAGTAGATTTTTATAGATCATATTTTTCTATGTTAAAGGAAAATGGTATAGAACCATTTGTAAATTTGTATCATTTTGATACCCCACTATATATTCAAGAAAAATATGATGGATTTGCTAGTAAAAAAACAGTAGAACTTTACGCAGAATATGCAAAAAAATGTTTTGAATTATTTGGAGATATAGTTAAAAAATGGTTTACATTTAATGAGCCTATAGTAAGTGTTGAATGTGGATATTTATTACAATACCATTATCCACTAGAAGTAAATCCTAAAAAAGCTTTTCAAGTAGCATTTAATATAGCACTAGCTAGTGCTAAAGCTATAAGGGAATACAAGAAATTAAATCAGGGTGGAAAGATAGGAATAATATTAAATATTACACCAGCTTATGCAAGAAGCAATAATCCAAAAGATTTAGAAGCAAAGAGATATGCTGACTTGTTTGCTGTAAAATCGTTTTTAGATCCTGCTGTTAAAGGTAAATATCCAAGTGAATTAAAAGAGATAGCTATAAAATGGGGGATATTGCCAGAATATACAGAAGATGAACTTAAGGTAATAAAGGACAATACTGTGGATCTTTTAGGAGTGAACTACTATCAACCATTAAGAGTGTGTGCAAAAGCTAACATGCCTAATCCAGATGGTATATTTATGCCTACATACTATTATGATATATATGATATGCCTGGTAAAAAAATTAATAAATATCGTGGTTGGGAAATATATGAAAAAGCGATATATGATATAGCTAAAGATATACAAAATAACTACGGGAATATTGAATGGTTCGTATCAGAAAATGGTATGGGAGTTGAAGATGAATTAAGGTTTAAAAAAAATGGTATAATACAAGATGATTACAGAATTGAGTTTATAAAACAACACTTAAGATATTTGCATAAGGCTATTGTAGAAGGGTCAAATTGTAAGGGATATATGCACTGGACATTTATAGACTGTTGGTCATGGTTAAATGCATATAAAAATCGATATGGATTTATAGAATTGGATTATGAAACACAAAAAAGAACTATAAAAAAATCAGGATATTGGTTTAAAGAATTGAGCCACAATAATGGATTTTAGGGGGGAAAAATGAGTGAAGAAATGGAAACAATAATATTTGAAATAATTAGTAATGCAGGTAATGTTAAAGGACTTTGTTATGAAGCTATAGATCTTGCGATAGATGGTAAAATAGATAAGGCAAATGAAAAGATAAAAGAATCTGAAGAATTTTTACTAAAAGCTCATGAAGTACAAACTAATTTAATACAAAAAGAAGTTAGTGGTGAAAAAACAGAATTATCTGTACTATTTATACACGCACAAGACCATTTGATGAGTGCTATAGAAATTAAGAATCTTGCAACTAAATTAATTAAACTTTGTGATAAGATTAAAAAGAATTAGAAAATGCTTAAAAAAATCAAAAATGGTTAAATAATGTATGGTAATATATAAACAAAAATAAAAAGAGAGCTAAAAAAGAAACTAATATTTTTTTATTTGCCTCTTTTTTTTTTTTTTTTTACATTAAAATATACATGACTACTATAAAATAATTAAGTTTTTAAAGAAAAAGGAGAAAAAAACAATGAAAAAAACATTTATGTTAGCAAGCTTAATTGCAATGACTGCTGTAGCTAGTGGAACTACAGGTAAAGTATATTTAGGTACAGGAACTGAATCAAAATTTGAAAAAACAATACAAGAACACAAAATTTCTGAATCAAAAATAGGTACAGAAGTTAAAGTAAAAGATACAGGATTTAGCTTTGGAGGAGAATTTAAATTAAAAGATGTTAAAGGATTTATAGCTGCTCCATCATATGCATTAGCTACTAAAGACTCAAATGTATGGGCAAAATATGAATTACCAGAAATAAAAGGTATAAATTCAAGTATAAAAGCAACATACAAAGAAACAACTAAATTAAACTTAGAGGATGATGTAAATTACACAATAAATGGTGTGAAAGTTGGATTAAATTCTAATACTACACTCTCATTGAAATTAGAAGAAAATAAAAAGTTAGGAGAAGAAACAGTATCAGAACATAAGCTATATGTAGAAGCGAAAGAAGCATCAGTATTAAAAGATGTAAAAGCAAACATTAAATTAGTTCATACATACAATACAATTGAAAAGAATGCAAAAGCTATTAAAAACGTAAGTGGAGAAGCAGAAGCAACATATGATAAAGTAAAAGATCTTAAGTTAACTGGTAAAGTTAATTTTAAGAGAAATATAAACAGCGACTTGAAAGATGAATACAAAATGTTAAACTACAAATTATATGCTGAAGCACCAATTAGATATATGCATTCATATGAATTAAATGCTGAATATACAGGAATAAAACATTTAACAATAATGGCTAAACCTTTTGTAGCACATTTTAATGGATACAAAATATCTGAAGATGAAAAGAAAAATGTTATAGTGTATGGTTCAGAATTTGGTGCTGAATATAAAATGCTAAATGATAAATTAACATTAACTGGTAAAACTTTATTAGCAGGAAGAACAAGTGATGTTAAATTTGTTTCAAAGATTGATGATGTTAAAGATAGAATTAAATTAACACAAGGAATATTTGTATTTGATGTAAATGTTAAATACAACTATGATGTAACTAATAAATTTAAGGTATCACCTGAAGCTAATGCATATGTAAGTTTAGTCACATATATGCAAGGCAAAAAAAGAATTGTAACTCCTAATTTAACATTAACTCCAAAAGTTAATGCTGAATACAAACCAATTGAAAACTTAACACTTAAAGGTGGAGTGGAATTACCTATAGAATTTGGTAATGTTAATTCAAAATTTGATTATAAATCAACAACAATTAAGACTAGTTTAAATGTTGAATATAAATGGTAATATCAATATTTTAACCTCTAGGATTCTAGAGGTTATTTATTTTGTGAAAATATAAACTATAAAAATTATTGATATTTTTTTTAAATGATGTATAATATTATTAACAAACAGGGGTGCTTAGGCTGAGATTATACCCTTAACCTGATACAGGTAATTCTGACGTAGGGAGTTATGTTATTTTTTAGTGCATTTGACTCTCGTAGGGGAGTTTTTTTTATGAAGAAGATTAAAAATTATAGTCTAGTAATAATTTTAATAATTATATGGGAAATTATGTGTAGATTTCATTTAATATCTGAATTTTTGCTACCATCACCATATCAAGTTATAAAAGCTTTTTATCTAGATTTTAATTTACTAATGCAACATACGTATTTTACTTTAACAGTTGCATTTATAGGTGTTGCTATAGGGATATTGCTTAGTTTTGTATTATCACTACTTATGGATCTATATACACCCATATATGATATGGTTTATCCAGTGATAATTTTAACTCAAACTATACCGACGATAGCAATTGCACCACTTTTAATAATATGGTTAGGTTATTACATGAAACCTAAAATTGTATTAGTTGTTTTATCTACTTTCTTTCCCATAACTATATCGTTATTAAATGGATATAAGTCAGTAGATATTGATAAGATAAATTTATTGAAATCAATGGGAGCTAATACATATCAAATGTACCGTTATTTAAAAATACCAACAAGCTTTAGCTATTTTTTCTCAGGACTTAAGGTATCAATGTCATATTCATTGATATCAGCAGTTGTTGCGGAATGGCTAGGTGGATATTATGGACTTGGAGTATATATGACAAGAGTTAAAAAAGCTTTTGCCTTAGATAAGATGTTTGCAGTAATATTTTTCATAACTTTTCTAAGTCTAGTACTTATGTCATTAATTGATGTATTAGAAAAGAAAATTGTAAAAAATTAGTAGGAGGAAAAATGAAAAAGAAATTAATGGTTTTATTTGAAGTTGTAGTTTTACTATTTACTTTAATTAGTTGCGGACCTAAAAAGCAAGCAGAAAGTGCAAAATTAGAAAAGGTAACTCTTGTTTTAGATTGGGTACCAAATACAAATCATACTGGTATATTTGTTGCAAAAGATTTAGGATATTTTAAGGAACAAGGTATAGATTTAGATATAGTGCAACCAGCAGAAGATAGTTCAGCTAGTATAGTTGGAGCAGGTAGAGCAGAACTTGGAATATATTTTCAACCAAATATGGTAAAAAGATTGTTGAAAAATACACCTATTACTGCAATAGCAGCTATATTACAAAAAAATACAGCAGGACTTATGAGTTTGAAATCACTTGGAGCTAATAGTCCTAAGGATTTAAGTGGAAAAAGATATTCTACATGGGAAGATCCTATTGATGATGCAACAGTAAGAGAAATAGTTGGTAATGACTTAAAAATGGTTCCAGGAGAAAGTACAGATGCGACAGCAGGACTAAAAGCAAATCAATATGACTATATTATAGTATACAGTAATTGGGATTTGATTAATGCAAGATTAAAAGGAGTAGATGTTAATTTCTTCTATCTAGCAGATTACGAACCTAAATTTGATTATTATACACCAGTATTAATAGCTAATAATGAATTTTTAAAACAAAAACCAGAAATAGCTAAAAAAGTATTAATTGCTTTAGAAAAAGGTTATAGATATGCTGTAGAAAATCCTGATAAAGCAGCTGATATTTTAATTAAAAATGCACCTGAAGGTAATCCAGAACTTATTCGTGAAAGCCAAAAGAGTATAGCTAATTTCTATTTAACAAAAGATGGAAAATGGGGAGTAATTGATAAAAATAGATGGGATAGATTCTATAATTGGTTATATGACAAAAAATTAATAGATAAAAAATTAGAAAGTGGAGCAGGATTTACAAATGAATATCTTAAACATTAAAGATATTAGTCATAGTTTTGGAAATGAAAAAATATTAGACAATATATCTTTTGAGGTTAGTGAAAATGAAACAGTAGGGGTAATAGGACCTAGTGGAGTAGGTAAATCAACATTGTTTAATATTTTGGCAGGAATTTTAGTACCCACAAGTGGAAATGTATATTTTGATAATGAAAATATCACAGGAAAAACTGCTAAATTAAGCTATATGCTACAAAAAGATTTATTACTTGATTTTTATACTGTCTATGATAACATTGCATTACCCCTAATAATTCAAGGTGTAGACAAAGAGAAAATAAGAAATAAAATAGAGAAAAATGTAGAAAAGTTTGGACTAGAGGGTTTACTTAAAAGATATCCACGTGAATTATCAGGTGGTCAAAGACAAAGAGTAGCATTATTTCGTACATATATGTTTAGTGATAAAGTTGTGTTGCTAGATGAACCTTTTTCAGCATTAGACTATATTACAAAAAATAGAATGTATGATTGGTTTTTAAATTTAAAAAAAGATTTAAATTTAACTTGTCTTTTGATTACGCATGATATTGATGAAGCTATTAAATTAGCAGATACAGTATATGTTCTTTTAGGAAAGCCTGGAAGATTTGTAAAAAAGTTTAATATAGAAAAAAATGAAGAAGCTATGAGTAAGATAAAAAAAGAGATATTTGATGTAATAAAATAAGGCTAGGAAACTAGCCTTTTTTTTTACAATGTTAGCAAATTTCTTGCAAAAAAAATTTAATGTGATATAATAAACATGTAAAGTAAACTTTAACAATAATGGAGGTAGAAATGAAAATTGTAGTAATAGGTGCAAACCATGCAGGAACAGCTGCAATAAATACAATTTTAGATAATTACAAGGGGAATGAAGTTGTAATTTTTGAAAAAAATAATAATTTAAGTTTTCTTGGTTGTGGTATGGCATTATGGATTGGTAAACAAATTAAAGGATCAGACGGATTGTTTTATTGTTCAAAAGATGTTTTTGAATCAAAAGGTGCAAAAGTATATATGGAAACAGAAGTTACTAATATTGACTTTGATAAAAAAATGGTATATGCTAAAGGGAAAGATGGCAAAACTTATGAACAAAGCTATGACAAATTAATATTATCAACAGGATCATTACCTATTGATTTACCAATTAAAGGTAGAGAATTAGAAAATGTTCAATTTGTTAAATTATTCCAAAATGCAAAAGAAGTTATTGATAAATTAAATCATGAAAGTATTAATCACGTAACTGTTGTTGGTGCAGGATACATAGGAGTAGAATTAGCAGAAGCATTTAAGAGACTAGGTAAAGAAGTAGCATTACTTGATGCATGTGATATGTGTCTATCTACATATTATGATAAAGAATTTAGATGTGAAATGAATAAGGTATTAGTTGAAAATGGAATTAAAACACACTATGGTGAAAAATTATTAGAAATAAAGGGAACTAATAAAGTAGAATCAGTTTTAACTGATAAGGGTGAAATAGCTACTGATATGGTAATAATGTGTGTTGGATTTAGACCTAATACAGATTTATTGAAAGATAAATTAGAATTATTCAAGAATGCATACAAGGTTGATAGAACACAACAAACAAGTGTAAAAGATGTGTATGCTATAGGAGATTGTGCGACTATATATGATAATGCAGTAAGAGGTATAAACTATATAGCACTTGCAACTAATGCAGTTAGATCAGGAATAATAGCGGCTCATAATGCGTGTGGAACAAAATTAGAATCAATAGGTGTTCAAGGCTCAAACGGTATATCTATTTATGGATTTAACATGGTTTCTACTGGATTATCAGAAGAAAAAGCAAAAGCTTTAGGTATGGATGTTTTATCAACAAGTTTTTCAGACTTACAAAAACCAGGATTTATGGAAAGTAAAAATGAAAAAGTTATGATAAAAATAGTATATGAAAAAGGAAGCAGAAGAATAGTTGGAGCACAAATAGCATCTAAGTATGATATTTCAATGGGAATTCACGTGTTCTCACTTGCAATACAAGAAGGAATTACAATTGATAAATTTAAATTGTTAGATATATTCTTCTTGCCACACTTTAATCAACCATATAATTATATAACAATGGCAGCATTATCTGCTAAATAGGAGGGTAAAATGAGTAAAGTAATACATTATGGAGGAGAAAATAACGTTGACAATATGCTAGAAACAGTTGTAACAAAAAATGGTGTTACAGTAGTTGATTTCTTTGCTACTTGGTGTGGACCTTGTCGTGCACTAGGACCTGTTTTAGATGAATTAAGTGAAGAAGTGGATTATAGCATAGTTAAAGTAGACGTTGATCAATATCAAGATTTGGCAGCATTTTACGGAGTTAGAAGTATACCAACTATAGTAATATTTAAAGATGGTAAACCAGTTGAAACATTAATTGGTGGAAGATCAAAAGAACAATTAGCTAGTGAAGTTGAAAAAGCAACAAAATAGGAATTAAAAATGCCACATTTGTGGCATTTTTAATTTGGTAAATAAAAGTTTGAAGTTTAAAAATCAATAGATACACAAGTATAACTAAATAATAAATAAAGGTTAATAAAGAAAAAATAAAATGCCTTGAAAAACGTGGTGGGGGGGTACAATTTATTGAGGAGATGATTTAGATGGAAGATACTAAAGGGAATTTTAAAAGAAGTAAAAGAGGTATTTTATTGATAATAGATCTTTTTATTTGTGGAAATTTTGTATATGGGGAAGAAAGTGCTTCTGTTAAAGAAGAAACATCTGAAAATTCAGAATACATTTATGTATCATATGATGAATATAATAAATTAACTAGTGGTGAAAAATTAAAATTTGAAAAAGTTAAGGTTAATAATGTTGAAAAATATAAAAGTAAATTAAATAAAATAGATTTTATTTTTTCACTTTTGAAATCAAATAAAAATAAAATTGAAATTGGGGAAAATGCTCAAGCATATCATGATAAAAATATATCAATAGGTGATGATTCTTTTGCCCAAGGGCAAAACAGCATAGCAATTGGTATAAATACTAAATCAAATGGGCCTAATTCTATAGCAATTGGTACTGATGCCCAAACTAGTACCTATGAAAATACAGTAGCAATAGGTCATAATGCAGAAGCGTTGTCGCTAAGCACGGTAGCAATAGGAAATAAAGCGTATTCAAAAGCTAGTAGAGGAGTTACTATAGGTGATGAATCAAAAGCAACAGAAACATATGCAATATCAATAGGTCATAAAGCGGAATAAACAAAAAGAAGTTCGATTGCAATAGGAGATCATACTATATCTAGTGGTATTGGTTCTCAGGCTATGGGGAATGGTGCTAAAGCATTGAATAAGGGAACAATTGCATTTGGTCTTAGTTCTAAATCAGATAAAGATTTTGGAGTTTCAATAGGATCCTTTTCAAAATCAAATGTAGAAGGCGGTATAGCATTAGGAGAAAATTCTGTTGCCGATAAAGACAAAGGTCAGCTTGGATATGGCGTTACAAAAGAAATTACTAGTATTGATGAAATTTTGAAAATGACTGATAAAAAAGAAGAATATGAAAAAAATAAAAAAATAATTGCAAATAAAAAAGATGAATATAATGCAATGATAACTAAATATGAAAATGCAAGTACAAAAGAAGAAAAAGCAAAAATTGAAAAAGAGAAAAAAGAATGGCTTGATAATAACAAGGATTTTATACCAGCTGTTAAAGCAAATAGAGATATAATAAGTATTTGGAAATCAACTGCAGGAGCACTATCAATTGGGCAAACTGGTTATGCAAGACAATTAACAAATCTTGCAGCAGGAACTAATGACACAGATGCTGTTAATGTTGCACAACTAAAACAAATGAAAAGCTATGTAGATAGAGAAGTAAGTACAAAAGTAGGTAAGAGTGCGTATGAAATATGGAAAGAATCAGATGTTAAAAATAAAGATAAATCAGTGCAAGATTTCTTAGCTTCTCTTAAAGGAGAAAAAGGAGCTAAAGGTGATGGAGAATCAGCATATCAAAGTTGGTTAAAACAAAAAGGTAATGAAGGTAAGAGTGAATCAGACTTTATAGCATCACTTAAAGGAGAAAAGGGAAATAATGGAAAAGATGGAAAGAGTGCCTTTGAAGTATGGAAAGATAAAAATAAAAAACCTAATGCAACAGAAGATGAATTTTTTAAAGATATAACAAAAGGGGCAAGTTTATCATCAAAAGAAAAAAAACAAATGAATAAAAGAATAGATGATGCAAATGAGAAATCAGATTTAGCTTTAAGTGGAGTATCAAACGCTATTGCAATAGCAAATCTACCACAAGTAAGTGGGGATGATAAATTTAATCTAAGTGCAGCGTATGGATATTATGGAGCATCACATTCACTAGCAATAGGAATTAGTGGACAAAATAATAGTGGTAACTTTGTATATAAACTAAGTGGATCAATTAATAATAAAGGAAATATTGCAGTAGGAGCTGGAATTGGAGTAGTTTTAGGCAAAAATAGATATTTAGTAAATGATAAAAAGGTTGAAAATTTAGAAAGAGAATTAAAGGAATATAAAGATAAGGTTGATAGACTAGAAAAGTTATTAATTTCAAATAAAATTAACTGAATTAGGGTTTGTCAAGTAAATTGTGTAAATTTGGGTTTGTCAAGTAAATTGTGTAAATTTTTTTAATTTTATATAAATTTTATTTTAGTGAGACTATAAAGTAATGTATAAAAAAAATTATAGTCTCGCTATTTTTAATATTTCTCATATTTTAATATTTTAGAATGTATATTTGTATCCATTGCTAATTGATTTATTACCATTGCCCAATTTGCTACTTTTTTACCAATATACAAAAATTACTATTTAAAGAACCGTTATATTCACCTAAAATAATAATATTTGATTCTTTAAAAATAAATTCATTCTTTTTATCTAAGCTTAGGAAAATATCATTATAAAATCTATTTTCTTTTATACTTGAAGGGAGTGTTACTGAGTTATCAAATAAATCAAATAAATTTTTTAAAAATGGAATAACTTTAGATAATTGTTCTATATCGTGTTTATTTAATTCTTTTATAAATAAATTAGAAAAATCAGTTTTGTTTTTTAATAAAATGCTTTCATATGTAATGATTTTATATTTATCTAGATAACTTTGCACTTTTTTATAAAATTCATTTTTGTATGAATTGTATTTTATTGCTGAAATTAGAGATAATTCAAAATTATTTTTAGGATGCATAAGTGCATATTGTGTGTTTTCTAAAATATAACTAAATGTTTTTTTGTCTAATTCTTTTTGTATAAACTTAATGATTATATCATAATTTTTGCAATAAGCTTGTATTAATTTGCTAATCTTTTTTAATTTTTTATCTAAAATTTCATTTGATATATCTTTTATACTAAATAATATTCCAATAACTTTTTCATTTTTTTGGTTATTTTGTTTTAATTTTGAATAGGTTACTTTAAGAGTAGTATATTTTTCAATTTCTTTTATACTAGGCTTCAAAATTAATTTTTCAAAATCAAAAAATCTTTCATATTTGTTTTCATTTATATCCATAATATATTTTAATTGTTGTAATGTTATTTTGACTTTTTCATCTTTTAAAAAATTTTGTAAAAAACTATAAAGACTAGAAATGCTAGTGCTAGAAAATTTTAGTAAATCATCTAATTTATATTCTTTTAGTTCGGTTTCTTGTTTTGTGAAAATATCAAAAAATGTAGATGATATTAATAATTTATAATTACCATTGCATTTTATGAATCCATCTAATATATTGAAAAAGCCATCATAAGTATTTTCAGTTTCTATATGAAATATAAAATGTTTAATCTTAAATTTTTCCATGAATTCATCTGTTGTTTCATAAGTATTTAATTTTAGAATTTGTGTTAATTCTTTTTGTGAAATAGTTATGATTTGTTCTTGGTTAGTTAATATATTTTTAATAATATAGTTTTTAAAAATTATATCATTTTTAGAAAATTTTCTATTATGATAAATTTTTATATGATAAAAAGGTAAAAATATTTTATAATTTTTTAAATTCATTGACAAAACCCCTCTAAATAAGCAATTTCAAAACGAAAAAAGCATATAATTACATTCGTTTATATTTCTGATTATACCTTAAATATTGATTAAAATAAAGTGTATAAATTTTACATTAACGAAAAAAGTTGAATATTTGACATTGTTTTTTTACAAAGTATTATAGTGGTGTGGGAGGGATTTATGGATAAACAATTTGTAATAATAACACATGGGAATTTTGCGGTAGGTATAAAAAGTAGTCTTGAAATGCTTATAGGAGAGTACTTTAATGTAATTGCAATTCCTTGTTATACTGATCAAAATTTTAATCTTGAGGCAACTATCGAAAATATTTTAGAAAAATATAAAGATAAAAAACTGATTTTTTTATCAGACATTTTTGGAGGGAGTGTAAATAATTATATATTAGGTTTAGTAGATGATAAAAAAATATTTTTAATAACTGGAATAAACCTTCCATTATTAATAGATATTATATCAAATCAAGATTATATAGATGATAAATATATTAATAAAGTTATAAATGAAAGTAAAAATCAAATTAAATGGTGTAATAAAATAATATTAACAGAAAGTGAGGATGATTTTTAATGATACAATTACTGAGGGTAGATCATAGATTGCTTCATGGTCAAGTTGCGTTTTCATGGGTTAAAAATTTAAATTGTAATTGCATTTTAATATCAAATGATAAAGTAGTTGATGATGAAGTATATAAAACAACGTTGAAATTAGCAAAGCCAGAAGGATGTAAATTAGTAATAAAAAATATAAAAAATTCTATTGAAGCTATAAATTCTGGAGTAACTTCAAAATATGATTTAATTATAATAGTAGAAAATATAGAAGATGCGTATAAAATTGCAACAAACTGTAATATTAAAAGTATAAATTTAGGTGGTACTAAAGCAACTGATAATACGAAAAATATATCTAAAGCAGTAAATATAACAAAGACAGAAGAAAAATTATTGGATGATTTATTAGATAAAAATATTGAAATTGAAATAAGACAATTGCCGTTGGATAAAAAACAATTGTATAGAAAGGAAGAGAAAATATGATTACAGCAGTTTTATTAGGATTAGTTGCATTTGTAGCACAATGTGAATATGCTCTTGGGACATCTCTTATATCACGTCCATTAGTAACTGGTATGGTTACTGGGCTGATACTTGGTGATATAAAAATGGGTATAATTATGGGAGCAACGTTAGAGTTAGCTTTTATAGGATCTTTTTCAGTAGGAGCCTCTATTCCACCAGATCCAGTTACAGGAGGAATATTAGGTGTAGCTTTTGCAATTTCATCAGGAGCAGGTGTAGAAACAGCATTACTTCTTGCGTTACCTATAGCAACATTTACTTTAATTTTAAAAAATGTTTATTTAGGATTGTTTATACCTATATTAAATCATAGAGCAAATGAGTATGCGGAGAAAGCTGATGTGAAAGGAATAGAAAGAATGCAATTTATATCTGGTTTTGGACTATCATTGATGTTAGGTCTAATAGTGACTATATCGTATTTAGTTGGAAGTGAAGCTGTATCAAGTTTAGTAAATTCAATACCAGAATTTATAAAACATGGTTTAGCTGTTGCTACTGGTATAATGCCAGCATTAGGATTTGCAATGCTTGCAAGATTATTACTTAATAAAGATATAACACCATTTTTATTCTTAGGATTTGCAGTAACAGTATATTTAAAAGTACCATTAACAGGTATGGCAATATTAGGAGCAATAATAGCTGTTATTATGGTAAATATTAATAAAAATAGTATTTTGAATGTTGCAGGAGGTGTAGAAGATGAAGACTTTTAATGAAGATAATAACAGAATAATTAATAAAAAAGATTTAAAAAGAGTGTTTTGGAGATCGTTTCAAATGGAGTTTTCTTGGAATTATGAAAGACAAATGAGTTTGGCGTATGTATATGCATTAATTCCAGTTTTAGAAAAAATATATACAAAAAAAGAAGAATTAAGTAAAGCATTAAAAAGACATTTAGAATTTTTTAATATAACTCCTCATATTTCTACATTAATGTTGGGTATAAGTGCAGCAATGGAAGAAGAAAATAAAAATGAGAATAATTTAGATGAAAATTCAGTAAATAATATTAAAACAGCACTTATGGGGCCTTTATCAGGTATAGGGGATTCATTCTTTTGGGGAACTTTAAGATTGGTTGCTACAGGTGTAGGAACATCGTTAGCACTTAAAGGGAGCATTTTAGGGCCTATAATGTTTTTGTTAATATTCAACATACCCCATATAGCTATTAGATATATTTTGACATTTATTGGATATAAGTTTGGAATAGGTAGTTTAAAAAATATTGAAAAATCAGGAAGTTTATCTAAGTTAACTTATGGAGCTTCAATATTAGGAGTTTTTGTTGTAGGAAGTATGGTTGCAAGTTTAATTGACATTAATATTCCTTTAACGATAGGTAAAACAAATCCATTTGTTCTGCAAGATATATTAAATGATATTATGCCAGGAATACCTCAATTATTAGCGTTTGGAGTAATTTATTATTTATTAGGTAAAAAATTTAAACCAGTTTCTATTATATTAGGTATTGCAATATTTGGAATATTAATGGCTTTCTTAGGAGTGTTGTAGTATGACTATGTATGATTACATTTTAGAAGAAAAAAAAGTATTATTAAATATTTTAGATAATTTTAAAAATATTGATATACATAGCAAAAAAAACATATTAATAATTGCAACAGGATCATCAAAAAATGCAGCATTATCTACAAAATATTTTATTCAAAATGTTTTAGATTGTAGTGTGAGTATTGTTGAGCCATTTAATTATATAAATTATTCAAAAATGAATAATAATATAGATTTGGTGATTTTAATTACACAAAGTGGCAAAAGTGCATCTATTTTAGATGCATATGAATATGTTAGAAAAGTTTCTAATGTAGAGATTTTAACTATTACATCTAATAAAAATTGTAAATTAGCAAATGAGAGCGACTATTTTTTGGATTTAAATATAGGAGAGGAAAAGGTAGGATTTGTTACAAAAGGTTTTAGTGCTACAATTTTAAATCTATATTTACTAGCAATAGAAAATTCAAAAATTAATAAAACTAAATACAGAAAAGAATTGCGTAGTATAATAAACGAAATACCTAGTGCAATTGAGTTAGCAAATAAAGTTTGTTGTGAAAATAGTGAAATTTTTAAATTATGCGATAGATTTATTTGTATTGCGTATGGAGATTTATATGGTATAGCTAAAGAATTTGAAACAAAATTTACAGAGACTGTCAGAGTTCCATCTAGTGGGTATGAGTTGGAACAATATATGCATGGGCCATATTTAGAAGCAAGTAAAAATTATGTGTTAATGTTTTTGAATATAGATGACAAAAATATAAAAAGAAGTAAAATGTTGCAATGTTATATGTCAAATTATGTTAAAAAAACATTTGATTTTAAGCATTCAACGCAATTTATAAGTCTATATATGGCGAGTATTGTTCAAGTTTTAAGTTATAGAATTTCAGAATTAAAATTAATTGATCTTGAAAAAAGAATATTTGATGATTTTGATAAAGTATTAAAAAGTAAAGTGTAGGTGATTGAATTGCTAAAGTTTGATGAAAAAAAACAAATCGAAAGCGTTAGAGGAGCTTTAGGTTTAAGGAGTAGAATAAATAAAATAGTTGATGATATATGCGAAAAAGGGTATAAAAATATATGTTTTATAGGAATAGGTGGGACGTGGGCGTCTAGCATGCAAGTTTTTGAACATATTAAAGAATATTCGAAAATAGAAGTTATAATTGAAAATGCTAGTGAATATTTAGCAACACCAAACAAAAGAATTACAGACGAAACTGTTGTTATTTTTTCATCTGTAACAGGAACTACAGAAGAACTTGTAAAATCTATTGAGAAAATAAAAAAAATAGGATCAACGGTAGTTGGATTTATTGATAATGAAAATGCAAAATTACATGAATTATGTGATGAATCGATTTCTTATAAAGCGAATGAGCAGTTAAAATTTTTTATGATAGCTGATAGATTTATGCATAATAATAAAGAGTTTGATGAGTATAATGAGTTATATGAAAATTTACAAGAGTATCTTCCGAAAGTTTTGGTTGATGTTGAAAAAATTTCAGATGAGTTTGCCCAAAAATTTGCATTAAAGCATTGTGAGGATAAAATTCACTATTTTGTTGGAAGCGGAAATCAATGGGGAGCAACATATTCTTATGCTATGTGCTATTGGGAAGAGCAACTTTGGATGAAAACAAAATCAATAAGATCAGGTGAATTTTTTCATGGAATGTTTGAAATTGTAACTAAAGAAACTCCAGTTACTGTTTTTGTGGGTGAAGATAATCAAAGGTGTTTATCAGAAAGAGTAGCTAATTTCTTACCAAGAATATGCGAAAATTATACTATAATAGATACCAAGGAATACGAATTAAAAGGAATAAAAGAAAAATTTAGAAAACATATATCTCATTTAGTGTTACATGCAATTACAAACAGAATAGATGCATATATGGAATTGCAAACACGACATCCAATGGAAATTAGAAGATATTATAGAAGTTTAAAATATTAGTCTATAACTTAAATTGAAGTTTAATGTAACAAAATATGGTTTTAGTGTTATTTTTTAATTTTTGTTTATAATACACCATGCAAAAAAAGCCGCATAACGCGACTTTTTTTTGTTACTTTAGATAAGCTTAATCACACACTTTCCTAAAATAATCCCGCATACTAATTACCCCAAAACGTATGCAAGAGAGATTTTTTGAAATTTGCAATACTTTTTAAAGAAAAAGTAATTCATTATACCAACACTTAAAAAATATTGTCAAATCAATGTTTTTTAACATAATTTGTACTTTATAAAAATATTTCTTTTCTTTTATATAATAAATGTAGAATATTTTATTCTTTTTTAAGTGATAAATAAATTTTACACATCCCTTTGCTTAATATATTTGTTTTTCATTTTCTATTTTATTGATAATTTAACTAAATTATTGTATAATAATTTTATAACTTGAAAGGAGAAATACGCATTATGAAATTAGTTTTAATACGTCATGGACAAAGTGCTTGGAATTTAGAAAATAAATTTACTGGGTGGACAGATGTTGATTTGACTGAAAAAGGAGTAGAAGAAGCTAAAAATGGTGGTAAAGTTTTAAAAGACTTAGGCATACAATTTGATGTTGCTTATACTTCATACCAAAAAAGAGCTATAAAAACTCTTAATTATGTTTTAGAAGGTATAGATCAATTATACCTACCAGTATACAAATCTTGGAGATTAAATGAAAGACACTATGGTGCATTACAAGGATTAAATAAAGCTGAAACTGCTAAAAAATATGGTGATGAACAAGTACATATTTGGAGAAGAAGTTTTGATGTTGCTCCTCCACATGTAGAAGTAACAGATAAAGAAAGATATCCTAAATTTGACAGAAGATACAAAGACTTGACAGATGAAGAATGTCCAAGAGGAGAAAGTTTAAAAGATACTATACAAAGAGTTCTTCCTTACTGGAATGATGTTATTTCTAAGGAAATAAAACAAGGTAAGAATGTAATAATTGCAGCTCATGGTAACAGTTTGAGAGCATTGATAAAATATTTATTGAAGATATCTGATGAAGATATATTGAACCTAAATTTAACAACTGGTAAACCTTTAATATTTGATATAGATGAAAATTTAAATATTTTATCTAAACCAGAAAGTTTTTAATGAAAACGCAATATAAATTTACTTAAATAGGTATACGTTAAAAAAGACTTCCGTTGGGGTCTTTTTTCGTTTGATTAAATTTAATAAACATTGTACAATAAAGATTACAATTATAGCTTAGGAGATGTAAAATGGAAAATATAAGAAATAGTAAAAAAAATTTGCCATTATTAATACTGATGTCTAGCATAACTTTAATGGCAATATTATGTGAATTAGTCCCAACAGGTTTCTTGCCACAAATAGCTAATAATTTTGAAATAAGTATTTCTAAATCAGGAATACTAGTAGGAATTTACGCATTAGCATCTGCAATCTTTGGAATACCTTTAATATCATACACAGTTTCATGGGATAGGAAAAAATTGTTAACTATTCTATTATGCGGATTTGCTATTGCAAATATAATAGTTGGTGTATCACCGTCATTTGAATTGATGATTTTAGGTAGAATGCTTGGAGGTATGTGTGCTGGGACATTGTGGCCTATGATAACTGCTTATGGAATGAAGTTAGTTGATGAAAAAGATGAAGGAAAAGCTGTTACTATAGTAATGGCAGGGATAACTATAGGTATGTCAGTAGGACTTCCAATAATGACATGGATAGGAACATATTTAGGATACAGGGCTATTTTTCTAATTCTTGGAATTTTATTAGCCATAATAGCAATATTATGTAACAGATTATTACCTCATGTTAGTGGTGAAAAAAAGAGTAAAAGTAATTCGCCATTAACTATGATAAAAAATAGAGGTGTACTTTTAGTTATAATACTAACTTTTTTAGGAGTAGGTGCAAATTATGGTGTTTACACTTTTATTACTAATTTAATAAATGATGTTAAATATCCTAGCGTTGCATTAGCTCAATTATTTATAGGTATAGGATCTATAATTTCAATAATTTTTACAATGAAATATATAGATAAGCATTTAAATGTTTTAATTTTATCACTTTTCTTTTTAACAGCATTAACATTTATATTGTTTTTCATAAGTAAAAATTTAATACTACTTCATATAGTTTTCTTTATATGGGGACTAGAATTTGGATCTTTAAGTAGCATATTCCAAACAGCAACAGCACACCAAGTAACTGAAGGAACGGCAGTTGCAAATGCATTACAATCTTCTGGATTTAATTTTTCCATTATGATAGGTTCGACAGGAGCTGGATTTCTATTAGATTCTATAGGAGTTAGTGCAATATTATTTTCAGCATTTATTATTTCAATATTAGGATTTGCTATAGTAATTTTAAATCAAAAAAATTTTAAACCT
>CABURZ010000009.1 GCA_902494065.1 uncultured Sneathia sp. | reverse complement strand
TTTGACATTTTATATTTGATTTTTTTATTTTATTTTTTATATAATTATGTTAAGATGTTTAATATTTTTTTAATATTACATCTTCGCTTTCATAAACTCTTAATGTCAATTTATTTAACAAATTTTTACCAAATGTTTTAATAAATAATTCATTAGGAGTTTTTCTATTATAGTTTTTTTCTTTAAATTATTTATATTACTTACAACTTCATATAAATCTTCTTGTGGTGTTTTATTATTTAGTTTTTTACCACAAACTAAATCTATTTCAACTATATGTTTAAATTTGTTCTTGGGATCACTTATATATTCTGTAAAGTTTTCTAAAAACATCTTTTCTTCAGCATGAATAATGTATGTTTCAAATTAATACGTTTCCGTCTATTTTTACTTTTTCTCTATTTAATTAGAGAACTTTTTTATATTGACAAAAATCTATTTTTAGATATAATTTAAATATATGAAAGGGGTTGTTTTATGGCGAACAATATACATCCTATGACGAAAAAAGGAATTAAAAATTTCATTAAAAAAAACAATTTAAATGAAGCTTATATAGAAAAAATTGATACATTAAAGACTTATGATGAACTAAATGTCTTTAACGAAGAAATAAAAAATAATGAGCAAGAACTATACAAGTATATTTTATCTAAAATAGAAGGAAAAATAACAAATAGCAATCACTCTTTATACTTACAATACGATGTAGATGTACTTAACAATATATTAAATCCTGAATCAGATAATTTAAAAGATAAAAATATGCTAAAACTAATAGAAAACAAACAGTTTAAAGATATTTTAAAAATAATAAAAGAAAAAAGAGATAGTGAAAGTCAATATTTAAATATACATGCCTATTGCATAGATAATTTAGCAAGACTTGTAACTATAACTTTAAAAAATATTCAACTAATAAATTCTGAAACATGTAAAAGACAAGATTTTTTAGAAGCAATATCTGTAACAAATAGCAATACTTTATTACAAGTTATAGCATTTGAATACTTTGCAATGAATATAGACAAAACAAAATTAAATAATGAACAATTAGACTATATCTTCAAATACTTAAGAAACAATAATGTTAAGAAAAATATTTTTGATGCAAGGGATATTAAAACAATCAAAAATTTTACTGATAAAATAGTTTCTTTATTTAAATATTTAATTAAAGGTGATAAAAAACATTTAATAGACCTTTATTCTATTACAAAGGTATTTGAACTTTTTATCACATTAGCATAATAAAAAAAGGGGAAGCTTAATTTTCCCCTTTTTCATTAACCATTTTTTTTGCAAGATCCAATATACTTGTAATTGAATAACACTTAGAAAGATTTTTCATATTATTTACCATTTTATTATAATATTCCTTATTATCCTTTAAAAATTTAACATATTCTGGTATATGTTCTAAATCACGAATTTCTAAAGCCATGTTTGATTCTACCAAAAATGCAGTATTTTCTTCTTCTTGTCCTGGGATATAAAACGGTATTATCATAGGCAAATGTTTGTTAATCGCTTCACTTGTTGTCAATCCTCCAGGCTTTGTTATAATAAGCTTTGATCTATCCATTATTTCGCTAATTTTATCAGTAAATCCATATATATTTATTTTACCCTCAATAATTTCTTTTGTCATATTACGAACTAGTCTTTTTCTTAACTTTACGTTTTTACCACAGACTACAGTTAAATGAATATCAAGATTTGAATGTATTAAAATATCTACTGCTCTTTCCATAGCCTTTAAACCTAGAGATCCTCCCATAAGTAAAATACTAAATCTATCATCTAAATTATCAATTTTCTTTTCTCTAAATTCTTCTTTAACTGGTATACCAAATACATAAATTTTTTGAGAAGGAATCCCCTTTTCTATAAGTGTATTTTTAGTATATTCACTTCCTGTGATATATGCATCAACTGCTTTATCTACATAAGTTGAATGTGCTTTAAAATCTGTAATAATTTGTATATATGGAATATTAATATTAAAAAATTTTTTTATTTGTGAATAAATAGGTACTCCAAATGGATGAGTAGAAATTATTACATCAGGTTTTTCTTCTTCTAAGACTTTTTTTAATGATAATTCATACTGTATAAGTCCATTTTTTAAAACAACTTGGTTAATAAATTCTATATCCGATATCTTATAAAGTACACTATATGTCTTTAACAAATTTGTATTAAGTAAAAAATCATATCCTTTTTCAATTAAATGTAATTTAGATTTTTTAAAGATACTATGTACAACACAAGTATCCCCACTTTTTTCAATCTCTTTTTGTAAATTATTTGCTGCTTGTATATGGCCTCCGCCAGTAGCCGCTGTTAATATCAAATACTTCATTTTTCTCCCCTTCATTAACAAAAAAATACTTTAAACAATAGCTCAAAGTATCTAGAAAATTATGGTGCCCAAACGCGGAATCGAACCACGGACACAGGGATTTTCAGTCCCTTGCTCTACCGACTGAGCTATCTGGGCAAATGGCGGAAGTGACGAGACTTGAACTCGCGACATCTTGCGTGACAGGCAAGCACTCTAACCAACTGAGCTACACCTCCATGGTGGTCACAACTGGGCTCGAACCAGTGACCCCCTGCTTGTAAGGCAGGTGCTCTCCCAACTGAGCTATGCAACCATTACGTAACTATATTACACTAAATTTGATTGTTTGTCAATAGATTGTATTTTAATTTTTTTTGTGATATCATTAATAAAAATACTTAATAAGAGGAGACAATATGGGAAAAAACGAACTAATATGGCTAGGTTACATTGTTGTAAACTATGGATTTATACTTTATGCATACAAAAAATGGGGTAAAATAGGACTTATGCTTTTTATTCCTTTATCAATAGTAGTTGCTAATATGCAAGTTAATAAATTTATAAACTTATTTGGAATTAATGCAACTATGGGAAACATTGCCTATGGAGGTATATTTTTGGTAGCCGATATTTTATCTGAAAATTACGGAAAAAAATACGCAAAACATATAGTTGGTATGGGATTTGTAACTATGATATTTATGACAATAATAATGAATATTGCTCTAAAAATTACACCTACACCTATAGATAGATTCCAACCGCATTTAGAAGCTCTATTTACACCACTATATAGACTTACATTTGCATCACTTGTAGCATACGGCTTTTCAAGTTTTTTAGATGTATATCTTTATCAATTAATAAGAAAATTTTCTCCTAGCTTTGGATCAATTTGGTTAAGAAATAACTTGAGTACAATATTTAGCCAAATAGTTGATAGCGTAACTTTCACTCTAATAGCATTTATAGGACAAGTTGATACTCCTACTCTAATAGAGTTCATAATATCAACATATGCACTTAAATTTATTGTCGCACTATGTGATACTCCTTTTGTATACATAGCTGCTTATTGGAAAAAGAATAATCAAATACGTGAATTGGAAGAAAGTGAGTAATATGCTAAAATTTTTTTCATGGAATGTTAACGGATTTAGGGCTGTTTTGAAAAAGGGATTTATGGATTTTTTTGAAAAATCTAATCCCGATATTATAGCACTACAAGAAATTAAATTATCAGAAGGACAAATTGATTTTAATTTAGATAATTACCATATTTACTGGAATTATGCACAAAGAAAAGGATACTCTGGTACTGCTATTTTTACAAAAGTTGAACCATTAAACGTTTCTTATGGAATAGGAATTAAAGAACATGACAATGAAGGTAGGGTTATAACACTAGAATATAACAACTTTTATTTCATAACTGTTTATACTCCTAATTCTAAAAATGGTTTACTTAGATTAGATTATCGTATGACATGGGAAGATGCTTTTCTAGACTATTTAAATACTCTAAAGAAAAATAAACCTATAATACTTTGCGGAGATTTAAATGTTGCTCATAATGAAATTGATCTTAAAAATCCAAAAACTAATACTAAAAGTGCTGGATTTACAAAAGAGGAAAGAAAAAAATTTGATAATATAATGAGCAACGGATATGTAGATACATTTAGATATCTTTATCCAAACAAAGAATTTGCGTATACGTGGTGGTCATATAGAGGTCATGCAAGAGAAAATAATACAGGTTGGAGAATAGATTATTTCATAACTTCAGATGATATAAAATCTAAAATAGAAGACTCCATTATACACTCTACTGTATTAGATTCTGATCATTGCCCCATACAGCTAAATATTAACTTGACATTTTAGATAAAATTTAATACAATAAATTATAAATTTAGGTGCCTGGGTGGCGAAATGGTAGACGCATCAGACTCAAAATCTGACGGAGAAATCCATAAGGGTTCGAGTCCCTTCCTAGGTACCATTTTTGTATATTAAGGAGGAAAATATATGATGACACTTGAGTTAACTACTGATGAACTTAAAGCTGTAGACTATAATCTAGATGCTATTAAGAACATACTAGTTTCAAGAGCAATATATAATGAAAGCTATAATTTTGAATTTAATGAAAATGAACTAGAAGAATTAAAATATCTAGAAAAAAATGAAATAATCAGATACTACATGAGAAAAACTGTAGAACCTAGATTAATTGTTACTGAAAATTCAATTATAGATAAATACAATGAAGATAAACAATACTTTGATAGCCAAAATATACCTTTCTCAAAGGCTCATGAAATAATTAAAAGTCAACTAAATGCAGAAGTTAATTACGGATTAGAGCAAGATTTTGTAAGTAATTTAGTACATAATATGTCTGATACTGTAACTTTAAAAAAAGAAGATATAGTTTTTAGTAAAGGAGATCCTAATTTAATAAAAACTATGGTATTATTTGAACTTTTAACTACAGAAGCTAATAAAACTAATTTTTTTGAAGAAAACGAAAAAGATATAGATATTCTAAAAAAAGAAGTTAGAATAAAATATTATGTTCAAGTTATTTGTTCTAAAAAAATACAAATCACTGGAGAAATGGTAAGCAAATTCTATGTTGACCACACAAAAGATTTCGAAGGTGTTGATATGCAAGTTGCATATGATAATATAGCTTCATACCTATTCCAAACAAAAATGGATGAAAATACTAATGAATATATTAAAAGTATTGCTGAAAAATATAATTTAGATGAAGAAATTAAAAAATACAAAAAAGAAGATGGGGATGTTGTAAACTAATGATTTCATATAAAGGAAAAGAACTTTGGACATACTTTTTTAATAAACAAAAAAATCATTATAACAAGTATATGTTTGAAATGATTAATTATGATCAATATCTAATTTTTGCTGAAAATGAAATAAAAGAATTAAAGGGAACATGGTCGAAAAGTTCATTTTTAAACTCAAATCCTTTATTTCTTGAAATTGGATCAGGTAGTGGTAACTTTTTGATACAATTAGCTCAAAACAACAAAGAAAAAAATTTCATAGGGGATGAATTAAGACTTAAAAGATTAGTATATGCTGCAAGAAAAGCAAAAAATATAGATTTAAAAAACATTAAATTTATACGTATAGATGCTAATAAAATAGAAGAATTTATAGATAACAACGAATTATCAGGTGTATACATCAATTTCCCCGATCCTTGGGAAAAAAATGTAAAAAAAAGAATTCTATCTGAAAATCTTTTAAATAAACTTTACCCTCTTTTAAAAAAAGATGGAAAAATATATTTTAAAACAGATCATCTTGATTACTATAATTCAGTACTAGATTTAGTAAATAGTCGGTCTGATTACAAAGTTTTAATTTACACAGATGACCTATATAGTACAGAATACATAAAAAATAACATAAAAACTGAATTTGAGCATTTATTTATAAATAAATTAAAAATCAGTATAAAATACATTGAAATAGTTAAGTGTGGCGATTAATGTGAAACTTATATTAAAACAGTACATAAATTCTAGTCAGAAAATAAAAGACTTTGAAATAAGTCCTCTAACAAATAACATAATCACTGTTGGAGATAAACTAACATTCTACAACGATAACTATAAAGAAATTAAAAGTCTAAAAAGAAGAATAAATAGTTCTGACGCTATAAACTATATTAAAGAGGAAAATCAATTATTTGCTTCCTCTACTTTTTATATCACAACAAACAGAAATGAAGTATATAAATGCGACAGTTCTTCTAAAAAAATACTAGATTGCATATTTAAAAAAGACTTTACTATTCTGTCTATGGCAATAAGTCCACTTGGAAAAATAGCATATATTAATTCAAATAATTTTAGACTTTATTCTTACGATACTTTATCACATGAAGAAAAATCTATTGAATTAGATTCTAACTATAACAACAATTATTCTGTGTATATATACAATGAAAATATAATTTTAAAAATACGTCAAACTGATAAAAATTCAAATAATATACGTATTTTTACTTCTGATTTAGAAGAAATTACAAATATACATTCAAATGACAATAATATATTTATGAAACTTGTAGGAATAAATTTATTAACTACAAAAGTAAATGGATATATAGAAATATGGGATGCTTCTACAAGCGAAATATATGACTATAAACACATTTCAGATTATAAAATAACATATTTGACTAACGATGATGAATGGTTCTATTTTGGTAACACATATGGAGAAATAATAGTAACTAATGATAAGTTCAAGGTAATAAATAAAATAAAATTATTTAAAAGTGAGGTAAAAAAATTAATCTATTTAGAAGATACCCTTTATGCGTTGAGTTTAGATGGGCAAATTGCTATTTTAATGATAGTAGATGATGATAATACCTCAGTTATAGGTAAATTTATGAAAATGTACAATATACACCCTGACTATACAGAATTTTTCACAACTGAAAATGTGTCTACTATAGAAAATTTCATAAAAAAACTAAATATAACTAAAAAAAGTTATGCTCCACATGAATCAGATATATTTAAAGCACTACAAACCCCTCTTTCAGATAAAAAAGTTTGTATACTTGGAAAAGATCCATACTACCAAGCAAATCTTGCAACAGGACGTGCTTTTGAAATTAAGACTAAATCATGGGGTACAAAATTAGTAAATAAAACATTAAAAAACATATTAAAATTAATATATTATTCATATAATAATAAGTTAATTTCAACTTCTAAAATTATAGAAGAAATTGAAATAGGTAAATTTAAAATTTTACCACCAGATAAACTTTTTAAATCATGGGAGAATCAAGGTGTACTTTTATTAAATACTGCATTTACTGTAGAAATAGGTGTAGCTGGATCTCACCATAAATTTTGGGACAATATTTTTAAAGACTTAATTAAATATATATCCCTTAAAAACCCAAATATCACTTACCTACTTTGGGGAAAAGACGCAAGTTCTTTTGAAAAATATATATTATCAGGTAAAAAAATTATGCATAATCACCCTACAACTGCGGGTAATTTAGATAATTCAAATGATTTTTTCTATGGAAAATCATTTATCGAAACAAAAAATACAATTAATTGGTTAGGAGGAGAAAAAAATGAGTAAAGTTGTTATGGAAGGTTTAACATTTGATGACGTACTATTAATTCCACAAGAATCTAATGTTATACCTAGTGAAGTTTGTTTAAAATCGCATCTTACACGTGAAATAGAGTTAAATGTACCTATTCTAAGTGCAGCTATGGATACAGTTACTGAAGCTAATTTAGCTATTGCTCTAGCAAGAGTTGGTGGTATAGGTTTCATACATAAAAATATGACTATTGAGCGTCAAGCTGAAGAAGTTCATAAAGTAAAAAGATCTGAAAGCGGTATGATAACTAATCCTATTACTTTAAATGTAGATTCAATTTTACAAGATGCAAGTGATTTGATGAAAAAATACAGAATTTCAGGACTACCTGTAATAAATGATAAACAAGAATTATTAGGTATAATAACAAATCGTGATTTAAAATATCGTGAAGATTTAACTTCTAAAGTTATAGACGTCATGACAAAAGATAACCTAATAACTGCTAGCCCTAATGTTACATTTGAAGAAGCTAAAAAAATTCTATTAGATAATAGAATAGAAAAATTACCTATAGTTGATGGTAAAATACTTAAAGGTTTAATTACTATAAAAGATATAGATAATATTACAAATTATCCTAATGCATGTAAAGATAAAAAAGGAAGATTGAGAGTTGGTGCTGCTGTTGGTATAGGAACTGACACATTAAGAAGAGTTGAAGCTTTAGTTGAAGCAGGTGTCGATATTATAACCGTAGACTCAGCTCATGGCCACTCAAGAGGAGTTGTTGAAAAAATAAAAGAAATAAGACAAAAATTCCCAGATTTACAATTAATAGGAGGAAATATAGTAACTCGTGAAGCTGCTCTTGCACTAATTAATGCTGGATGTAATGCTGTAAAAGTTGGTGTAGGTCCTGGATCAATTTGTACTACTCGTGTTGTTGCAGGTGTAGGTATGCCTCAGCTTAGTGCAGTAATGGAAATTAGCGAATTATGTAATTCATTAGGTATAGGTGTTATAGCTGATGGTGGTATAAAATTATCAGGTGATATAGTAAAAGCAATAGCTGGTGGTGCTGATTGCGTAATGCTTGGAGGACTTTTAGCTGGAACAATAGAATCTCCTGGTGAAGAAATTTTATACAACGGTAGAAGCTATAAGAGTTATGTAGGTATGGGATCATTAATAGCTATGAAAAGAGGAAGCAAAGATAGATATTTCCAATTAGAAGCTGCTACTGATAAATTAGTACCAGAAGGAATAGAATCAATGGTTCCTACTAAAGGAAGCTTAAAAGACACAGTATTTCAACTTTGTGGTGGTTTACGTGCTGGTATGGGATATTGTGGTGCTAAAACTATTGAAGATTTAAAAGCAAATGGAAAATTTGTTAAAATCACTAATGCAGGGCTTAAAGAATCACACCCTCATGATGTAATAATTACTAAAGAAGCCCCAAATTATTCTGGAGCAAATAATGCTAGATAGATATTTAGAATTAAAAAAATTAATTGAAAAATACTCATATTATTATTACGAAAAAAATGAAAGTCTAATTTCTGATAAAGAGTTTGATGAACTTTTAGTTGAATTAGAAAATTTAGAAAAAACTTATCCAAATTTAAAAAAAAAATTATCTCCTACTCAAAGAGTTGGAGGGTTTGTTAATACAAAATTTACTAAAGTAGCTCATACAAAACCTATGTTAAGTTTAGCTAATACATACAGTATAGAAGATATTAAAGACTTTGATGAAAGAGTTAGAAAAATTTTAAACAAAAATGTTGAATATATTTTAGAATTAAAATTAGACGGTCTTAGTATAGATTTACAGTATAAAAAAGGTAAATTAGTACAAGCATTAACACGTGGCGATGGTGTTTTTGGAGAAGATGTAACAGATAATGTATACAAAATAAAAAATATACCAAAAATATTAAAAGAAGAAATAAATATTGAAGTTCGTGGAGAAGTTATTTTACCCATTTCAGAGTTTAATAGAATAAATAAAGATAGAGAAATTGAAGGAGAAGAAGTATTTTCAAATCCACGTAATGCTGCAAGTGGGACATTACGTCAACTAGACTCTAGAATTGTAGCTAGTAGAAATCTTTCTTGCTATTTATACTATGTGGTAAATACAGATGATTTTAATTTAAAAACACATCTTGATTGTATTGATTTATTAAAAAAATTAGGTTTTGAAACTGCAGGAGTTTTTGAAAAGCATAACGACTTTAATTCTTTAAAACAAGCTATAGATCATTGGGATATTGAGAGAAAAAAATTAAATTTTGAAACTGATGGTTTAGTTCTAAAAGTAAATGATTTAAGTACATATAATACACTAGGTTATACAGCTAAAAGTCCTAGATGGGCTATTGCATATAAGTTCAAACCAGAACAAGTAAAAACTAAAATTTTATCAGTAGATTTTCAGGTAGGTAGAACTGGAGTTATTACTCCTGTAGCTAATTTTAAGCCAATAACACTATCTGGATCCGTTGTTAAGCGTGCCTCACTACATAATTTTGATGAAATCAGAAAAAAAGATATTAAAATAAATGATACTGTTACTGTTGAAAAAGCAGCAGAAATAATCCCACAGGTTATAAACGTAGACTTTAAAAGTCGTGATGGATCACAAATTGATATATTAGTACCTACTAAATGTCCTAGTTGTGGTGAAAAAATATATACATTTTCTGATATAGTTGCAATTAAATGCCTAAATCCAGTATGTAGTGAAAAGATTATGCGTTCTATTGAATATTTTTGTTCAAGAGATTGTATGAATATTGTAGGATTAGGTGAAAAAATAGTTCAAAAACTAATAAAACTTGGATTTATTACAAATATATTAGACATATATAATTTAAAAAATTTCCGTCATGAGTTAATAACATTTGATAAAATGGGACAAAAAAATGTAGAAAATTTAATTAATAGTATAGAAAAATCTAAAGAAAATAGTTTTAATACTGTCCTTTACTCACTAGGAATACCATATATAGGAAAAACTACTGCTAAATTAATTTGTGATAACATTTTAGACATAGATGAACTAATTAATTCTGATTTTGAAAAGTTAACTTCTATAAAAGGTGTAGGTGAAAAAGCTAGCAAATCATTAATTAATTTCTTTAAAGATGAGAATAATTTAAGATTAATTAAAGCATTAAAAGAATTAGGGTTTAATTTAAAAACAACTAAAAAAGAAACAAAATATAACAAAAATATTAGTGGTAAAACTTTTCTTGCCACAGGAACACTTTCAAACTATAAACGTGAAGAAATAAAAGCGTTAGTTCAAGAATTTGGTGGTATATATCTATCAGGTGTTTCAAAAAATTTAAATTATTTAATAATAGGTGATAAACCTGGTTCAAAACTAGATAAAGCAAAAAAATTAAATATTAGTATATTAACAGAAGATGATTTTGTTAATATGCTAGATGAAGGAGAATAAATGTCACACACTATAATACCAAAAGGATATACTCAAAAAAGATCTATCCTTGAAACAGAAAAAGCAATAAAGTTAATAAAAGACTATTTTGAAGTTGAGTTAGCTAATACTTTAAAATTGACAAGACTTTCAGCACCACTTTTTGTCAGAAGTGAAACAGGATTTAATGATACACTAAATGGTGTTGAGCGACCAGTTTGTTTTGATATGCTAGAAGAACCTAGTAAAAATATTGAAATTATACACTCACTTGCAAAATGGAAAAGATTTGCTCTTAAAAGATATGGAGTTGAAAATGGATATGGTATATATACAGATATGAATGCTATAAGACGTGATGAAACTTTAGATAATATTCATTCTATATATGTTGATCAATGGGATTGGGAAGCAATCATTACAAAAGAAGATAGAAATATTGACTTTTTAAAAAATGTAGTCAAAAAGATTTATTCTGTATTTTTAAAAACAGAAGATCTTCTATCAAAAAAATTACCAAATTATGAAAAATTTTTAGCCCCAGATGTTCACTTTATTACTTCTCAAGAATTATTGGATCTATATCCTAATTTAGATGCTAAAAGTAGAGAATATGAAATATCTAAAAAATATGGAACTGTTTTTATCATGCAAATAGGTGATATTTTATCTAATGGTGAAAAACATGATGGACGTGCTCCAGATTATGATGATTGGAAATTAAACGGTGATATTATAGTCTACAATAAAGTTTTAGATATTCCTTTTGAGCTATCTTCTATGGGTATTAGAGTTGATAAAAAATCTCTTTTGGAACAATTAGAAAAAGCTAATATTAAAGAATTTTCTAAATTCCATAAAATGCTACTTAATGATGAACTTCCTTTAAGTATAGGTGGAGGTATAGGACAATCAAGAATATGTATGCTATTTTTAAAAACAGCTCACATAGGTGAAGTTCAATCATCATTATGGACAAATGAAATTGAAAATGAATGTGAAAAAGCAGGTATTAATTTGTTATGATAGGAAAATTAATTATTATAGAAGGTACTGACGGTAGCGGTAAACAAACACAAACAAATCTTCTATATGAAAATTTATTAAATTTAGGTTATAAAGTTGTAAAAATATCTTTTCCAAATTACAAAAGTAATGCAAGTTTTCCAGTTAAAATGTATCTAGCTGGTGAATTTGGTGCAAATGAAAATGTTAATGTTTTTGCATCTTCTACTTTTTTTGCTATTGATAGATATGCATCCTTTAAAAAAGAGTGGGAAAAATACTATAATAATGGATACATAATAATATCTGATAGATATACAATATCTAATTTAATACATCAAGGAAATAGAATTTTAGATGAAGATAAATTTTTGGAATATAAGTCATGGCTTATAGACCTTGAATGGAATAAATTTGGTCTACCAACTCCTGATGTAATGATATTACTTGATATGCCTTTTGAATATTCTAATAAACTGATAAAAAACAGACTAAACAAAATAACTGGACAAAAAGAATTAGACATTTTAGAATCAGATGAAATACAAAAAAAGCGTGCATATAAAACAGCTAAAAAAGTAGCTAACCTATTTAATATGAAAGTTATTAACTGTGTAGATAATAATGTGATAAAAAGTATTGATAATATTCAAAAAGAATTAATAAAATTTGTAAAGGAGAATATATAATGATACAAATTTTAAAGGGAATGAAAGATATACATTATACTAATATGGATAAATATGAATTTATAACTGATACATCTACAAAAGTATTTAAAAAATATGGTTATTCACGTATTATAACACCCATACTAGAAGAATTAGATCTTTTTAAACGTTCTGTTGGTGATGAAACAGATGTTGTTTCAAAAGAAATGTATACATTTACAGATAAAGGTGGAAGATCAGTAGCACTTAGACCTGAGGGAACTGCTGGAGTTGTTAGAGCATTTTTAGATGCTAAGTTATACAATATACAAGCATGCACTAAATGGTTTTATTTCGGATCTATGTACAGATATGAAGCTCCACAAAAAGGAAGATTTCGTGAATTTAACCAAGTAGGTATTGAATGCTTTGGCATTAGAAATCCTATGTTAGACGCAAGTATAATTTCTATGGGAGTTGAATTTTTAGAAAAATTAGGTTTAAAAGATTTAACAGTTGAAATAAATAGCCTAGGTAACATAGAATCAAGAAAAAAATATATTAAAGCATTACAAGAATACTTGATTTCTAATTATGAAAATTTATCAGAAAATTCAAAAATTCGTTGCTACAAAAATCCTCTTCGTGTATTAGATTCTAAAGAAGATGACAAAATAGTAGAAAATGCACCTAATTTATATGATTTTTTTGATGAAGAAAGTAGTGACTACTTTAAATCTGTTCTATACTACTTAGATAAATTTAAAGTTAAATATATAGTAAATAATAAGCTAGTACGTGGTCTTGACTACTACTCTGATACTGTATTTGAAATAAAATCTAGTCTACTTGGTGCACAAGCTACAGTTTTAGGTGGAGGTAGATATGATAAATTAATAGAAACTTTATCTACAAAGTCTGTCCCTGCAATAGGATTTGCAGCGGGTATTGAGCGTATTTCATTGCTACTAGATGAAAATTTAATACCTAAAAAGCATAAAAAGGTTTATATAATATATTTTGATGAAACAAAAGATTATTTATTTGATGTTCTAAATGAATTACATGATAGTGATATAGAAATAAATTATGAATATTCGATTAAAAATTTTAATTCACAAATGAAAAAAGCAAATAAAATTAATGCAGATTATGTAATAATTTTAGGTCAAGATGAATATGACACTAAAACTATATCTCTAAAAAACTTTAAAACTAGTGAACAAAAAAATATACCATTAAATGAATTGAAAGGAGTATTTAACCATGTATAGAACTCATAAATTAAATGAACTACGTTTAAGTGATGTAGGATCAAAAGTTACTCTATCAGGTTGGGTTGCAACAGTTAGAAATTTAGGGAATTTTGCATTTATAGATCTTCGTGATCGCTACGGAATAACTCAAATTTTAGTTAAAGATGATTTAGTAAAAAAAGTAAATGATATAAAAAGTGAATATGTTATTCAAGTTGAAGGAGAAGTTTTTGAGCGTTCTTCTAAAAATCCAAAGTTAGAAACTGGAGATATTGAAGTTTTAGCTCATTCCATTAATATTTTAAGTAAATCTAGTCCTCTACCTTTTGAAATATCTGATACACGTGAAATAAATGAAGGACTAAGATTAAAATATAAATACCTTGATTTAAGATCAAAAAGAATGTTAAATAATTTAATAAAACGTAACACTTTAATATTTACTGTTAGAGAATTTATGAATCAAAATGGTTTTCTTGACATTGATACTCCAGTTTTAGCTAAAGCTACTCCTGAAGGTGCAAGAGATTTTATAGTCCCAAGTAGAATACAAAAAGGTAGTTTTTATGCTCTTCCACAATCACCACAATTATTTAAACAGTTATTAATGATTTCTGGAATAGATAAATATTATCAATTTGCTAAATGCTTTAGAGATGAAGATTTAAGAGCTGATAGACAACCTGAATTTACTCAATTAGATATAGAAATGTCATTTATACATCAAGAAGATGTATTAAATCTAATGGAAAAATTAGCAAAAAAAGTTTTCAATGCTGTGACTGATAAAACTATAGACTACACTTTTCCAAGAATGTCATATGACCATGCATTAGAATTTTATGGATCAGATAAACCTGATACAAGATTTGATATGCAATTAATAGACATTAAAGATATTGTAAAAGGAAAAGGATTTAGTGTATTTGATGAGGCAGAATATATTAAAGCTATAGTAGCTGATAAAGTTTTTTCTAGAAAGAATTTGAAAGATTATGAAGAGTACGTAAAATCTTACTTTAACGCAAAAGGGCTTGCTTTTATAAAAAAAGAAAATGATGAAATTAGTTCACCTATTTCAAAGTTTTTTGGTGAAAAAACTATTAAATCTTTAGAAGAAAAATTAAAACTTAGAAATAACCAAACAGCTTTAATTATCTCTGGTAAAAAAGATATAGTTTTAAGTTCACTTGGTGCACTTCGTTTAAAAATAGCTAATGACTTAGATTTAATTGATAAAAATAAGTTTAATTTCTTATGGGTAGTTGATTTTCCTATGTTTGAATTTAGTGAAGAAGAAAATAGATACAAGGCTTGCCACCATCCATTTACTATGTTGAAAACAGAAGATATACCATTATTAGAAAAAAATGAATTATCTAATATTAAATCAGATACATATGATATGGTATTAAATGGATTTGAAATTGGTGGGGGAGGTATAAGAATACATGACTCTGAACTACAAAGTTTAGTATTTGATAGACTGCTAATTTCAAGAGAAGATCAAGTTGATAAATTTGGATTCCTATTAGAGGCTCTAAAGTACGGAGTTCCACCTCACGGAGGAATTGCATTTGGTATTGATAGATGGCTTATGGTTATGTTAAACGAAACTTCTATAAAAGAAGTCATTCCATTTCCTAAGACAAACAAGGGACAAGACCTATTAACTGGTGCTCCAGCAGAAGTTGATATTAATCAATTGGAAAAAGAACTACTATTAAAAAAATTATAGACAATTTATTATTTAACTGATATAATAAATAATATACTAGAGTTACGAGTACTATAAATTTTTGGGCTTTACTCATATTTACTGGGGGTGTCCCTGAATTGTATGCCTCAGGCTAATCACGAAAGATAATAAGCTTAAACGGATTCTGTACGTACAATTTAAATACCTGCCACTTGTCTTATTGTAAAAGGCAACCAAAAATTTCTGTACTAACTCTAGTTTTTTTTGAGGTGATATATGAGTCTTATTAAAATTTTAGATGAAAATGTTTCAAATATTATTGCTGCTGGAGAGGTTGTAGAAAATCCGGCATCTATGATAAAAGAACTTTATGAAAATAGCGTAGATGCTAACTGCAAAAATATAGAAATACATATAAAAAGTGATTTAAGTTATTTTAAAATAATAGATGATGGTGTTGGTATGAGTCCTGACGACGTTTATCTTTGCATACAAAGACATGCAACATCAAAGCTAAAAACTAAAGAAGATATTTTTAATTTAAAAACTTTTGGATTTAGAGGTGAAGCTCTTGCTTCAATTTCTGCTGTTTCAAAGATGAATTTATCTTCTAAAACTAAAGATGATAAACTAGGTACTAAAATAACTGTATTTGGCGGAAATATTATAGACGATAGCATGGTCGCCATGAAAACTGGGTGCATCATTGAAATTAGAGATCTATTCTATAATACACCTGCTAGAAAAAAATTTTTAAGAAAAGATCAAACAGAAATAACTGCTATTAAAGATATTTTAATTAAACTTGCATTATCTAATTTCAATATATCAACAAAACTATTTATAGATAACAAAAAAATTTTTACAACAACTGGATCTGGTATGGATAATACTATTTTAGAATTACTTGGTAAAAATATTTTTAAAAATTTAAAAAAATTTAAATATGGTTATTTAGGAAATTCTGAAATTTATAGAGGAACTAAAAATTACATTTATACCTATGTTAATAACAGATATTGCAAATCTAATGTAATAGAGCGTGCTGTAATTGATGGATACTACACCAAATTAATGACACACAAATTCCCTTTTGCAATAATACTATATAATTTAGATCCTAATGAAGTTGATGTAAATGTACATCCTTCAAAAAAAATTATTAAATTTTCAGATGACAAAATTGTATACAAACAAATCAGAACTAGCATAGAAGAGTTTTTTTATGAAGATGATAGAAAAAATTATACGCCACCTAAAATAGAAGAAATTAGTATAAGTGAGCCTAAAATAATAAATACTACTGATTATACTCCTAATGTTCTATTTAATATTGAAAAAGAAGAAATAACTAAGAAATATAATATACTTGGACAAGTATTTGATACATATATAATAGTACAAAATATAAACAGTATTGATTTTTATGATCAACATGCAATGCATGAGCGTATTACATATGAAAAATTAAAAAATAAATACTACAACCAAACTATGAGCAAAAAACAACTTTTAATACCAGAAATAATAGAACTAACAACCACAGAAAAAAGCACTTTATTTAGCAACATACAAATATTTAATGACTTTCAATTTGAAATAGATGAAATTAGTGAAAACGAAATAATTCTACGTAGCGTTCCAGATTTTGAACTTCGTTCTTCTAATCAGAAAATTATTAAAAGTATTATTGAGTGTTTGATGGATAATAAGGAAGTTGTAGATATTAGAGAAAAAATAATTATCTCTATGGCTTGTAGATCTTCTATAATGGCTGGGCAAAAATTAAGTTTTAATGAAATGCAAAACTTAATATCACAGTTGCATAAGATCAATAAATACAACTGCCCACATGGTCGTCCTATTATATCTAGTGTTACAAAAAATGATCTAGATAAAATGTCAAAAAGAAAAGTATAAAATTTACTTGTAATTTTTTTTAAAATATGTATAATAAGGTAGGATATAGATGCTGAAAATTAATATACTAGCAATTGGTAAAATAAAAGAAAAATATATTTTAGACGGCATAGAAGAGTATTCTAAACGCTTATCTAAATATATTAAATTAAATATAGTTCAATTACAAGAAGAAGTAGATAATAATACTTCTATAGATATTGAATCTGATAGAATTTTAAATTTTTTAGAAAAAAATAAAAGTTTTAATATTCTTTTAGATATAAATGGGAATAAAATGACTTCAGAAAAATTAGCTAAAAAAATTTCTGATTTAACTATTCAAAATAGCACCATATCCTTTATAATAGGAGGTTCTAAAGGAGTTAATGAAAAAGTAAAAAAAGTTTGTGATTATAAATTATCTTTTTCTGATTTTACTTTTCCTCATCAGCTATTTAGACTAATACTATTAGAGCAATTATACAGAGCTATTTGTATAATAAATAATATAAAATATCACAAATAATGGAGGTTTTAGATGTACTCATACGACGATGAGTTTACTTACACTATTGATGGAGAAACAGAATACTTTACATGTATAGGAAATGTTAAAATAAAAGATAACGAATATATTATTGCAGAAAGCGAATATGGACAAAAAAAGGCTTTTAGGGTTGATGAAGATGAAGAAGAAATTTACCCTCTTGACGAAGAAGAAGAAGAATTAGTTTTTGATTACTTCCAAAGACAAGAGTTAGACGAAGACCCTGATTTTGGTGCTATTGATGATGATTACGAATATGAATCTAAATATATTGAAGGAAATAACAATGATAATGACGAATTTGATAACTTTGTTAGCTCAGATAAGCATGATTTTGATTATGACTTTGATTCAGATGGATTAGATGACAATATATTAGAAGACGATGATAATGATGATGATAATGATAATTTAAAAAATTATTCTGATTTAGACGATGATAGTTTTATAGACGAATTACTTGACGATGAAGAGGATTAATGCATGATAAATATTGATATAGAAAGTAGTTTTGTGTATTATAATGGGACAAACGAAACACATTCATTAAATCTTAATTTTAAAAGATTTGACGATAATACTTTAAAATGTGATAATCAAAATTTAACTTTAAAGTTAGATAAAAATAGTTTAACTATAAAAAAGGAAGATGATCTTAGTTATACTAAAACTTTTTCTCTTAATAATGAAACAATTTCTTTATTAACACTAAATAATATGACTGTCCACACAAAAATACATACTACCAAATTTATAACTAACAATAATGTAATTAATATTAATGCTACTGAATATTCTATGAATGATGAAGTTTTAGCACAAATTAATATTAATTTGAATATAAAGGAGAACAAGAATGGCTGAACAAACAACAAGCTATATCATAGGGGAAAAACTTAAAAAAGTTCAAGAACTCAGAGATATGGGACTAGAACCTTATGGAAGATTTTTTGATAAAAAAGACTCTATAAAAGATATATTAGATAATAAAGATGATGAATCTAGAACATTTATCACTGCTGGACGTATTGTTTCATACAGAAGAATGGGTAAAAATGGATTTGCACATCTTAAAGATCAAACTGGTAAAATACAATTTTATGTTTCAAAAAATGAAGTTGGTGAAGATGAATATGAAATATTCAAAAATCTTAGTGTTGGTGATTTTATAGGTTTATCTGGAACACTATTTTACACTCAAACTGGAGAACTTACAATAAGAGCAAAAAAATATACAGTCTTATCTAAAAATATACGTCCACTACCCGATAAAGTTCATGGTTTAACTGATGTGGATTTAAGATATAGACAAAGATATGTTGACCTTATCATGAATGATGACGTAATGGAAACTATGAAAAAGAGATTTCAAATTGTAAATTACATCAGAAAGTACTTAACAAATAAAGGATTTTATGAAGTAGAAACTCCTATGTTACATCCACTAGTTAGTGGTGCTGCTGCTAAACCTTTTAAAACTTTTCATAATGCATTAGATCAAGAAATGTATTTAAGAATAGCTCCTGAACTTTATTTAAAAAGACTATTAGTAGGAGGATTTGAAAAAGTATTTGAAATAAATAGATCATTCAGAAATGAAGGTCTTTCAATTAAACATAATCCTGAATTTACTATGATGGAACTATATCAAGCATATGCAGACTTTAATACAATGATGGATTTAACTGAAGATTTAATTTCATCACTTACTTACGAATTATATGGAAAATATGAAATTGAATATGATGGGCAAACTATAAATCTTGCTAAACCATGGAAAAGAATTAAAATGGCAGATATAGTAAAAGAAAAAACTGGATTTGACATAGAAAAAATTCAATCAGATGAAGAAGCGATAAATTTTGCTAAAAGTTTAGATATAGAATTAGATGAAAAAACTAAATATACTAAATATGGTATACTAAATCTTTTATTTGAAGAAAAGGTTGAAAATACATTAATAAATCCTACTTTTATTACGACTTATCCAAAAGAAATATCACCTTTATCTAAAAATTCATATAATAGTGATGTTTGGGTAGACAGATTTGAACTATTTATGACAGGACGTGAATATGGAAATGCATATTCAGAATTAAATGATCCTGTTGAACAAAAGGCAAGATTTGCTGATCAAGTTGAAAAGAAAAATCAAGGTGATGATGAAGCTTGCGATATGGATTTAGACTATATTAGAGCATTAGAATATGGTATGCCACCAGCAGGTGGACTTGGTATAGGTATAGATAGATTAACTATGCTTCTTACTAATTCATATTCAATTAAAGATGTCATACTATTCCCAACATTAAAGAAAGAAAAGAATATAGATTAAAAAAATGCCAGACACATCTGGCATTTTAATTTTGACCTAATCTTTTCATAACTTTTTCAAGTTGTTTTTCTAATCTATTAGTCTTTTCAGTTTGTTCTTTTAATCTAGTTTCAAGTTCACTAATTCTATTATCCTTATTATTAACTTCTCCAAGCATTACTCCAGCACCTATACCAAAGGCAAGATTACCCTTACTATTAACTGATCCACTTAGTTTGTAGATAAAGTTTTGCTTGTCATTTGTTCCACCAAATCCTACAGCTATTGCATGAGAACCACCATAATATCCATATGATGCTGCTAAATTAAACTTCTTATTACCCATTACTTGTGGTAGATTAGCCATTGCTACAGCATTTGATACACCACCTAATGCTAGGTCTGATTTCTTATTTGCATCTTCTATCTTTTTATTCATTTCTTCTTTTTCCTTGGCTAATAGCCCAGCACCTTTTGTTATATCCTTAAAGAAATCTTCTTCCTTAGCATTAGGCATATTTTTATTTTCTTTCCATACTTCAAAGGCACTTTTTCCATCTTTTCCATCTTTTCCGTCTTGCCCTTTATCACCTTTATCGCCTTTTAGCCATTTAACAAAGTCTTCTTCACTTTTGCCTGCATTACCTTTTTGCTTTAACCAACTTTGATATGCTGATTCACCATCACCTTTTATTCCTTGTTCTCCTTTTAATGAATCAATAAAATCTAATTCAGTTAAATCTTTCAATTTTTTATTATGTTTAGTTGCATATTCAACAGCTTTAGATGATGTAGCCCATATATCATATGCACTCTTTCCTGCTTTTAATGTAACTTTTTTATCTACATAACTTCTCATTGCTTTTAATTGTGCAACATTAACTGCATCTGTATCTTCACTACCTGCTGAAAGACCTGTTAATTGACGAGTTATACCTTTGTCAGGATTACCTATAGATATTGCACTAGCTGTACTAAAATACGGTGTTACTCCTTTAAATTTATCTTCTAATCCTTTTAATTCTTTATCTAATGCTTCTCTTTCAGTTTTTAATTTTTGTATGTTTGTTTCATTTTTATTTAATTTTTCTTCCAAAGAATTTTTTTCGTTTTTAATTTTTTGCAATATATTCCATTTAAGTTCCCCATTTTTTTCATAAACATTATTTCCATTAAATTCATCAAGCCCCTTTATATTATTTTTTATTTTTTCATTTTCTTTTTCTAAATTTTTTATTTTAGAAATATTTTCCTTTATTTTCTCTTTTTTATTTTTTATTTCCGATATATTATCAATATATTTTTCATTTTCATCTAAACCTAAATCTTTATTTGTATATTCTCTACCTTCGATAACATTATATCCATACTTACCCTTTTCTCTATCTGCTAGTGCTTCACTACCTATTGAAAATCCTTCTTCAGTTTTTGTTACTGCACCTTTACCTATAGCTACACCATCAGTTGCACTAGATTCTACAGTTCCTCCTGAAAGTGCAAGTGAATTTTCAGCCTTTGCATAACTCCATCTACCCATTGCAATTGCATTATTTCCATATGCTTCTGATTCATAACCACTCGCAAACGATCTATTACCATAAGCTTTAGTGTAATATCCAAATGACATTGATTCCTTACCTGCCGAAAGTGTATTATTACCATAAGAAATTGAATTAATTCCTGAAGCTATAGCATTTTTACCACCTGCAAATGTTCCATTATTACCTGCAACACTTTCTATTCCTATTGCAAATGCTCCTTTTCCATATGAAGCATTTCTAACTCCTATAGCTGTTGAATTATTACTTGGTTTATTTGTTTCAGAAGAACTAGATGACTTTTCAAAACTATAATAATTATGCTCCCAATCATAATTTTTAGCAAAAGGCTTATTTGTCTCCTTAATTCCAGGATTACCTCTTTCTTGCTCATATCCAATTATTAATTCATTATCTTTCGTACCATCAGATATCTTTTTTTTAATTGGTTTCAATTTCATTCCAGCACTATTTCCCCAACCTAAAGCAATATTTGAATTTAACTCTGGCATTTTCCAATTATCTTCACTTTTTCCAACATTATTTTGAAACATTGCTAAGTATTTATTGCTTTCTGTAGGACTATTAGCAATATATATATTTCCATGTAATCCATCAAATTGCAAAGCTCCTAGACTAAAATTATGGTTATTTAAGTCTAGTTTTGTTTGTGTGAATGCTCCTCTTACATATTTTTTATTATCTTCACTTCCACTTGAAATTATTTGATTTTTACCATCAAAATTAAGATATCCTACAGAAAATTTAGCTTCTCCTTCTTTATCTCCATTATCTTTTATCGCTATCTTAATTCCTGTAGTTGTTCCACTATCTTTTGTTCTTTTGAATTTTCCAATTTCTATATTTTCTAAATATTGCTTTATTTCTGATTTCAATTCTGTTTTTACTTTATTTTTTATTTTTTCAATTTCATCTTCTGTTACATTAGCATATCCTACACTTGTACATACAAGTAATATACTTGAAATAATTAGAATTAAATTAATTTTTTTCTTACCACTTTTTTTCATACTAATACCTCCATTTAAAAATATTTCAGATGATTATACCCCCCCCCATTCTATTTTCAAGATTTTATTCATTATTAGTAAATACTTTTATTAACTCATCAATGACTATATTGTTACTTTTTATTATATATTACTTTTTATTATCTTCCTTTTTTTTAACTGCGTATAAAAAAACAAGTATACTTTCATACACTTGCTAAAATACTTATTATCTATTTTCTAATAATTGATTCTAATTTTTGTATTATTGTATCTTGTTGAATTACTCTTTGCTTTATTGTACTATTTTCTTTTTCTAATTTAGTTATTCTTTCATATAGTTCTTTCACATTAATATCCTTATGTTCCATGCTTTCTTCCTTATTACCAAGCATTACTCCAGCTCCAACTCCAAGGGCAAGATTTCCCTTATTATTTACTAATCCACTTAGTTTGTATACTAATCTTCTATCCTTTGTTACTCCACTAAATCCTATTGCTAATGCATGTGATTTACCATAATATCCATATGCTGCACTCAAATTATTTCTATAATCAGAATAAGAGTTTACTTATACTAAATTTGCCATAGCAACTGCATTAGATGTGTCGCCAGCCTTTGATATATTAAATAATCCTGTCATACAAAATATAATAATTAAAGACTTACTAATTGAAACTTTCTTTTTTAAATATCTTTTGATATTTTGCTCTACTTGAACAATGTTAAACTTTTTCATTTTTCCTCCTTAAATTTAATTTTTTCAATATAATAGGTGTTGATAACAGATGTTATGTTTTTTTTTTTTTTTTACAAATAATTAATAAAAAAAGATCCTAGATTACTCTAGGACCTTATTCATAATATCCATCAATTACATTTGAATCTAACATTACATCTTCTAATGCTCCGAATCTTCTGTATGAATCTTTTATTAATACATCTAATTCAACATCAACTATACCATCTCTATTTTTCTTAATATTTAGTCCTTCTATTTGCATATCTTTAATTAATCTTGGCTTTATTTTTGTATAAGTCTCTATATTAAGTAATCTTAAGTATAGTTTAAATCTATAACCTTCCCCTTTAGTAAAAAACGTTTCCTTATGAAAAAATATTTGTATAAATACAACTAACACAGTAGTAAATGCTCCAATAATATATAATCCTGCTCCAATAGCCATACCAACTCCAGCTGTCCCCCAAACTCCTGCTGCTGTAGTTAAGCCTGATATAACATTGTTATTTCTAACGAATATTAATCCTGCTCCTAAAAATCCTACTCCACTAACTATCTGTGCTGCAACTCTTGCTGCATCATAATTTTTAGTATCTAAAAATCCATATTTAGATATTATCATCATAACACTAGAAGCTAATGCTACGATAGCATGAGTTCTAATTCCAGCTCCTTTGTTTCTATTAGTTCTCTCATATCCTATAAAACTTCCACAAATAGTTGCTACGACTATTCTAGCAATAAATTCACCATTTTGCATCATAATATATGTATTGAGTCTGCATCAAAACTAAATGATAAATACTCACCTAGTTCTTTTACATCCTTCCCATGTGGATTATTAAGAGTTAATTCTATTATATCACCATTTTCAGTTTCAACTTCATATTCGTGATTTTCACCCATAAATACACTCTTAACTACTTTTAATTTGTGTTTTTCTTCATTAAATATTATTGATTCTGGTCTTACCACTATCTTTATATCCTCTCCTACGCTATAATTAACTTTTTCAGATACAGTATAATCTACACCTAATACATTTATTTTTGTTTTTGTATCTTTTAATTCTACTACTTTTGCGTCTAGGATATTTGCTCTTCCTATAAATTTAGCTACAAATTCACTATTTGGTTTTTGATATATTTCTTTTGGACTTCCAACTTGCGATATCATACCATCTTTCATTATTACTATCTTATCAGATAATGCCATAGCTTCAGCTTGATCATGAGTTACATATATAGATGTTATTCCAACTTCTTTTTGCAATTTTCTTATCTCATCTCTCATGTGTAATCTAAGCTTTGCATCTAAGTTTGATAGAGGCTCATCAAATAGTAATATTTCTGAATTCATAATTAACGCTCTTGCAAGTGATACTCTTTGTTGTTGCCCACCTGACATTTGCGATGGAACTCTATCTGCAAATTCTTCCATTTTCATTAATCTTAATATATTCGCTACTCTTTCTTGTATTTCTTCTTTTGGTCTTTTTTGTAACTTTAATCCATATGCAATATTATCGTAAACATTCATGTGTGGAAATAGTGCATAATTTTGGAATACCATAGATATACCTCTTTTATCTGGTGTTAAATATGCAATATCACGACCATTCATAATAATTTTACCCTCTGTTGGTATTTCAAACCCAGCTATCATACGTAAAGTTGTAGTTTTCCCGCACCCACTAGGCCCTAGAAGGCACACAAATTCTCCCTCTTCTATTTTTAAATTTACATCACTAACAGCTTTTACTTTTCTTCCTTTTGGTGTAAATATTTTCGTTAAATTACTAATATCTAATTTTATTTCTTTTTCCATGATTTCTCCTATTTAGTTTTTGGTGATAATAGTTTCATTAATGCCTTAACTATTAGCATAAATACAGAAACTATAATGATAAGAATTGTACAATATGCAGCAGCTATACCTACTCTACCTTGATCTATATGATCCATTATCGTAGGTGTCATAAGTTTCCATTTAGCTGATATTAAAAATACTACTGTACTAACTAAAGTCATTCCTCTTGCAAAGCTATAAATCAAACCACTTAAAAAGGCTTCTTTTATCATAGGTATAGTAATTTTAAAAAATGTTTGTCTGCTAGATGCTCCTAATATTGTAGATGCTTCTTCTATAGATGGATCTATTTGTTGCAATGCAGAAATTCCAGATCTAACTCCAACTGGAAGTGATCTAATGATAAATGCCATTATGATTATAAAGGCAGTACCTGTTAATGTAGGAACTAGTGGTATACTTGTAAATGGAATCTTATAGCTAATATTATAGCTTATTGCATATCCTATACCTATTATAGTACCTGGTATAGCTAAACCTATCATAACACTAAATTCTATAAATGTTTTACCTATAAATTTCTTTCTAACTATTAAGAATGCTATTATCATAGAAAATATTGATGCTATAATCGTAGCAATTAATGCTAGTTGTGTAGTTGTAACAATAGGTTGTATACGATTTTTAAATCTAAATATTTCCTTATAATGATACAATGTAAACGTATTATCTTGCCCAAATAATTTTACAAATGAACTAATAGGAATTAGCACATACATCGCTATAATAAATGCTGTAAGTAATATTAATAAGACAAAAATAGGTCTTACTATTTTAGGATTATCTATTAATTCTCTTTCTCTTGAAGCTTTTCCTGTAACAGTTACATATGATTTTTTCTCAACATAATATCTTTGCAATGTAAACATTGAAATAGATATTGTCAAAAGTATAACAGATAATGCTGTTGCAACTCCTAACTCATAGTTACCTACACCTTCTTGGAATATTTTAACCGCAATTGTAGTAAATTGTCCACCTATAACAAATGGATTTGCATAATCTGCTAATGATTGTATGAAAACTAATAAAAACGCATTAGCTAATCCTGGAACCATTAATGGCAATGTTACAGTCATAAATACCTTAAATCTAGTTGCTCCTAAAGATTGTGCTGCCTCTTCTACTGATGGATCTATCATCTGTAGTAAACCAACTAACATCATATATGCTATAGGAAAAAAACTTAAAACTTGAACCAAAACTAATCCCCAAAAACCATATATTTCAAAATTTGTTATACCCAACAACTTTCTAGTTATTATACCTTGTCTACCGAATAATAATATTGCAGATAATGCAACCACAAATGGTGGTGATACTATAGGTAATAATGCAATAAAGTCAAATATTTTTTTACCCTTAACTTTTACATAAACTGTAATATATGAAAAGAAAAATCCAACTATTAATGAAAGTAATCCAGTTACAGTTCCAAGAACTAGAGTATTAATAATTATTCGTACATTTCCCTCACTTTTAAATGATTCAACATAGTTTGCTAAACCATATGAGCCTTTTACTAATAAGCTTTGCTTTACAACGTTGTATACTGGAACAAGTATAAAAAAGCATACAACTATTATAGAAAATATTATTGTAGCAAAAAGTACAGGATCATGAGCTATTTTTACAAGATTTTTTATTTCTTCTTTTATTTTAAATTTTAAATTGTTCATATCTATCCCCTTTAAAAAAGCCACTGCATACAGTGGCCCTTTTGTCTATTTCTTAGGTGCTTGTGCATTTGTTTGTTTTGTAAATTCATCAACTAATCTCTTCTTATTCTTTCCTGCCCAATCAAAGTTGTAGTCAATTAATTTTGTATTAGCTATATCTTTAGCTTCTTCTGG
>CABURZ010000008.1 GCA_902494065.1 uncultured Sneathia sp. | reverse complement strand
TCTACCACCATTAGCTGGAACACTTGAAACCGTACCTTCAACAATTTTAAGCAATGCTTGTTGTACTCCTTCTCCTGAAACATCACGTGTTATAGATGTATTTTCAGATTTTCTTGCTATTTTATCAATTTCATCTATGTATATGATACCTTTTTTTGCAACATCTACATCATAGTCTGCAGCTTTTATTAATTTTAATAAAACATTTTCAACGTCGTCTCCAACATATCCTGCTTCTGTAACTGTAGTTGCATCAGCAATAGCTAAAGGAACATTTAGTATTTTAGCTAAAGTTTGAGCTAACAATGTTTTACCACTACCTGTAGGTCCTATTAAAAGAATATTTGATTTTTGTACTTCAACATCATCTTTTTTTCTGTTATCTTTTAACATTAATCTTTTAAAATGATTATATACTGCAACAGATAAAACTTTTTTTGCTATTTCTTGACCTATAATATATTCGTCTAACTTTTCTTTTATTTCACGGGGTTTTATTAGATTAATTTTGCTATTTGCCTTTACATTAATCTTACTTAAATCCTCTGCATCTGAACATACCATATCATAACATTTAAAGATACAAGACTCGCAAATATATGCTCCATTATCTCCTTCAACTAAATCAATATTTTCACCATGCTCACCACAAAATGAGCATGAAAATATCTTTTTTGCCATCTAATTTTCCTTTCTATATTATAGCATCAATTAACCCAAATTCTTTTGCTTCACTAGAAGACATAAAATTATCTCTATCAGTAGCCTTTTCAATTTGTTTAATTGTTTTACTTGTATTTATAGCTAATTCATTGTTTAATAAATCTTTTAATCTTAGCATTTCTTGTGCATGTATCTTTACATCTGTCGCTTGTGAATAACCAATTCCACCTAAAACTTGGTGTATCATTATTCTTGAATTAGGTAATGAAAATCTTTTGCCTTTTTTACCTGCTGCTAATAAAAATGCACCCATACTAGCAGCTTGTCCTATACAAACTGTTGATACATCACAATCAATGTGTTTGATTGTATCATAAATACCAAGCCCAGCAGTTACTGAACCGCCAGGGCTATTAATATACATTGTTATATCTTTTTTCTTGTCTTGTGCATTAAGGTATAGAAGTTGTGCAATAATGGTATTAGCCATTTCATCATTAACTTCTCCCATTAAAAATATTATTCTATCTTTAAGTAGTCTTGAAAAAATATTATATGTTTTTTCAACTCCACCTTCTTCTTCATGTATAAATGGATAAATCATTCCTCTTCCCTTCTTAGTTGTTTTTAACTAAAAATTCCTTAATTCTTCCCATAAATATTGAACTTGCAATTTGGTTAGTATAATTTTCTAATAATTTTGCTTTAGTTAATTCATCTAATAATTGTTCTCTTGTCATACCATACATAGATGCCATATTATCTAATTCTGCATCAACATCTGCTTTTTCAACTTTTATATTTTCATTTTCTGCAATTTTACCAATTATTAAATTAAATTTAACTATATTTTTTGCTCTTTCAACACATTCAGCTTCAAATTCTTCTTCTGTTTTATTTGATAAGTTTAAATATGCCTTTAAATCTAATCCTTGCATTGATAATTGTTGTAATAATGCATTCTTTTGACTCTTATTTTCAGCTTCTACTATATTTTTTGGTAATTCCATTTCAGTAGACTTAACTAATTTATCAGCAATTTCTTGATATTTTTTATCTTTAGCTTGTGCATTTGCATCTTCTTCTAATTCTGCCTTTAATGCAATTTTATATTCTGCCAATGTATCATAACCATTTTTCTTAGCAAATTCATCATCTACAGTAGGTAATTTTTCTTCTTGTATAGAATTTAATTTAACTTTAAATAATGCAGGTTTTCCTTTTAAATTTTCTGCATGATATTCTTCAGGAAATACTACATTTACATCAAATTCATCATTTACATTGTGACCTACTATTTGTTCTTCAAATGTATCTATAAATGAATGTGATCCTAATTTTATATTATAGTTTTCAGATTTTCCACCTTCAAATGCAACACCATCTACAAATCCTTCAAAGTTTATGTTTACTAAATCTCCGTCTTCTGCAGTAGTTTTTTTACTTTTTTCTACAGTCTTACTTCTTTGTACAACTGATTGTAATTTTTGTTCAACCTTTTCATCAGTAACTTCTTCTACTTCTTCTTTTATGTCTAATCCTTTATATTCAGGTAATTCAAATGATGGTTTAACTTCAAAGCTAATATTTACACTAACTTCTTCTTTAGTTAAAGCGTGATCTTCAATATTAATTTGACCTAATACTTCTAAATCATTTTCATCAACTAGTTTTTTTATTTCAGTATTTAAAACATAATTAAAGATTTCTTCATTAATTTTACCTTCAAATGTTTTTTCAATAACATCTAATGGGGTATGTCCTTTTCTAAATCCATCTATTTTAGCATTTTTAAATTCAGCTAAAACTTTATCTCTTAAATTTTTAAATTCTTCTCCTTTTAATTCTATTTTTGCCTTTACTTGTGAATTTTCTAATCTTTCTAAATTATACATTGTTCCTCCTATTATATTTTTTTTATATTTTATCACGAATTTATAACTTTATCTATTAAATTTGAAATTTTTATACCTTGCTCAACACTATCATCAAGGAATACTCTTATTTCTGGTACATATCTAATAGTCAATTCCTGACTTAATTTTTTTCTAAAAAATCCTTTTAACTTATTTAATTCCTCTAATATTTTATCCTTATTAATATTTTCCTTATAATTTAATACAGAAAATACTATATCTACATATCTTGCATCTTTAGTAAGTGTTGTTTTATATACTGTAACAAGATTTTTTATTTTTTCATTATTTATTTCAGTTAAAATAGTAGTACCTATTATTCTTGATATTTCTTTTTCTAACCCTTTTATTCTTCTATCATTCATATTATCTTTCAATTACCTCTTTAATATATGCTTCTAATATGTCGCCTTCTTTAATATCATTAAAGTCTTTTAAGCTAATTCCGCATTCTTGTCCCATATTTACTTCACGAGCTTCATCTTTATGACGTTTTAATGATAAAATATCTCCATCAAAAATTATAATACCATTTCTTAAAACTCTAATTTTCGAATGATTTGTAACTTTTCCTTCTAATACTAAAGTTCCTGCAATATTACCTACGTTTGAAATTTTAAATACTTTTAAAACTTCTAGTCTACCGTGATATACTTCTCTATATTCTGGATCAAGCATACCTTTCATTGCTTTTTCTATATCTTCTGTTACATGGTATATTACATTATAATTTCTAATTTCAACACCTGTTTTTTCTGCTTCAGTTCTAGCTGTATTAGTAGGTCTTACACCAAATCCTATTATTATTGCATTAGACGCTTCAGCTAGTTTAATATCTCCTTCAGTTATAGCACCAGCAGTTGCTTGTATAATATCAACATGCACTTTTTCATTGCTTAATTTATTTAATGATTCTTTTAATGCCTCAACTGATCCTTTTGAATCTGCTCTTATAATACACTTTAATTCTTTTAATTGTTCATCTTCTAATTGTTGAGACAAACTTTCAAGTGAAATATGTTTTTTAGCATTTAAATCTGTTAATTTCTTACTTGCATTATAGTCATCAACAATTTTACGTGCTTGTTTATCATTTTTAACACAATATAGCGTTGCTCCTGCTTCTGGTATATCATTAAATCCTGTTATTTCAACCGGCATTGAAGGTTCTGCTTTAGTAATTTTATTACCTTTATCATCTATCATACTACGTATTCTACCATAAGTTCCTCCAACTACAAATATATCTCCTATTTTTAGAGTACCTTCTTGTACAAGCATATCTGCAATTATACCAACTTGAGGATCTAATTTTGATTCAACTACTACAGCTTTAGCTCTTTTTTTAGGATTTGCTTTTAATTCTAATAGTTCAGATGTAATTACTATAGTTTCTAATAATTCTTCTAAATTAATTTTTTGTTTTGCTGAAATTTCAACACATTCTGTATCTCCACCCCATTCTTGTGCAACTAAACCATATTCCATTAGTTCTTGCTTAACTCTCATAGGATTTGCGTCTGGCTTATCTATTTTATTGATCGCAACTATTATAGGTACATTGGCTTCTTTTGCATGTGAAATAGCTTCTATTGTTTGTGGTTTTACTCCATCATCTGCTGCTACTATTAAGATAGATATATCCGTGATATTAGCACCTCTTGCACGCATTTCTGTAAAAGCTTCATGCCCTGGTGTATCAATAAATGTTATTTTTTGGTCTTTCCATGTAACTTGGTATGCACCTATACTTTGAGTTATTCCACCTGCTTCATTTGCAATTACATTTGTATGACGCAATGCATCTAATAGTGAAGTTTTACCGTGATCAACATGTCCCATTATTGTAATAACTGGTGCTCTTTGAACTAATTCGTTGGCATTATCTTCTATTTCAAGATCATATTTTTCACCATAGGGTAGTTCAACTTCTTCTTCAATTTCTATTAGTACATTATATTCTAATGCTACCTCTTCAATTTCTTCCATAGATAAAATTGCATTAGCAGTTAATACTTTTCCTTGCATAAAAAACTTTGATATTACTGCTGATGCAGTTATACCTAATTTATCTGCTAAATCCTTAACTGTTAATTCACCTATTATTTTTAGTACACCAGATGTATCATCTAATTTTACAACTTCACTTTTAATTTGTTTTTCTTTTTTCTTAATTTTCTTTTTGGCATTATCTTTTCTAAAATCAGTTCTTAATTCCTTTAATTTTCTTTCTTCTTCTTTTGCCTTTTTTTCATATTCATATTTCTTTTTATCGAATTTTGTTTTTTGCTTAGATGATTTAGAATTTTTTGTCATAGTTTCCATTTCTGGAACTTCTACTTCATTTTTAATTTTATCATTTTGTTTTTGATTGAACTTTGTATTATTAAATTTACCATTGTTATCCTTATCTTTATTAAACTCTCTTTTTGTTTTATTTGTATTATCAAATTTAGGTTTATTAAAAATATTTCCCTTATTTGTTCTGTATTCTTTCTTTTCTCCGTCTTCTTTAGGATTTCTTTCTTTGTACGTATTCCATTTATGAAATTCTCTTGTTGGTTTTTGATTATTACGTTGTTCTCTATTAAATTCTTTTTTCTTTTGACTTACAAAGATCTTTTTTTCTTGCACTACTATAGTCTTTTCGTCTTTTTGATTCTGCTCTTCCAATATTTTAGGCATTTTTTCTTCAATTAATTCTATTTCTTTTTCATCTAATTTATTTAATGCTGTCTTATTTTTTATGCCTATATTTGTAAGATTTTTTATAAATGTTGTCGTATCTTGTGCAAATCTTTTTGCATAATCATAAACTCTATTATTCATACATGCCACCTGCCTTTATCATTTCAATTATCTTTTTCTTTTCATCTTCTAAAATATTATATTTCTTATTTTTAAAAATTACATCTATTATCTTTTCACATGGATAAATGTATATGCCTCTTTTTTGAGCTTTTTTATTTTTATCAACCACATACACATTATCTTCGTTTTTAACTAATCTTATCATATCTTTTTTATATGCTTTAATTTTAGTATAAACACATGTTCTAATAGGTTCTTTTTTAATTTTCATTTATTATAGCCTCTTGTTCTTCAAAACTTAATCCTTTAATATCAATTTTAATTTTACACAACTTAGATGCTAATCTTGAATTTTGACCTTTTTTACCTATAGCAAGTGATAATTGAGAATTATCAACACAAATTCTAGCTATTATTTCATCTCCTTCTTGAACAATCTCAGTTGAGAAAACACTTGCTGGTGCTAATGCACTACTTACGTAATTTCTAGTATCTTCATCCCAAATAATTAGATCTATTTTTTCACCCTGTAACTCAGACAAAATAGCTTCTAATCTCATTTTGTTAGGACCCATACAAGCACCTTTTACATCAAGATTTACATCATCTGAATATAGTGCAACTTTACTTCTACTTCCAGCTTCTCTTGCTATAGATTTAATCACAATTTCTCCAGTTGCTATTTCAGGAATTTCTCTTTCAAACAATTTTTCTAAAAATTTTTCAGAATTTCTTGAAAAATCAACTTTAGTAAATTTAGTCCCTTCTTCAACTGTTCCTATATAAACTGATATAATATCTCCTTGTACAAAACTGTCATTAGGATTTAAATTTCTTGTAGGTATAATTGTTTCAATTCCATTGATTTCTACATATAGGTTACCTTGTTCATCTGTCTTTTTAACTAACGCATTAACTAAACTATCTTCTAATAGCTTAAATTTGTTGTATATATTCAATTTTTCATGTTCTCTTACCTTTTGTATAACTATTTGCTTTGCATTTTGTATTGCATTTCTTTTGAAATGTTCTGCATTTATTTCAACGTCAATTACACTACCAATTTTTGCTCTTTTAGAATATATCTTCGCTTCTTCAAGACTTATTTGTGTTGCAGGAGTATCTACCTTTTCTACAACTTCTTTTTTTGCTTTTACTTTAACATCTCCTGTTTCTTTATTTATTTCAACATAAGCATTTTCAGCATCTTTATAATTTCTCTTATATGCTGCAAGTAGGGCTGTTTCAATAGCACTTAATAATTCATCTTTCTTTAATCCTTTTTCTTTTTCAAGTTCATCTAATGCTGCTAAAAATATGCCCTGTTCTTTAGCTTTCATTTTTTTTATCCTCCATTTCTAATTCTTTTTCAAATTCAAAAACAGTTTTTGCTGATTTTACTTTTTCAAATGGTATTAAAAATTCATCTAATAAAATATTTCCATTTTCAAATCCTTTAAGTATACCAGTAAAACTCTTTTTATCATATATATTATTTTTTGTTTTAACTAATATCTTGTATCCCAAATACTTTTCAAAATCACTAGGCTTTTTTAAATTACGCTCTAGCCCAGGTGTTGAAACTTCTAAATAAAATTTATCATGAATTACACTATCACAAATATCTTCTATAAGCTTGCTTACGTATTCACAAGTATCAAGTGTAGTTTTTGAATTCTTTGATTCAATGTATACACGTAAATAATTATTACTATTTTCAACTACATATTCTAAGTCTACTAATTCTATATTATGCTCACTTAATAGTATTTGTAAATTGTTAAATAACTCTTCCAATCTTTCACTTCCCTTACTAAATTAAAGAGTGGACAAATGTCCACTCCCAAGTTGTTAGTTTATTATATCACTCTTGTATATATTTTTCAAGAGAAAATTTAAAACAGATCCTTATCAGATAAATCTGATAATTTAACCTCTTTTTCTTTAAATAGATCTAATAATTTTTCTACTGTTAAATTTTCCTTTTCTTCCCCTTTAATATCAAATATTATTTTACCTTTATGAAACATTATTAATCTATTTCCATATTTAATAGCATCTTGCATATTATGTGTTATCATAAATGCTATCAAATGATTCTTTTCAATTATCTTTCTTGTTTTTTCTAATATTATTTCACTTGTTTGAGGGTCAAGAGCTGCTGTATGTTCATCTAATAAAAGTATATCAGGTTTTTTTAATGTTGCCATTAACAGTGATAAACATTGTCTTCGTCCTCCTGATAATGAACCTACTCTTGTGTATAATTGTTTTTCAAGTCCTAATCCTAAATCAGCCAATTGCTCATTAAAATAATCAATATGCTTAATATCAAGTCCAAAACTTAAATTAAACGCTTTCCCTTTATTCATAGCCATAGACAAATTTTCTAAAACTACCATAGAAGGCGATGTACCAAATGTAGGATCTTGATATACTTGTGAAATCCATTTAGATCTTTTATGTGGCTTTAAAGCTGTTATATCCAAACCATTTAAAAATATATTACCTGAATCTACCTCAACATTGCCGTTTATAATATTAAGTAGTGTAGATTTACCTGCACCATTACTTCCTATGATTGTAATAAACTCACCTTTATTTGCAGTTAAATTTAAGTTATCAAAAACAGTTTTTGAATGTCCTAATTCAGTATAAAAAGATTTATTAATATTTTTTAATTCTAGCATTATTTCACCTTCTTTTTCTTTTTAGCATTATCTATTGTTTATTCGCTAAAGTTAAGTGCTGTAAATATTATTTCTGTTATATTTGATGAATTTAGTGCAAAGTTAATAACTATATAATAAACGATAGAACCAACTATAACGATGGAAACATAGTTAATTACATTAGATTTTTTTAACATTCCTAGCCCAAATATTATGGATGCTAATCCTATAACCATAGTCCCAACAGAAGATGATAAGTCTATAACACGTATATATTGTGTAAATAAGGCTCCTGATAAACTAACTAGTGCATTTGAAATCATAAGTCCTAAAATTTTTAATTTATTCACTCTATATTTAACTAATTTTGTTGATCTTTCTAAATTTTTAAATCCATATGATATATCCTTATATTGTTTAATAAATCTATTTATTCTTTCTACTATTCCATTTGATATATCATATCTAAACATATTTTCTATATCTTCTTCCCAGTTTTTTATTGTATTTAATGCTCTTTTAAACTCTACTATATCGTTTAATTCTACATATTCTTTTAATATTTGTAACTTTTCTCTATATTCTTCTAAAGTCTGTTTTTTGAATGTATCGTATGCCTTTTCTTTAGCTAAATGTATCACTTTTAGATATTCTGATTCTGATAATTTTCTATCTAATTTTTCTTTCCCTTTTTCATCTAATTTTGATTCTCGTATCGTTAATAATTTCCAACATTTATTAGTCTTTATTCCATGTTCTTTTTGTAATTGTATTCGTTCTCTTGAAAATGCCCATGTAAATTGTCGTACAATGTGAAATCTATCAGGTACTATCTTTGCATCTTCATAAATACTTAAAACAGCATTTTTATAGGGTTTCCATAAATCTTGACTAACTGTTTTTATTCCATAATAATTTGTTTCTAAAAATTTTTTTACATTTTTTTGTGTTCTATCTGATATTATATCTAATACTTCTTTGGTATATGTATTAACAATGATGAATTGATAGTTAGCTTCATTTTTGTTCATAAATCTTAACTCATCTATTGATAAATGTTCTACATTTTCTCTATTAATAGATAATTGATTAGAATGTTTATCAAAGTGATTTATTACATATTTTGGTGATACTTTATATATTCTTGCAACTGTACTATAGCTTACAGTTTCACGTAATGTAGTTAGCATAGATTCTAAGAACTTATTAGAACTTCTTGCATATTCTTTAATTTCAAATAATTTTTCAGTAGTATGTTTTTTGCAATCCATACAATAGTATTGTTTATTTCTCATTTTAAGCATGACAGATTTAGAATTGTATAGTGCATATAGAAGATAAGTTATTCTATATTGTTTAAAACGAGTTATTGATTTATTGCAGTGTTTACATATTGTACTAGAAGTATTTGATTTAATATCAAAGTCTATATATTTATCATCTTCAAAAGAATTAAGTGTTGTAGTATTTTCACTATTGATAGAAATATCTACATCTGATACATTTTTTGATATAATTGATTCAAAATATTTTTTATTTGTGGTATACTTATTCATATGGGGGACTCCTTTGTATAGTTGTTGGTTTTTTTATTATACAATATTTTGTGGAAGTCTTCCATTTTTTTATTTCATTTCTTGCCCACCTTATTTACAAAGTACCTATATATTAAACTATTTATATTTGTTAAGACTTTTTTTCATAATTATTGCATTTTTTTCTCCATAATAATTTTTTCGTAGTGCTATTTTTAAAAATTTAAATTTTTCATATAATTTTATTGCAGCAAAATTATCTTCTCTCACTTCTAAAAAAATCTCTTTATCAGTAGGAAGCATTTCTAAAAGTTTAGTTGCATACCCTTTTCTTTGATATTCTTTAGATACTGCTATTTCAAATATTTCGTACACATCTATGCTATCAATTAATATTAAATAGGCACAATTTTCTATAATATATATATTATATATATTTTTTATGTTAGAAAAAAACTTAGCATTTTGCTTTTTTTCAAAATTTTCATTATGAATTTTAGAAATTATATCAAAATTCATCTTTTATAAATCCTATTCTATTTAATGGCATCCATCTAAATATCAATTTACCTGCTAATCTACTCTTTTTAACATATCCAAAGTATCTTGAATCTTCACTGTTATCTGTGTTATCTCCCATAGCCATGTAATAATCATCATTAAGTTTAATATATTCTCCACTCAATAATTTTTCAAACTTAGCTTTATCATATTTGAAATCTAATATAGGTAGCATCAATTCATCATGACCTTGTGCTTGCATTACAAATGTATATCTTTTTAATATAGTTGCATCTTGAAGACTGTTATAAAATCCTACTATTTTTTTATAATCTTGCCCTTTTGATTGTTTTAAGAAATCTTGTGGCTCTAATACATTTATTTTAGAATTAACAGAATCAAACTCTATTACCTTAACTATTTTAACTAAATCTCCTTTTTTAGGTATATATATTTCCTTTAATCCCAATAATTGATATATTGAATCTCTACCAGTACTGTAATATCTCTCACTTATCTTTTTATTATTACTATAAATTCTGTCATTATCAACTTTAAATACAGTACCTGCAATACCAGTTATTCTTTTAGTATACATAGTTTCATTATTTAAAGGCTCTATAAAAGAAATAATATCGTTTAGCTTAGGTGCTTTAAAGTTGTATATAGCATTATTAGAAAATATTCTGTCTTTAACCATTATAGTTGGTTCCATTGATGGAGTTGGTATAAAATAGTTTCCAAAATAGTATGTTTGTAAAATTATTACCAAAGCAATTAAGTAGATACCATTAAATATTGCACGTATACTCTTTACCATTTTTTCCTTTTCTAGATATATAGATATTAGTATAAATGGCATCGTAGAAATTATACTTAATTTAAATTCTTTATCGTATATACCTACCATATTTGTTAATATTGTTATACAAACTATATTAAATATTAATAAAAGATCTTTTCTTTTATTAGTTACTAATAGCAATATGTTTATAGCAACAGCTACATACATACTAAATACTCTAAGTGGTAATATATCATTATTTGATTTATTTACAAAAAATATAAATATACCCAACATAGAAAGTATGGCTAATATATTTAATCCTATTATTACATCATGTTTTACATCCTTTTTCAAAATAATTTTATTTGAAACTTTATCTGCTAAACTATTTAGTATATCCGTAACTTTTCTTTCTGCAAATATGTAAGAAATAATCAAAAATGCTGTTAAAATATAGAAAATTATCCATAAAATTTTATCTATCATTTCTTCCTCCGTTTTTTTATTTATTATATCATATTTAGGTTTGAATTTGCAAAAATAAAAAAAATGGTATAATACATTGCAATTTTTATAAAATAATGTTATTATTTACATGGTCATACAAGCTGGGGAGCTAGCGGTGCCCTGTATCCACAATCCGCTTTAGTGGAAGCCATATTAGATTTGAGGATAATTTTAATATTACGCCGTATATAAAGGTGTTGAGAATGTAGTCCTATTTGGTAGAAATTAGGCGAACTATGTCAGGTTGGGAACGAAGCAGCATTAAGTTTAGATTTCTAGGTTTATAGGGTAGCTAGATTTGAGCTAGAGTATATTGACACGGATGTTAGAGTTTTTTCGACTTTCTAATGTATGACTTTTTTTATGGAGGTATTATGGAATATATTTTTGATAATGAGTATATAAAGCTTAAATATAGAAATGAAATTATTGGACATGTTAAATTAGATAAAAATAATATAACTGAAATCTTTATTATCAAAGAAAAAAGATATATAAGTTTTGGCAAAAATTTAATTTCATTTTGTATAGAACATGTAAAAAAATTAGGATATGATGAATTAGTCGTTTCAAATTTTAATAAAGCATGCTACAATTTACTAATTAAAGAAGGTTTTAAATTAAAAGAAAATAATTTAATATACTCTGGGCTACAAGAACAAAAAAGGCAAGAAAAAAACATTTTTAATGCAAGTTTAATATCTTTTTTAATAAATCTTTTCTTATCAATAGGTAAAATATTTGTAGGTACTTTTTTTAACCTTTCTAGTATATTAGCTGATGGGATTAATTCAAGTGCAGATTGTATAACTAATTTACTTGTAGTTATAGGTTGCAATATTTCAAATTCACCTGAAGATGAAAGAAGACCTTTTGGATATGGAAAAATTGAATCTATATTTAGCTTATTAATAGGTACCATAATGATAATATCTTCATTTGGTGCATTAATAAATTGTATAAAAGAAATGTTTATTACAACTTATGTGATTAATTTTGGTAAAAATTCTTTACTAATATACACATTTACAATAATGTTTATACTTTTAAAAATATTTCAATACTATTTTATTAAACATCTTGCAACAAAATACAATAATACCTTACTTAAAACTATTATACAAGATTATCTATCGGATATACTTTTATCAATTTCTGTTTTAATTGGTACTGTTTTGTCCATATATTTTTCAAAAAAATTTGATACAATTCTTGCAATAATTTTAAATTTATATATTATATATCAAGGATTAAAGATAATAATAGAAAATTCTACTTTACTAATAGATACACAAGATGAAGAAATTTTAGAAATTGTACGTGAAATCCTTTTATCAAACAAAAATATCCATTATGTACACGATCTATACATGCTAAGATCAAGCCATAATATATATATTTATGCTGATGTTCGGGTTAATAAAGATTTAACAGTTGAAAAATCTCACGAATTAGCCGAAGATGTAAGTCTTTTAGTAAGACAAAAAAATGAAAATATAAAAAGGGTAACACTACATGTTGAACCTATTTATTAAGGAGGCAATATAAATGCATATCATAGGACCTGCAGGAAATTTTGAAAAACTAAAAGCTGCGATAAAAGCTGGAGCAGATGAAGTGTACTTTGGATTAAAAGGTTTTGGTGCAAGAAGAAATAATGATAATCTAGGTTTCAGTGAACTTTTAGATGCAATAGATTACGCTCACCTTCATGGAGTTAAATGTCTTCTTACACTTAATACAGTTATGAAAGATATAGAATTAAAAAATGTAATCAACAATTTAATACCTATATATGAGCATGGTATAGATGCAGTAATAGTACAAGATTTAGGACTAATCTCAATTTTAAAAGAAAATTTTAAAGATTTAACTATACATGGTAGTACACAAATGACTGTCTCTAACCATGTTGAAGCTAACTTTTTAAAATCCATAGGTCTATCGCGTGTTGTTTTAGCACGTGAATTATCATTTGAAGAAATTAAATCTATAAGAGAAAAAACTGATATAGAATTGGAAGTTTTTGTTTCAGGATCCATGTGTATCTCGTATTCAGGTAATTGCTATGTAAGTAGCTTTATAGGCGGACGTAGTGGTAATCGTGGTATGTGTGCATATACATGCCGTAAAAATTTCAAACAAAGTGATGGAAAACTTTGCTATACTTTATCACCTAATGACCAACTTTTAGAATATAATGAAATTGAAAAATTACAGTCTATTGGTATTAATGCAATAAAAGTAGAAGGACGTAAAAAAAATGAAAACTATGTCTTTGAAACAGTTAGCTACTACAAAGATATATTAAATGGTGTAAAAAGAAAATCACAAAGTTACAAATTATTTAATAGAGGCTATTCTAAAGGTTATTTTTATTTAGATAATAACTTAATGAACACAAAATATCCTTCAAATTTTGGTTATTTATTAGGCGTGAATAAAGATGGTAAAATACTACTTAATGATGATATAGAAAATGGTGATGGTATACAATTTGTTAATTCTAATTTTAAGACTATAAGTGGAATTTTTGTAAATAAAATAATAAAAAATGGCAAAAAAGTAACTAAAGCATTCAAGGGCGATGTTATAACATTAGAAGTGCCTAATAACACGCTTTTTATATACAAAAACTATAGTAAAAGTTTAAACGATAAAATATCAAACTTAATTGCTACAACAAAAAGGTATTTAAAAATAGATGCTAGCCTCACTGCAACAAAAGGATATCCACTAACTCTTAGTCTTAAATACAAGAATATATTAGCTACAGTTAGTGGTGATATTTTAAATGAAGAATGTAAAAAACAAATACACCTTGAAACTATTAAAGAAAAAATTAGTGAACTAGGTGATACTACATTTAAATTAAATAATATAGAAATAAATTACGATAATATTTCTTTTTTTCCTTTTAGTGAGTTAAAAAATTTAAAAAGATTAGCTTGTAAAAAAATGGAAGAATTAATTATTGATTCATACAAAAAAAATACACCTATAATTAATTTAAAAAACTATCCTAAAAATTGTACTAAAATGCCATATATATTTTCATGCTTAGTTAGTAATTCTGAGCAAGAAAAAGCATGTCGTGATTTTGGTATAAATAAAATTTACTACGCAAGTTATGATATTTCAAAAGAAAAAAATCTTGATAAATTAAAAATAGATAACAATCTTGCATACAATTTTGAACAACTATGTATGGGGGAAAAGTATAACATCAAAAAATCAATTAATTGGAATTTCAATATTTTCAATAATTATAGTCTTGATTTTTTGACAAGATTTAAAAATGTAGATACAGTTTTTTTATCACCTGAATTAAGTTACAAGCAATTACGTCATCTAACAAGTACTAGTTTAAAAAAAGGATTAGTAATTTATGGTCATCTAAAAGCAATGTATATAGAACATGATTTATTAAAAACAAATTATATGCAAATACAAGGAGAATTTTACGACAGATATATATTAAAAAGAAATAAATTAAATAACGTAGAATTATATCTATACAAACCTATGAACCTTATTCCTAAATTAGATTTAATAGAAGAACTAGGTCTTAATGAACTTCGTTTAGATTTCACATTCGAAACTTATGAAGAAGTAATAAAAATATTAAAAAGCATAAAAAAAAGAGAAGGCAATTACAATCCATATGCCTTCCAAATGGGTGTATCTTAAAGAGTTGCACCCTTATTTTTAAATTCTGTTGGTGTTATATGCTTATATTTAATAAAATTATTGTTAAAGGTTTTTATATTATTATACCCAACATTAAAACAAATATCTACTATATTTTCATTAGATGTCTTTAACATCTCACATGCCTTATTTATCCTTGTATAATTCAAAAATGAACTAAAGTTTCTATCAACGTAGAGTAGCAAAAGCTTATTAACCTTGACTTCATTAACCCCATATTTTTTAGCTGTTTCATATATGTCTATAGGATTATAGTAATTGCTTTTTATATAGTTTATTATTTCAAATGCAAGATTTTTATCTTCTTCTGTTGTAGTTATAAATGATGATTTATACATTTGTCTATAACTTGCAGGTGTCATATTTTTTTTCATATTCCATACTTTAGTAATATGCGATCCATCAACGAACCCAGATATCTGTGCTATTTCTTCCAAATTTAAATCTGTATAAAGCAATAATTCCTCAGTTTTTTGTAACCTAATTTTATATAATAACTCATTAAATGTTAAAGTTGAAAAACTTTCAATATATTTTCTAACCTTTGCTTCACTCATAAAAAATATGGTAGCAAGCTTCATAACAGTTAATTTTTCAGAAGAATGTGCATATATATATTTTATTAGTGTCTGTCCCATAGAAAATTCTGATTTTTGTTCTTCAGAATTAACACTCCTTGAAATTTTTATTAACATACTCACTATTTTTATTATCACAGATATTTCTGTAAATTTATCTTGATTATATTCAGCCAACTCTAAAATGTTTTCGTCTCCTAATTCTTCTCTTATTTCTAAAAGCTTCTTTTTAACTTCTAATCCAGATTTTGCATCTAATTTTATAAGCTCATATTTATCAATAATATCAAAAATATTAAGTCCTTTATTTATATTATCTAAAATCTTTTTTAAATAAAGTCTATTGTATGATAATACAATATAGTTAATAGGTTTTACAACATTATTAATTTCTATAACTGTCCAAGGAGTAATGTTTATTATATCATTTTTTTTGATTGTATATTCGTTCTTATTAATGCATATATTAGCTTCTCCATCTAATACAAAAATAAATTTATCGCCTGTATGCAAAAAATTTTGATTTGATTCAACAACTTTTATTTGTATACTTATATACTTCTCACCATCATACTTAGATGAAGTTTCCATCACTTTATACATACTACTCCTAACATCAAAAACTGACCGCCTAATTAAAGGTGGTCAGTCCAAAATCTTATTAATCATTTATATATGCATTTTTAGATTCTATTTCTGATTTTGCTTTAAAGAATAAGAACAATCCTATTATTGCTACAACAATTGCAACTATAAAGCTTACTGTAGCTCCTGTACCACTTATTTCTTTTGCTTCATTCATAAAGAATCTTCCAAATCCTTCTGGTGCTATTACTATATATGACATACTTACTAATGTCATAAATACTGCTGGTATAAGTGTAATTAAGTAATTCTTCTTACGTTTCATTAGCCATACAGATGCTGACCATAAACCTATCATAGCTAATGTTTGGTTAGACCATGCGAAATATCTCCAAATTATATTAAAGTCTACTTGAGATAATACTGCCCCTATTGCAAATAAAGGTAATGCTATCATATATCTATTTTTTATTGACTTTTGATCTAAATGCAATATATCAGCTATTGTTAATCTTGCTCCTCTAAATGCTGTATCTCCTGATGTAATAGGTGCTGCTACAACTCCTAATACTGCTAATACTGATCCAACAGTTCCTAAAGTCATTTTAGCTACTTTATTAACTACTACTGGTGCTTTACCTGCTGCTGCTAATCCTGCTAGGTGTCCTTGTAATGTATGATCACTACCTGGTGCAAATAATGTGATTGCTGCTGCTGCCCATATTATTGCTACTATTCCTTCACCTATCATAGCTGCATAGAATACCTTACGTCCTTCTTTTTCACTTGTAATACATCTTGCAATTATTGGAGATTGTGTAGCGTGGAATCCACTTATAGCCCCACATGCAATAGATATAAACAAGAATGGGAATAACGTTAATTTAGGGTGATAATTTAATTTAGTAGCTAATTCTGTAATTTCTGGTGTATAGTATTGTCCAGTAATATTCATATAAATTAATGAAACTGAAATACCAACTGCCATAAAGAATAAAGCTAGTCCAAATAATGGATATAATCTACCTATTAATTTATCAACTGGTAATATAGTTGCTAAAATGTAGTACACAAATATAAGAACTAAGAATGTATTATATACAGTCATATTGCTACTAGATCCTGTAACTAATGTTGTTAAAATTTGTGCAGGTGATGTTAAGAATACTACACCTACTAGAACAAGTAATACTATTGAGAATATTCTCATAACTTGTTTTGCAAATTCACCAAGGTTTTCACCAACTATTTCACCAACTGTTGCACCTTTCATTCTTACTGATAACATACCACTAAAGAAATCGTGAACTGCACCTGCAAAGATACATCCTAATACTATCCACACAAATGCCATAGGTCCAAATGCAACCCCTGCTATAGCTCCAAATATAGGTCCTGTCCCAACTACATTTAGAAATTGAATAAATAATGACTTAAATGTTGATAACGGAACATAGTCAACTCCGTCAGGTTGTGATATTGCTGGTGTTGGTCTGCTATTATCAGGTCCGAACACGTTATCTACATATTTACCGTAGAATATATATCCTATTATTAGGATAATTAAAGATAAAATAAATGTATACATAACTCCTCCTAAGTTTATATAATAAATTCTTCATACTCTAATTATATTACGATTTTTTAAATATGCAACCTTTGGAATAAAAAAAAATTAATTCAAGTTTATTACTTAGATTTATAATCCTAACACAAATTAAGCAAGATTATTTTTTCACTTTAAAAATATATTATTTTTTTTACAAGAATATAAAAAATAGGAATAATTTTAGTATTCCTATTATCTATTGGTTAATCTTACAGGTAATCCATATGACTTAAATATGTCTTCAGCTTTTTTTACTTGCTCTTTTGTTGGAGTTGGATTATTTTTTAGCACATAAACCCTTTTCATCATCTCCCATTTAGGAGCTCCCATTTGATGAAATGGTAATACGTCTACCCTCTCTACATTAGTAAATTTTGAGCAATATTGTCCCCATTTATGTAAATCTTCTTCTCCATCAGTATATCCTGGAACTAATACATATCTTAACCATACAGGTTTATTAATTTCTTGTAAATATTCTGCGAATTTTAACGTAGGTGCTAAATTTACAGAAGTCAAAACTTTGTATTTATCAGGATTTATATGCTTTATGTCTAAAAGTACTAAATCAACGTATTCTAGTACTTCCTTTGCACGATTTGTAAAAATATATCCTGATGTATCAAGTGCCGTATGTATGCCATGCTCTTTGCACAATTTAAATACTTCTTTTATAAAATCAGGTTGAACTAAAGGTTCTCCTCCAGAAATAGTTACACCACCCGTACGAATAAATCCCTTCACTTTTTCTATTTCATGAAACACTTCTTCAGGTTCTAATTCTTTATTTCTATCTTTTATATTCCAAGTGTCTACATTATGACAGTATAAACATCTTAATGGACAACCTTGCATAAATAATACAAATCTTATTCCTGGTCCATCTTTTGTTCCAAAACTTTCAAACGAATGTATAAAACCTTTCATCAGTTTCACCTCTTAGCTTAATTTGAAAATGGTGCAAGAAATTAACCTTGCACCATTTAATATATAACTACATCTTATCAGATATTGTTCTGTTTATAACATCTAATTGTTGTTCTCTTGTTAATCTTACAAAGTTAACAGCATATCCTGAAACTCTTATAGTTAATTGTGGATATTTTTCTGGATGTTCCATAGCATCTTCTAGTAATTCTCTACCAAATACATTAACATTCAAGTGATGTCCTGTTTGATGCATATAACCATCTAATAATCCAACAAGATTTTCTTGTTTTTCATCTCTATCTTTACCTAATGTATTTGGAGTGATAGCGAATGTATATGAAATACCATCATTTGCATCTTCAAATGGTAACTTAGCTACTGATGCTAATGAAGCTACTGCACCACTTGTGTCTCTTCCATGCATTGGGTTTGCTCCTGGTCCAAATGGTTTACCAGCAAGTCTTCCATCTGGTGTATTACCAGTTTTCTTACCATAAACTACATTTGAAGTTATAGTTAATATTGATTGAGTAGGTATAGCATTTCTGTACATCTTGTGTGATCTTATCTTATTCATGAAAATGTGTACCATTTTAACTGCGAAGTCGTCAGTTTCGTCATTGTTATTTCCGAATGGAACATAGTCTTCCCCTTCGTTCTTATAGTCAACTGCAACACCATTTTCGTCTCTTATAATTCTTACTTTACCATATTTAATAGCTGCTAATGAGTCTGCAACAATTGATAATCCTGCGATACCAAATGCTTCAGTTCTCTTAATCTTAGAATCATGTAATGCCATTTCAAATGCTTCATATGAATATTTGTCATGCATGTAGTGAATAATATTTAAAGCTTTAACATATGTAGTTGCTAACCAGTCTAATACCTTATCATATTTTTCCCAAACTTCATCGAAGTTTAAGTAATCTCCTTTAATTGGTTCAAACATTCCTTCTGGTGTAACTTGAGTTCCTTTAACTTCATCTTTACCACCATTAATTGCATATAACAATGCTTTAGGTAAGTTAACTCTGGCACCGAAGAATTGCATTTGTTTACCTATAGTCATAGGTGATACACAACATGCGATACCGTAGTCTGATCCAAATTCTGGTCTCATTAAGTCGTCATTTTCATATTGTAATGATGATGTATCAATTGATACTTGAGCACAGAATTTCTTCCATGGTTTAGGTAATTTTTCTGACCATAATACTGTCAAGTTTGGTTCAGGAGCAGGTCCTAAGTTGTATAATGTATGTAATGTTCTGAATGAGTTCTTAGTAACTAATGATCTTCCATCTTTTCCTATACCACCAATTGATTCAGTTACCCATACTGGGTCTCCACTAAACAATTCATCGTATTCAGGAGTTCTTAAGAATCTTATTATTCTTAATTTCATGATGAAGTGGTCTATGTATTCTTGTGCTTGTTCTTCAGTTATTCTTCCTTCTTCTAAGTCTCTTTGAATGTAGATGTCTAAGAATGTTGAAGTTCTTCCCATACTCATAGCAGCACCATTTTGGTCTTTTGCAGCACCTAAGTATGCAAAGTATAACCATTGTATAGCTTCTTTAGCTGTTGTTGCTGGTTTAGAAATGTCATATCCGTATCCAGCTGCCATTTTCTTTAATGCTTTTAATGCTAAGATTTGGTCAAATAATTCTTCTTTATCTCTTGTCATTTCATATGTGAAGTCATTACCATCAATTGCATCATGATCTTTTTGTTTTTGTTCGATTAAGTAATCAACACCATATAAAGCTACTCTTCTGTAGTCTCCTATGATTCTTCCTCTTCCGTATGCATCAGGTAATCCTGTAATAACACCTGCGTGTCTTGCGTTTCTTATATCTTTAGTGTATGCAGTGAAAACACCGTCATTGTGAGTTCTTCTGTATTTTGTATAAATTTCGTTTGTTGTATCATCTAATTTGTAACCAAATGCTTCCAAACTAGTTTTAACCATTCTCAATCCACCATTAGGGAATATTGCTCTTTTTAGTGGTTTGTCAGTTTGTAATCCAACAATTTGTTCTAAATCTTTGTTAATGTATCCAGGTCCATAAGCATCTATTTGAGAAGGTATTTTTGTTTCTGCATCATAAATACCTTTTTCTCTTTCTTCTTTAATCATAGGCATTAATTTTTCCCATAATTTTTTAGTTGCATCTGTAGGCCCTGCTAAGAAACTTCCGTCTCCTGTATATTCAGTGTAATTTAATTCAATAAATTCTGGAACATTTATTTCTTCATTCCATTTTCCAGTCTTAAATCCTCTCCAAGCGTCCATACTTGTCCTTCCTTTCATATGTTTATTATACCTTACACTTATATTGTACTCTCTTTTAATTTTAATTCAATATGTAAAATAAAAAAAGTTAGACTATTTATTTTTAAACTTTCTAAAACACAATGAAATCAAGCTTTTGACAATTTAATTCCACATCAAAAAAAAGTGTTTCGTTTTTTATTTCACAATGTGAAACACACCTATTTTATAAATTTTATAGTTCTCCCCTCACAATAATTAATAAGCTCATAGTCATGAGTAATAACTATAATAGTTTTCCCTTCAGCAGTCATTTCTTTTAAATATTCTGCAATTTTTAACATTTGTTTTTTATCTAACCCACTAGTCGGCTCATCAAATATGACTATAGGTTTATCACTAACTCTAGCTTGTGCTATCATTAATCTTTGTTTTTCTCCACCTGATAAAATTTGTGGATGAAAATCTTTTTTTGAATATAAACCTAATTCTTTTAAAACTTTATTCTTTTTGTCTTCATCATCACTTACAATAGATATTTCAGACCATACAGAATCCGTAAATATTTGATAATTAACATCTTGCATTACAAATGATATATATTTATAACTCTTAGTTATTTTTTTATTTTCATAATAAGTTTGAGCTTTATTTTTTAATAGTCCTGCCATATTTTTTATAACACTACTTTTACCTATACCGTTTTCACCAATAATAAATGTTACACCTTTAGGTAAAGACAAGGTAAAATCGCATACCTTTTTATCTCCATAATTAATTACGAAATTTTTACATAAAATAGAATCTCCAAAAATGTGGTCCATAGCATCTAGAGTACATACATATTCAACTTTTTTTAAATCAGTTTTAAAAAAGCTTCTTAAGTTATGTTTTTTAGAAAATTCATCATAAGATATTTTTTCTATTTCTTCTCTTGGATATACTTTCGCACTGCCTTGTTCTATCAACACTAATTTATCAAAAATATCCTTTAAAAAGTGCATTCTATGTTCTGCTATTATTACAATTTTGCCTAATTTTTTCAATTTTAATATAGTATTTTTTACCCAAATTATACTTTTTTCATCTAATGAAGAACTAGGTTCGTCAAATAAATATATATCATTATCAAGACAAGCACATGCCGTTATTGCTATAAATTGCTTTTCTCCTCCTGACAGTTTAAATATATCTCTATCCATAAGCTTTTCTACATGTAATTTATTAGAATATTCTTTTATAGTTTTCTTTATTTCACTACTTTCTACATTTCTATTTTCTAATCCAAAAGCTATTTCATCTGTAGTATTAATACAATAAAATTGAGTTTTAGGATTTTGAAATACAGTTGAAATATATTTTGATCTCTCACTCATACTTTGACTTAACAAATCTTTATTATCAAAAGTAATTTCTCCCTCTATTTTAGCATCATCAAATTCTGGTATAATTCCATTTAAAATTTTTAAAAAACTGCTTTTTCCACTACCAGAATCCCCCGTTATTACAATAATTTCGCCATTATTCACTTCTAAATCAAAATCATTAAAAACTACTTTATTTTCATATTTTAATTTCAAGTTTTTCACTTCAAGCATAACTGCCACCTTCAAATGCAAGTATAGCAAGTAGTATCATAGTTATAATTAAAATATAGTCAAATAAACTTAATTTTGGCTCATACATACTACTTCTTTTAGCACCAACTTCTAATCCTCTTGTAATAGCTGAAATTGCAACTTCATCAGAAGTTTTAGTTAAACACATAAGAAGTGGTACTACTCTATATTCAAATAATTTTAATGGGTGTAAAAACATTTTAATCCCTACCAAACCATTAAGATACATAGCTTGTCGTATTTGAGAATAATCTATTCTAACTGTATAGAAAAATCTTGCCATAACAGATATAGGTATAATTAATTGGTCAGGAATTTTCATTTTTTTCATTGTTGCTATTATTTCTCCCATATCTGTTGTAGATAGTGCAAAACTTCCCATCATAGCACCTGGTAACATATTTAAAACCAAACTTGTAACAAATAGACTTATACTCAACAATATACCATCTGTTGTGTATAAATACTCTTGAAATATAGCTGCAATTAAAACCAAAATAATACCTTTTATAGCTCTACTATAAAATCCGTATATAAGAAATAGTATATATGGTAATGAGCAAGCTATCATAGCAATATATGTATGATTTTTTTGTAAATTACCTAATAATAAGATACATGATAAAACTACGGTCATAAATAATTTAGTTCTAAAATCTATCTTCATTTTATTTATCCTTAATCATTCCTGCTTTAACAAAATGTTTTTTCAATAAATATATACCTATTGTACAACCTGCAAATCCTCCAACAACTGCTAATATTATACTAGGTGCTGCTATCCAATTAGGTATATTATCAGAAAATCTTTGAGCTGCTTCTAATCCTCGTTTAGCAGCAATTTTTGCAAACACTTTATCACGATTTAAAAATATAGGGATAAAGTTACCGATAAATCCTAATGGAGTTATAGAAAAGGCTAATCTTGCTGAATTTAAATTTAAATAATTATCCTTTTTTATAATAAATTCAGCTATAAACGCTGCTATTGCAGTAGTTAAAAGTATCCATGGTCCATGACCTGTTACTACAAATACTAATGCTAAAATTAATTGTTGTATAATTATCATACCTGGTTTTCTAATTTTAGTTGAATATAGCATATATATAGGTCCTGTAACTATACCAATAACACAAGGCATTATCATCATTGTTCCAGGTATCATTCCTATCATTCCAGCTAAGAATGTAAATACAAATATTAGTACGCTAAATAAGCCTGCATTGATTAAATCTTTAACATTTAAAACTTTGCTGTCTTTCATTTTATTCCTCCAATAACTTGATTAGCTTAATCTTAGCACTAAAAAAAACATTTTACAATATATTATATTGCAAAATGTCTAATCAGAATAAGTCTATTTGAAACAATTACTTTTTTATATCTACCACAAATATTAATATACCCTTTTCATAATATATTCTAACATCATCTGCTAATGCAAATAGCAATTCTAATTCATCATCTTCAAGAGTTTCTCCTATCAAGTCAAAATAGTAGTCGTATTCTTGTTCTTTATGCCGTGAAAATTTTGAAATTAAATTTTCCATTTCAGATTCTTCTATGGCTATTTTTGATTTTGCAGTTAATTCAAACATTTTTTCTTTTTCTTCATACAGAACATCTACTTTTACTGCCCCTTTAATAAGCATATATTTTAAAATCTCATTTTGCATTTTAATTATTTTCTTTTTTTTATCTATCATTAATTTTTATCCTCCCACATCATATTCATAATTGGAACTATAACTGTTGCAACCAGTCCTGCTGCAAGACCGTTATTATATAAATTTATTCCTCCGTGAATATATGAAATATTGGTAACTACAGCATAATGTAGTATCCCTGATATTACCCCTGCTATTAATCCATATTTACCTGCAATAGGTGCTAATGCTGTTGAAAAACAAAAAATCATTAAAAATGTCGTATTATCAACATAAACTTTAAAAATACATCTTGCAATTAAAATTCCTAAAAATATTGGAAATACATTTTTTATATGTTTACCAAACCCTCCAAATCCAACAACAGTTAAAATTCCACATATAACAGGTCCATTTAATAGCCTAAATCTATATGCAAATAAAAGACAAATTATACCTAGTAAAGCCATATTTAAAAGTACCGCATAAAATCCTTCTTTTGAAACAAAATCAGTTACCAATCTTCCAGTATGTTTTTGTATATTAAAAAAATTTTTTACTATATTCTTATCGTATATAACTGCAATAATTATTAGAATAATAAAATAGCTCATAAAAAATGTAAAAACTCTTATATCAAAATTTGTGCTAAATTCTAAATTTTTATCAAATCTTATACCCATAGAAAGCAGTACTGAGTAGATTATAATCCCAACTATTCCACTTGTATATCCTGCATTATATAAATTGTATCCCTCATGTATAGTTAATACATTTTTTGAAATATTAGGTAAAACAAATGCTATAGCCACCGCGACAAAAAATCCATATGGAAAAAATATATTAGCTAATGGAGCTAGTGATGTAGACATTATACCTATAGCAACCACACTTTTTAACGTCTTTTTCATAATCATACTATAAATTGCAGTACCTACATAAAAAGGTAAAATATTAAATAAATTTTTACCCATAAATGAAAATGATATTATTAAAAATATAGATGTAATTAAAAGACCATTTAATCTAAGATTTAAAATATATATTATGTGGATTATAAATAACGATGTTATTGCTACATTAAAAAACGTAGCTCCTATATTTGATATAACAAAATAATCTGTTATTAAAATATCATTTGCAGTAACAATTTTAATCATTCCGTTAAAAATTTCTTGCGGTGTAGACACTATAAAAGAAAATATCAACATCATAATTGGTAAAATCGAAATAATTATATATTCCCTATTTTGCTCAGTCAAAAGTACCTCCTAAATATCTTTAATTGAAAATGAAAATACGTCATCACGGTTATAATGTCCACATTCATCAAATTCCATACGTGATTCTATAACTTTATTCATATCTAGTGTTGCATATATTATCTCTTCTCTATCCCAAACTGGTTCTACCACATAGTGCCCATATGGATCTATTATACAACTTCCACCTCTACAAATACTATTATCTAATTTATTAACTTCATCTATTCCATTTAAATCTTTTGGATAATCTTCTCTATTTATTATCATATCACAATTAATATAGTATACATGACCTTCTAATGCTATATGTTTAATTGTATCTTGCCATTCCTTATTATCATTTGTATTTGGAGCTATTAATATAGAAATACCTTTTTTTAAAAGAGCAAATCTAGCTAACATCATATATGATTCCCAACAAATAAGACTACCTATTTTACCAAATTTAGTATCTAAAACTGGTAATAAATATTTATCTCCGTCTGCATATAATACTCTTTCAGTACCTGTAGGTTTTAATTTTCTGTGTCTATAAACTAACTCTCCATTCGGAGAAAATATCAAATTTGTGTTATATAGACTAGCAGAATCTTCAGTTTTTTCACTAACTCCTATACTAATATATGAATTAGACTTTTTTGCCATTTCACATAAAATATCTGTTTCAGCACTAGGAATCATTATTGAATTATCATAATATCTTTTAAAATCTTTTCTTGCACTATTTTCTCTACAACCAACCTTAAATCCAAAACTCATTCCATATGGATATCCAGGAATAAATAGTTCAGGAAATACGATTAAATTTGGTTTATTTAAACTTGCTTTTTCTATTAAATCAATAACTTTTTGCATAGTCTTATCTTTATCAAAAATATATGCAGATGCTTGTATAACTGCCACTTTAATATTTTCAATTTCTTTCAAAAAAATCAGCTCCTTATTTTTTGTTTTGTATATTATACCTCATTTTTATCAATTAAAAAATATAAAAAATTGACTTCCTTATAATATAGAAATCAGTTTAGTTTTCAATATTTTATAAGTAATTTCTTATAATAACTCTTTCCAATTTTGAATAAAGCCTAAGTATTTTAAATCAACAAAAGGATATTTTTTGATTATTTCTAATAAATCTCTGTAAAACTTATTATAATTTTCTTGTTTTGCTAATAATTTAAGATTAAGAATACTTGCAAAAATATAATTATTAGATATACCCCTATTTAAATATTAACTATATAATTTAGGCATTTTAATAAATTTAACTCCATATAATCTTCCATAATGAGCACAAATATTTCTAACATATGCTATATTTTCAATCCAAGATTCTAAATAAGTATAATCAACATTAAATATTTTTGAAATTTCTTTTTTATCGTAATTTTTCATATTTTTATACATCTTAGATAAAGTTCCAAAACTTGATACTTCTATCGCAGCATATAAAAGTATTTCTCCAAAGTCATAATTTAATGAAAAATAATTTGTAATAACTGCTCTTAAATATACTTCTATATGTTCAATTAGTAAAAATAAAATATGCCGAATTTCAATATCAAATTTATAAAGTTCAACTATATTCTCAAAAGTAGTACCATCTATGTATTTACCATTTTCTTTCAAAGTCGCACTATATGACTTAATAAGCCTATAATATGAGAACATCTTCTGCATATTTCTTATTTCTAACTATTAATTTTAATGATATTAGATTTTCTATTTGACTGTTTATACTTATAGGATTTTGATAAGATTTTTTCATGGTTTTCTCCTTAATAAAAGAAAAGACCCGACTTGGTCCGCATTGTTAAGAGGCATGTCGGGTACTATTACGTTTATTTTACACCATTTATCATATTTTATCAAATTTTAGTATCAAACTAGAAATTACCTTATTATCACCTATTCTAAAAATTATAGAGCCTAAATTATAATACATAATTTCATCTGCATAGTCTTTCAATTCCTATTTTAAAAATTT
>CABURZ010000007.1 GCA_902494065.1 uncultured Sneathia sp. | reverse complement strand
TCTACTAATACACTTATAAGTTTCTTAACACTTTTTGTTTTTTCTTAACACAAAAAATGCCCTAAGGCATTTTTATTAAAATTGTTCTATTCTCTTCAAACATCTAGTCTTACCTATTACTGCTACTACTGTATAAAGGTCAGCTCCTCTTGATTTACCAGTTAATACTGCACGTAATGGCATTAAAACTTCTGAAGGCCCTGCTTGTAATTCTTCTTGTAATTCATGTAATATTTCTTTAGCTTTTTCTTCAGAAATATTTTCACTTTCTTTTTCTAATTTTTGTTTAAATAGTTCTATTGCTTTTTTACCTTTTTCACTATCCAATGCATCTAATAATCTTGTAACAGATTTTCTTTCTTTTTTATTCATTCCTTCTTCTACTTCAGGCAATTTAAATGTATCATTAAAGTAAATATCACTATTTTCTGCTAATTCTTTTAAAGTATGTGAACCTTCTCTAATAATTTCAACTATTCTTTCATATTTTTCTTCACTTATTGTAGATAAATCATATAGTTTTTCATAAAAAGGTCTAGCTAAATCAGCTAATTCTTTAACTGGTTTTAATCTCATATGTTGGTTATTAACCCATGCAAGTTTTACTAAATCAAATACAGGTCCACCTAAAGATATTCTATCAAATGTAAATTCTTTTATCATTTCATCTAAGGTAAATATTTCTTTTTCTCCTTCCATGCTCCAACCCATTAAAGCTAAGAAATTTAACATACCTTCTTTTAAATACCCTTCTTCTCTGTAATAGTTTAATGAAACTGGATTTTTTCTCTTTGATATTTTAGTTTTATCTGCATTTCTAAGTAATGGCATATGATACCAATTAGGTTCATCCCAACCAAAAGCTTTGTATAATTGAACATGTTTAGGTGTTGATGCTATCCATTCTTCTGCACGAATTACATCAGTTATTCCCATTAAATGGTCATCTACTATATTTGCTAAATGATATGTAGGAAATCCATCTGATTTTAGTAAAACTTGGTCATCTATCCCGCTATTATCAAAGGCAATATCTCCTCTTAATCTATCTTTTACTATTGTTTGCCCATCATATGGCATTTTAAGTCTTATAGTATACGGCTTATTTTCTTTTTTTAATTCTTCTACTTCTTCTGCACTTAATTTTCTACAATGTCCATCATAACCTGGAGCTTGGTGCATTGCAATTTGTCTTTCACGTAAATTTTGCAACCTTTCTTGTGTACAAAAACAGTAATATGCTTCTCCCTTATCTACTAATTCCTCTGCATATTTTGCATACATTCCCATTCTTTCAGATTGTCTATATGGTCCAAAATCTCCTCCAACATCTGGACCTTCTTCATAATTTAATCCAAGCCACTTCATTGCATCAAATATTTGTTGTTCTGAAGTTTCTGAATATCTTGTTCTATCTGTATCTTCTATACGAAGTATAAATGTACCCCCATTATGTTTTGCATAAGCATAATTGAATAAGCCTATATAGGCTGTTCCAACATGTGGATCTCCTGTTGGTGAGGGAGCTATTCTTACTTTAATTTTCTTTTCCATAGAAATTAATTTCTCCTTTTTTCATATATATTTTATGATAACATTAATATTTTTGCTTGTCAATTTTATCATTTAATAAAAAATCTATAATATTTAAATGTATAATCCCATTTTGACTAAAATTTATTTTATCCATTGACAATACATATTTTGGATAGTTATCACTAACTTTTTCATATACACCAAATTCTCTTTTTCTAGTATCTTCTGTTTCTAGTAAATATGAAATTTGATAATACTCTTTTTTATTTTCTTTTAATGCTATAAAGTCAATCTCTTTATCATTAACCCTTCCTACTTTAATTTCATATCCCCTTGATAAAAGCTCTATATATACAATATTTTCTAATATTCTTTCAATATTTTTCTCATTTGAAAAGCCTTTTGCATATCTTAACCCATGATCTGAGATATAATATTTTTCATCTACACTTAATTTTTTTTTTACCTATAACATCATATCGTGGAACTTTTTTTATAATATACGCATTTTTTGCATATTCTAAATAATTTAATACAGTATCAATAGAAATATTTCTATTTTCATTTTTCAAAAATTTTTGTATGCTTCTTGATGAAAATGGCTGACCTATATTTTCAAAAACATAAATCAAAATACGATTAAATATGTCAACATCTCTTACTTTATTGTACTCAATAACATCTTTTATAATTACAGTATTGTATAAATCTTGCAGATATTTAGCACATGAATTTTCATCTAAATCAAAATACTTAAGAAACGGTATACCACCTACATTTACATATTTTCTAAATAATTCTTCATAGCTTAAATTTTTATCTGAATAAAGTTTGAAAAATTCTCTAAAATTAAATGACTGTATCTCAATTTGTACATATCGCCCTGATAATAGTGTTGAAATTTTTGACGACATTAAACTAGAGTTTGATCCTGTAATATATATATCATAATTTTCATTAATTCTTAGTGCATTTATGACTTTTTCCCAATTTTTAACTAATTGTATTTCATCAAAAAATAAGTAAACCTTATCTTTTTTGTTTTTTAATAAAGGTGTTAAATAATCTACAAGTTCTATATCTGTTTTAATTTTTAATAATTCTAATGTTTCAAAATTAAGATAAATCTTATTGCTCTTACTAACATTTTTTAAAGTATTTTGAGATATCATTTTAAGAAATGTAGATTTACCAACACGTCGCATTCCTGTTATAACTTTTATTACTGGTTTATCAATAAATGGCAGTATTTTATCAATATATTCTTTTCTTACAATAAAATCCATAGTCCCCCCTCGTATAGATTATACTATGGATTTTTTTAATTTCAACAAATTTATCGATTATAGTCGACAAAATTCAGATATCATATTATTTATTTTTTCTTTATATTCTAATGCTCTTTTTTCTCCTATTGCATAAATGTATACCTTTAATTTAGGTTCAGTTCCAGAAGGTCTTATTAAAACTCTAGCTTTATCCGGATAATCAAATTGTAATACATTAGATTTTGGCAAATTTGTATTATCATTCAAATAATCTATCTTTTTGACATCTAACTTTCTAAATTCTTCCATTATTTTATTAATTTGATCTTTGCCTTTTTCTCCTTCAAGAGTTAAATTTATACGCTCTTCTCTATAATCACCATATTTTTTACGTATATTATTCATTTGTTCTATTAGGTTAGTTCCTTGTTTTTTGTAATATGCTGCCATTTCAGCAGTTATAATAGTGGCTGAAACTCCGTCTTTGTCACGCGTACATGTTCCGTATAAAAATCCAAAACTTTCTTCAAATCCAAATAGATAGTCATTAGGTCTATTTTTTACTATTTCTCCTATATATTTAAACCCTGTCAAAGTTTTTTGTAACTCTATACCCTCTACATTGTCCACCATAGGTGTTGAAACTATAGTAGTTGCAACCAGTTTTCTATTTTTCGTATCCCTTGTAGATAAAATATAGTCTAATACTAGCATACCTAATTCATTTCCAGATAAATATGTAAATTTTCCATTATTTACCACAACTACACCTATTCTATCTGAATCTGGATCATTACCTATTATTATATCTGTATCTTTATTTACATATTCTTTTGCAACATCAAAAGCTTCTCTATATTCTGGATTAGGACTTTTTACAGTTGGGAAATTACCATCAGGCTCAAATTGCGTTCCTACTACTCTTACAGTATAGCCCATAGAGTTTAAAATATTTAAAACAGGTCTTCCTGCTGTACCATGTAATGGAGTATACACTATATTTAAACGTCCTTGCTTTATAGTTAACCCCTTTATATCTTCTATAAAAGCATTATCTATACTTTCATCTAAAACATTTACTAAATCTGTATCTGTATACTTTACGTCACTTAATTCAACTTTATCTATACAGCTCATAATATCATCTACATATGGACTTACAACTTGCCCACCATCATCTAAATATACCTTATACCCGTTATATTCTTTAGTATTATGACTAGCTGTAATTGCTATACCACATTTTGTGTTTAATTTTCTAATAGCATATGTCATTTCAGGAGTAGATCTCACTCCATCGTATATATATACTTTTATTCCATTAGATGACAATACTTTTGCTGCCTCATCTTGAAATAATTTAGAATTAATTCTACAATCTCTTGCTATTACAACCGATACATTTTCCTTATATCTTTTCCAAAGATAATTTGCTAGCCCTTGAGTAACCTTTCTAATTATATATTTATTCAATCTATTAGTACCCAAGCCCATTTTAGCTCTAATTCCACCTGTACCAAATTTTAAATTTTTACAAAAATTTTCATCTGCCTCATCTGCACTCATTTTTCTTATTTTTTCTTTATCTTCTTCATCTACGTATATACTATTAAGCCAATCTTGTCTATAGTTCATTTTGTATCCTTTCTAATATTTTTTCAGCACACTTTATTCCATCAACAGCTGCAGTCATAATTCCCCCTGCATATCCTGCTCCTTCACCACATGGAATTAACCCTTGTATATTGCAAAACATAGTATCTTTGTCTCTATTTATTCTAATAGGCGATGAGCTTCTGCTTTCAACTCCAGTTAGTATAGCTCCATTTTCACTAAATCCTTTAACTTTTTTATTTAACATTATCAATCCTTCTTTTAATGAAGTATTTAAAATATTTGGTAAAATCCCATTTAAGTCCGTTAAAGTATAACCTATACTATAGCTTGGCCTAACATCTAATAATTTAGTCGTTTTTTTACCTTTAATATAGTCTGTTACTAACTGAACTGGTGCATAATAATTAGATCCTCCTAGTAAAAAAGCTTTTTTTTCAATTTCTCTTTGAAATTCTACACCACTCATTACATCATCATTTAAATCACTGGGTTCTATATTAACTAAAACTGCAGAATTTGCATTTTCTAAATCCCTTTTATTATAACTCATGCCGTTTACCGCCAAATAGCCTTGCTCACTAGATGCTGGTACCACAACTCCACCAGGGCACATACAAAATGTATATACACCTCTTCCTAATTTTGTTCTAACATTTAGTTTATACTCTGCAGGAGGAAGTAAACTAGAATAGTCTTTCCCATACTGACATTCATTAACAAACTCTTGTTTATGCTCTATTCTAAATCCAACAGCAAAAGGTTTTTTTGTTAAATAAATATTTCTATCACGTAACATATAGAAAGTATCTCTTGCACTATGGCCTATAGCTAATATACAATAATTAGTATCAATTACATATCTATCTTTTTCATTTTCTACTATTAATTTTTTTAATTCACTATTTTCATATTCTATATCAACTAATTTATTAGAAAATCTATATTCACCACCTAATTTTTCTATCTGCTCTCTAACTTTTTTTACAACATTGACTAAAACATCTGTACCTATATGCGGTTTTGAAATATATGAAATACTTTCATCAGCACCTGCACTTATTAGCTCATCAATAACAATTTTTATTCTACTATTATGACTATTTGTAGTAAGCTTCCCATCTGAAAATGTTCCAGCTCCTCCCTCACCAAACTGTACATTAGAGTTTGAATTTAATTTACCAGTTTCAAAAAACTTATATACATCTACAACTCTTGCGTCTACGCTTTTACCACGCTCTAATATTATTGGCTTCAAACCTGCTTTTGCTAAAACTAAACCAGCAAAAATACCTGCAGGTCCACTTCCAACTATGACTGGTCGTTTTCCCTTATATTTTTCTAAATTTGGTATTATATATTCAATATTTTCAATTTCTTTTATATCATTTCCATTTACAAATTTTTCTTCACCTAAAAAATTTACATCAACAGAATAAACAATGAATATTTGAGGCTTTTTTCTTGCATCTATAGCCTTATTTGAAATTTTAAAATCTTTTATATCTACTTTTTTACCTAATTTTTCATAAATTTTTTTTAGTATATCTTCTTTTGTATGCTCTACTTTAACTTTTATCCCCGTAATTCTTATCATATATTCTCACCTACTAAAAGCCCACTTGCAAATGCAAATTGTAGGTTATATCCTCCACATTCTCCATAAACATCTAGAATTTCACCTGTAAAATACAAATTTTTTTCTTTTTTAGACTCTAAATCAATACTTACTTCATTACTATTTAAACCACCTGCTGTAACTTGAGCATTAGAGTACCCCATAGTATCAAAGCATTTAATATGGTATTTTTTTAAATTAGTTAGCAATTTTTCTATAATTTTTTCCTCTATGGTATAGATTGCTACATTTAATTTTTCTATACCGCATTTTTTTAGCAAAAACATTCCTAATTTTTTGTGTACTAAACCATTTAAAAATTCTGTTGCCTCATAATTAGCTAAATTTTCTTTTCTAAATTTTAATTCATTTAGTAAAGTAGCTTCATCTATTTCAGGCAAAAAATCAACATACAAATCTAAGTTAAAGCCATATTTAGGAAGCAAATATGACATATTAAATATAGTAGGCCCTGAAATCCCATATGGAGTAAAGAGTAACTCTCCAAATTCATCTCTAATTTTTTTCCCTTTATATTTAATTTCTAAATTTACATCTTGCCTTATACCTTCTAATCCCTTTACATAATCTTTTTCTGTTTTTAGTTGCACTAAAATAGGAAAAGTTTTTGTAATTGAATGTTTAAATTTTTTTGCTATAGTATATCCACTACCATCTGAGCCTAAATTAGCGTAACTAAGTCCTCCCGTAGATAAAACAATTTTTTTAGCATAATATTCATTATTAACACAAAAGACATTATCTTTTTTTGAAATACTTGCTATTTTGTATTCTGTAACAATTTTCACACCTAAAGCATCTAATTTTAGTCTTATTGCATCTACCATAGATGCTGCTTGGAATGATCTTGGATAAACTTTCCCATTATTTTCAACTTTACTGTATATACCTAAATCATGAAAAAATCCTATAATTTTACTAGGGTTATATTTTTTTAAAATATGTTCTAATAATTTCATATTATTTGCTGTATAATTTAAAAATGTAGCATTAACATTTGTAAAATTACATCTACCATTTCCTGTAACTAAAAGTTTTTTTAATATTCTATCTTTATGTTCTAAAAGTAAAACTTTTTTACCTCTTACACTTGCTTTTATAGCACATATACTTCCCGATGCTCCTGCACCTATTATTATACAATCAAAAACCATTTTTACGTCCCTCTTCTACCGTTTGTCTATATTTATCTCTATCAGCTGCAAAAATACAACCGCAGTAACATTGTCTATATACATCATATAGAGTGCATAATTCTATAGATCTTTTATATCCATTATTCTTTTTAAAATCAGATGGCAAATATTTTGTAGCATAAATCCCCTGTATATGAAAGCCAATTTTATTAATCAACTGAGAATTTTTCATAGGACTTAATGTTAGAGCCGACCCAAAATAGTCATAATTAAGCTCAACTGCCTTTTTGGCTACTATATCTAATCTATATGCAAAACAAGCTTCACATCTTTTCCCACCTTCTGGTTCTTTTTCCAATCCCCTCATTAGTTTAAAAAATTCTAGTGGCTTATATGGTTCTTCTATATATTTCACACTATTTCCTGTTTCACGATTAAAATTTTTTATAAATTTTCTTTGCTCACTACTTCTTTTTCTATACTCATATTCAGGGTGTATATTAGAATTAGCAAATAGAATAGTAATATCTGCATATTGACACATAAATTCTAAAGTATATGTACTACAAGGCGCACAACAACTATGAAGTATTACCTTAGGTCTATCTTTGTGACTCTTCCACATATCTATTACTTTTAACAACATTTTATGATAATTTATAACTTCATTTGGTCTTGCAGAATTTAGCAATTCAATAGCATCAAACATATCTAACCTCCTATGTAACCTATTATACTATTTTTACAAAAAAAAATGTACCCTTTGGTACATTTAAAAATTACTATTTTTATTTATTTTGCTTTCTTTTTTAATGCTTCTAATTGATTTAATATGTCTTGTGCACCTTCTACCTTATTTTTTACAGCATTTTTTGCATGTGTAATAGCTAAATCTAATTTACCTGTATTACCATAAATTGATGATAATATTAAATCAGCTTCTTTAGAATTATCTTTTAATGCTAATTTTGCATATTTTTCAGATGCTTCTAATAATCTGTTGTTGTATAAAAGATCTGCAATGCCTATATTTTTAGCATATTTTTTAATTAATCCAGCATATTTTGCTTCAGCTCTACTATCTTTATTTGCTACTGCATAAATGAATACTTGATTTAATAAAGGTTTGCTACTAGGTTCTAATTTGTAAGCTTTTTCAGCATATAAGTAAGCTTTCTTTAAATCTCCTAATCTTGTTGTAAATCTATTAGCTACTATGCTATAAGTATTTGTATCAGGATTAATTTGTGCTGCATATTCTAAATATGATGCTACTTTTTTAGCGTCTTTTTTAACAGCAAAGTAATCTGAATATACTAAATATGTACTAGATTTAACATTTTTAAATGTAGAATTAGCTGCCTTATTTAAGTATGTTAATCCATCTGATTCTTTGCTTAATTCAAGTAACAATGTTTGTCCTAAGTATAAATTAAAATTATCAATTATATCTTGTCTTTTTGTCCCTTCAACTTTTTTTACAAGTTCATTAAATTTACTAGTTTGATTTTCAGCCTTGTATAAAGCTGCTAAATATCCTATAAAATCTACTGTATCTTGATTAGGTCTAGATACTAGTATTTCTAAATATTTAATTTTTTCTTGATTTGTTTTAGCATTAGCTACTAAGATTTCATTAGCTTTTACTGCATAAACACTATTTGATTTTGGATTTTCAGCTACCTTTTTTAAATATGATATAGCTTCTTCATTTGTATTTGAAAATCTTGTAGCTAATTCATAATTAATACGTTCATATTCAGCTTCTTCTCCCTTAGTATTTTTTGATTTTTTTAATACTTCTACAGCTTCAGCTATCTTATTTTCTTTAAATAATTTATTTGCTTTTTCTATATCTGCCTTAGGTCCTGATATTGCAACTAATGACGCTAATAACATTGATGTTGCTATTAATTTTTTCATATTATCACTCCTTTTTTGGTTATGTAAATTATACTATATTTATTTTTGTTTGTCTATTATTTTTCACATTTTGTATTTAATTCTATTTTAAAAAATCTCTTATTGTTTTTTCATATTTTTGTGGGTCTTTATTATCCATATTTGAATGAGTTATACCATCAAAAATAACGTATTTTTTTGCTCCTCTATATGCGTCATATATTTTTTTACTTTGGTATGGATAAACAAAAGTGTCCGCTCCACCATGCATAAATAAAATAGGTATATTTGTATTGTTTATATTATCAGAAGAATTAATTTTATTAATGTCTATCCCTAAATGACAAAATGCAACTAATCTTGCTAACGGTAATACTGGAAAACTTGGTAAATTAAATCTCTTCTTTAGTTCTGTCTTAAATACCGCGTTTATATTATCGTACGGTGAATCTACTATGATTTTCTTTACATTTTTAGGAAAGTCCTTTTCCCCTGCTGCCTGTAGTGCAGTTGCAGCACCCATAGACATCCCATATAGGACAATATCTTTATCACTATATTTTTTCATAATATCTATAACAACTCTTTTTTCACGTTTACCAAATGTATAATATTTACTTTGATTATCTATTAATAAAACTGAATAATTCATTTTTATAAACAGATCCTTTTCTTTTTCCATTCTTTTAGCATTTGTTTTATAACCATGCAAGATTACAGCTAATTTTTTATCATCTTTTTTTATATACTCAATATTAATACCTTTAGGATTAGAGTTTTTCATAGCATATCTAAAGAAGTATTCTCCAACACCTAAACAACAAATTATTAATACTGATATTAGAATAAAAATTTTCTTTTTCATGTGTATCCTCCTTATGTAAATTTAACTTATTATACTTTATGTTAAATAAATTTACAATACAAAGTCAGATTTTTAACAAATTTATGCAAGAAATCAATCTTGCCTATTTATTATATAATTAAACGCTGAAAGACTCGCTTTAGCCCCTTCTCCCAATGCAATTATTATTTGCTTATATGGAACTGTAGTACAATCTCCACAAGCAAATATACCTGGAACTGAAGTTCTATTCTTTTCATCAATTTCTATTTCACCTATTTTATTAACTTTAACTAAGTCTTTAAAATTATCTGTATTCGCTTTTAATCCTATCTCAACAAAAACTCCATCTGTTTTAATAGTTTGAAGTTTATTTGTATCTCTATCTTTTACTTCTATATTTGTTACAAATTGTTCCCCTTTTACTTCTTGCATAGCTGTATTTGTTCTAATAGTAATTTTTTCATTTTCCTTTACTTTTTCTTGTAAAACTAAATCTGCTTTTAATTCAGGCATAAACTCTACAACAGTAACAGATTTTGCAATATTAGATAAATCCAATGCTGCTTCTATACCAGAATTACCTCCACCAACTACTACAACATCTAAATTTTTGTAAAATGGTCCATCACAAGTTGAACAATAATGAACACCTCTACCTTTAAATTCATTTTCTCCCTTAATATTCAACTCTCTATGTTTAGCACCTGTTGAAATAATTACAGTCTTTGTTTTAAATTCTTTACCATCATCAGCAATAACTATCTTTTCATTTCCATCCACTATTTTATCAACTAAATGTGATTTATAGAAAGGAATTTCATACTCTTTAGCATGTTTTTCTAATGCATTTGCAAATTCAGGACCTGTCGTAGAAACTGTTCCTATAATATTTTCTATTCCATTAGTTGTTAATACTTGTCCACCAACTGTATCTGCTATTATTCCAGTAACTAGTCCTTTTCTTGTTGCATAAATTGCAGCACTCATAGCACTAGGTCCTGCTCCAACTACTATTACGTCATATAGGATATCGTTTTTCATTTCTTTAAAGTCTTTTTCACTTAAATTTAAATTTAATTCAAACATTAAGCCTCCTTTTTGATTCTTACAATCTTCTTCTTACCTACCTTTACTACAAGACCTGTTTGTATTTGAATGTTTGCCTTAATATCATGAATTACTTCATCATTTACCTTAACTGCTCCTTGTTCTATTAATCTTCTAGCTTCACTTGTAGATTTACAAAATCCTAAGTCTTTAACTAATAATTCTATTATTTCTACTTTATCTTTTTTTAAAGTAACTTCAGGCAATTCTATATCAAGATTTTTCTTTGAGAATAAATTTTCAAAATATTGTCTAGCTTCTTTAGCTTTCTCACTAGAATAATATGTTTTAACTACTTCTTCACCTAGTCTTTTTTTAGCTTCCATAGGATGATCTTCTTTTTTTATTCTTTCAATTTCTTCTAATGGTATTTGAGTTAATTGTTCATAATAAGTATACATTAATTCATCAGATATAGACATAATCTTACCAAACATATCATTTGGAGTATCTGTTATACCTATATAATTATTTAATGATTTACTCATTTTTTCTACACCATCTAATCCTACAAGTATAGGCATCAACATACAAACTTGTGGTTCTTTTCCAAAATCTCTTAGTAAATCTCTACCTTTTAAGATATTGAATTTTTGTTCTGTTGCACCTAATTCAATATCTGCTTCTAAATGAACTGAATCATATGATTGAAGTATAGGATACATAAATTCAACTAATGATACTGGTCTATTTTCTTTAAGTCTTTTTGCAAAATCTTCACGTGATATCATTTGTGACACTGTAAACTTAGCCATCAAGCTTAAAAAATCTGAAAGACTTAATGATTCCAACCATTCATGATTATACATTACTGTCATTTTGTTAACATCTAATATACAACTTATTTGATTTAAATAAGTTTCAATATTTTTTTGTATTTGATCCATAGTTAACATTTTTCTTGTTTCACTTTTACCTGTAGGATCTCCTATTCTAGCGGTAAATGTTCCTATTAAGAATATAGGCTCATGTCCCAAATCTTGAAATTGTTTTAATTTTCTAATAGGTACAGCATGACCTAAATGTAAATCACTTCCTGTTGGATCGATTCCTAATTTAACCTTTAGTCCTTTCCCTGTTCTAATACTTTTTTCTAACTTTTTCTTAAACTCTTCCTCATTAATTATTTCTTCACAACCTCTTTTTAAAATATTGTATTGTCTTTCTACTTCTTTTTGAATTTCAACTTCAGTCATATCTATCTCCTTGTCAACTTTATTTTACGTTTTTTTATAACTTTTTGCAAGTACATTATACCACAATATACCATAAAAAAACAATTTTTTATGGTATAATATGCATGAGGTGAAACAAATGAAAATATTAGTTGCTCCAGATTCTTTTAAAAATTCTTTAAGCTCTAATGAGATTTGCCAAATTTTTAAAAACAATTGTATTAACGAAGTAATATGCTGTCCTATGGCTGATGGTGGTGAAGGAACAGTAAATGCCCTAGTATCCGCAAAAAATGGAGAATACATAAACATAAATGTATGTGGTCCTAATTATATAAAAGTTAAATCAACCTATGGGATAATAAATAATAATACAGCTGTCATTGAAATGTCTAGTTGTTCTGGTCTGTATCTTGCAAAAAACAAAAATCCTTACTACACAACAACTTATGGTTTGGGCGAAATATTAAAAGATTGTCTTAATAGAGGAATTAAAAACTTTGTGATAGGTCTTGGAGGAAGTGCGACAAATGACTTAGGTATAGGAATGTTAAGAGCACTAGGAATGAAGTTTTTTGATAAAAATAGCAATTTAGTCATACATGCAAAAGATATTTATAAAATACAAAAAATTGATAAATCAGACTTTGATAAAAGAATTGAAACTTGCAAATTTCTAGTTGCTTGTGATGTTGATAACCCATTAACTGGTATAAATGGTGCATCATATGTATATGCTCCTCAAAAAGGTGCTAAAAAACATATGGTAAAACACCTCGATTTTTGTTTTAAACATTTTGAAAAAGTGTTAGAAAAAAATTTAGAATTTAAAGGTGCTGGTGCTGCAGGAGGACTAGGTGCTTGCTTTAAAACTTTTTTCAATGCTAAATTAGAAAAAGGAGTTAAAATAGTATCTAATTTAGTGAATTTAGAAGATAAAATAAAAGAATGTGATATTGTTATAACTGGTGAAGGTAGATCAGATCAACAAACAAAATTTGGGAAAACTCCATATGGTGTATTAATGTTAGCAAAGAAACATTCAAAAAAAACTTATTTATTTTCTGGGAAAATATGCGATAAAGAAGAATTACTTAAATTAGGTTTTGATAAATTAGTACAAATAAGTCCAGATAACGTCAATATACGGTATGCTATTATAAATACTAAAAAATTTTTAATAAAATCAATTAAAAACATAGGATTATAACAAAAGTTATGATATAATACACAAAAAGAAGGACGGTGATTTATGTTAGGATTAATTTTGATTTATGTTGGGCTTATATTATTGCATAATGGTATAGCTGGAATTTTAAATTTTGACAAAAAATCTTTTGCATTTTTAAATATAGTCGTTGGATGTATAGCACTATTTTGTCAATTAATATATCTAATATTCTTAATACAAAACAATGCAACTAATACTGCATTTTTTGCACCTGCTGTTGCATTATTATTTGGTATTACATATTTATTCGCAGGTTTTAATTCACTATTTTCATGGGACACAAGACCTTATGGATATTTCTGTTTATTTGTGTGTATAAACGTTTTAATTGTAGCATACACTGATTTTGTAGGCTACTTTGAAAAAGTTAATGTTATAGGTTCACTAATCTGGTTTGCTTGGGCTGTTCTTTGGTTTTTAGGATTTCTTGAATGTAGTCTTAAAAAGAATTTAGGAAAAACATCATCATACTTAGCAATACTTGAAGGAATCTTTACAGCATGGATACCTGGTCTATTACTACTTTTAGGTTTATGGACATGGTAAAAAAAATCTCTCAAAAATTTGAGAGATTTTATATTTTAATAATTATACCTTTAAATCTTAATTGTTCATAGCATTATTCTCATTTAACAATATATTTCTTAAAAATTGTTCTAGATATTCAGTTGTTTCATATATTCCTTTTCTTTTGCAAAATCATAAAATAATAAGTCTTTAATTTCTTTATAGTCAGCATATTTAACTGATTCATTAAATAAATTCTCATGTATTTTTAAAAACTTCTCTACAGAAAATGAAAATCCGTTACTCAAAAGATTTTGAGCAATATTTACAGATACCTTGTCTGCCTCTTCAGTCCGAACTTTCATTTCTATTTTTGTTTCGTAGTAGTCATAGATTTTTGATCTTATATCTTCAATATTTAAATTATTTTCAATCAAATTATACAGTACACTAGATACTTCAATATTATCTACATCTTGTAGCCCTATTGCAGTTTTCCACGCAAATTCTTTTTCTGTATAATTATTATCAATTTCATAATAAGACATAAACACCTTTCTTATTCATCATTTAGTATATTGAAATATTTTTCATATATATATTTTTTGTTTCTTTTCTGCACACTTATTTTCTTTAATATATTTAATTCACATAATACATCAATTGATTTACAAATAGTATTATATGAAATTCCTAAATCCTTTGATGTTTTTGAAATATCTATCAAAGGATGTGATAGAATATATTCAAACACTAAATTAACCGTTTCTTTTCTTTTATTTGAAATATTATAATTTAAAATTATATCTTTATCTTTATTTTTTAATTCTATCATTTTATTTTCTGACTCTAAAGTTGATTTAGCTGAAAATAGCATACCATTTACGAAAAATTTTATCCATTGCTCATAATTGCCTGATTTTCTAACTTCTGTCATTCTATCATAATATTCTGTCCTATTTATTTTAAAGTAATATGATAAATAAAGCGAAGGTGTATGTAATATTTCTTTATATATTAAATATAGTATTATTAGTAGTCTTCCTATACAGCCGTTACCATCTAAAAATAGGTGAATAGTTTCAAATTGATAATGAATAAGTGCAGCATTTATTAATGGATCATAAGAATCATTCAAATTAATATATTTTTCTAAATCTGATAGGGCATCTTTCATATCTATTACATTAGGTGGAATATATCTTGCTATTTTTTGTCCACCTATCCAATTTTGACTTGTCCTAAATTCTCCAGGATTTTTTTCTCTACCTCACCTCTTACACCAGAAAGTAAAACTTTATGAGTTTCAAGTAATAATCTGTTACACAGTGGTAATGTTTTCATTCTTTCAATTGCATAATTCATAGCCTTTATATAGTTTATTACATCATTAACATCTAAATTTATATTTTTTTCAATTTCTGGATCAAAAATATTTTCCAATGTTGCTTGAATACCCTCAATTTGTGATGATAATAGGGCTTCTTTTGTACATACATAGATACAAATAAGTTCATATCTGGTATATTTTAGATCTATCATCTAAAACAGCTAATACCTTATGTAGTTCAATTAAAGTCTTACTTAATTCACTATCAATTAGAATACCTGGAATAGGTGGCAATTTTGTTGGAACAAATGAATAATATCAAGCTCTCCAAATAAATTTTTTCTTAAAATACCTGCTCTACTTTCTTTTACCAAAACACACCACCTCCGTTATTTCAAAAAATATATATTTTAAGAAATAAGAATGAAATTTTATTTTCTTATTTCATTTTTCTATTATAGAATAACTCCTCAAAAGTTAATGTTGTGTCAACTAAACACAACACTTTATTTATCTTTTCTTAATGTTTATTGATATTTGAAGTTGTTACTCCTTCTATTGCTTCTATAGTTTCTTTATTAGGTAAATCTTTATCAACTGTTATTTTAATAGTTTACATACTACCCCCTAACAAACTCACAAACCTTTTCCAATGCTTCATCTAGTTTTGTAACGTCCTTACCACCTGCTTGTGCAAAGTCTGGCTTTCCACCACCATTACCACCTGTTATGCTAGCCACAAACTTAACTATATCTCCTGCCTTGTACTTTTTAGCTAATTCTTTTGATACTCCACAAGCAAATCCTATTTTACCGTCATTTAATGCAGCAAGTAAAACTATTACGTTATCTTCTTTATTTTTTATCTTATCCACATAAGCTTTCAAATCTTTTTGTTCTGCTTTTACTTTTTTTACTATCAAATTTATTCCAGCTATATTTTTCTTTTCATTAATTATTCCAGATATTTCATGACTAATTAATTCGTCTTTTAATAACTCAATTTGATTTTCTAATTCATTACATTTTTCAATATTCTTTTGTACTGCATCTTTTAATTGATGTACATCTGTTTTAACAACATCTGCTATATCTTGTAATAAATCTCTTTTTTCATTACAAAAATCATAAGCTTCAAATCCAGTTACTGCTTCTATTCTTCTAACACCACTTGCTTTTGCTTGTTCTGATAAAATATAGAATGATCCTATTATACCTGTGCTTTTACAATGTGTTCCCCCACAAAGCTCTGCTGAATAATCAACTATATCTACAACTCTAACTATTTCTCTATACTTTTCATCAAATAGTGCTATAGCTCCTATTTCATCAGCTTTTTCTTTTGTAGTATAAGTAACTGTAACCTTGTTATTATTTTGTATAATTTCATTAACTCTTCTTTCAATTTTTCTTAGAGTTTCTTTATCTATTGCCTTACCATAAGTAAAATCAAATCTTAGTCCTTTGTCATAAACTAATGATCCTGCTTGATTTACATGATCTCCCAAAATTTCTTTAACAGCTCTATGTAATATATGTGTTGCAGTATGGTTTCTCATAGTTTTTGCTCTAAAATCACTATCAACCTTTAAATTAACTATATCTCCTTCTTTAGGTAATTCTCCACTTTCTAAAGTAATATAGTGTATATATATATCTGATTTTTTAATTAAATCTTCTACATTTGAGATAAATTTATCATTAAATATTTTACCATGATCACTTACTTGACCACCTTGTGCTGCATAAAATGGTGTTTTATCTAGTATAATTTGGTAAACATTTTCATCTTTTTTAGATATATGTAGCACTTTTGCAGTATCATTTAAAGTTTCATATCCTGTAAATATAGTTGCTCCATGAGTACTGTAGAATTTTCCTATAAATTCATCTTTAATCATATCACTCATTACAGTTCTTGCATTTTTTGATCTTTGAACTTGCTCGTCTAATTTTTTGTTAAATTCTTCTTCACTTACTTCTATACCTTGTTTTTCACAAACTAACTTAGTAAGTTCAAATGGGAATCCAAAAGTATCATACATCTTAAATGTTACATCTGCTGTAATATTATTATTTTCTATTTCGTTTAATAATAGTTCTGTACCTGTTTTTAGAGTTTTTGCAAATTTTTGTTCTTCTTCTAGAATAACAGATTTTATTTCTTCTTTCTTATCTAAAAGTTCTGGATAAGCTTCCTTCATAGCTTCTACAACTGAATCAACTAATTTGTATAAGAAAACTTCTCCTTTATCAAAAATTTCAGAATTTGCTATAGCTCCTGTTCCATAAGCTCTTCTTATTAATTTTTTTAAGATATATCCTCTTCCTTCATTTGATGGCAATACCCCATCACAAATTAAAAATGTAGAAGCTCTCATATGGTCTGCTATAATCTTAATAGAAATATCATCGCTAGTCTTAACTATTTCTTTAATTTGTTTAATTATAGGTGCAAAAATATCAGTTTCAAAATTGTTTTGCTTATTTTGTACAACTGATAAAACTCTCTCTAAACCTGCTCCTGTATCTATATTTTTTTCTGGTAATGGTACTAAGCTACCGTCTTCTTTTCTGTTCCATTCAGTAAATACTAAATTCCAAATTTCTAAGAATCTATCTCCTTCATCTCCTGGTTTAGCATTTATTTCTTCATTATTTTTCCCCATGTTCATAGTATCATAATATATTTCACTACAAGGTCCACATGATCCAACAGGTCCTGCAGCCCACCAGTTATCTTCATCACCTAATCTAACTATATGTGATGGATCTATTCCTATTTCATCTTTCCAAATATTATATGCTTCATCATCTGTCTTATAAACAGAAACATATAGTCTATTTTTATCAATTTTTAAAACTTCTGTAATATATTCCCATGACCATTCAATAGCTTCTTTTTTGAAATAGTCTCCAAATGAAAAGTTACCTAACATTTCAAAAAAAGTATGGTGTCTTGGAGTTCTTCCAACATTTTCCAAATCATTTGTTCTTATACATTTTTGATAAGTTGTGACTCTTTTAGTTGGAGCCTTTTTTTCTCCTAAGAAAAACTTCTTAAATGGAACCATTCCAGCTACAGTTAAAAGTAGTGTTTTATCTTCTGGAACTAATGACGCACTTTCAAAGTGTTGATGTTCTTTTGATTTAAAAAATTCTATAAAACTTCTTCTTAATTCATTACCAGTCATATTTATATACCTTTCTTTTTATATTTTTCTATTATTATACCACACCTAATCAATATTGTTAACAAATTCCTTTAGTTCTTGCAGTATATTCAATGCTTTAAGTGGTGTTATATTATTTATATCAATTTGTGATATTTCATTTTTTATCTCTTCTAATTCTTGTAGTTTTTCTTCATTACTAACTTCTTCAACATAACTAGGATTATCAAACAATGACAATTGACCTATATTTTCAGTTTTCTCAATAAGTCTATTTCTATTTTCTAGTTTCTCTAATATATGTTTAGACTCTCTTAAAACTTCTCTTGGTAAACCTGCTAATTTAGCAACATAATTACCGTATGATCTATCAGCACTACCTCTTGATATAGTACGAAGAAAAATTACCTTTGAATTATTTTCTTCAACATTTATTCTATAGTTTGCAATTCTATCATATTGTGCTTCTAATTCATTTAATTCATGATAATGAGTTGCAAATATTGTTTTTGCTTGTATTTTGTCATGTATATATGATGAAATTGCTGTAGCTAACGACATTCCATCATAAGTTGAAGTCCCTCTACCTACCTCATCTAAGATGATAAGACTTTTACTTGTTGCTGTATTTAATATATATGATACCTCACTCATTTCAACCATAAAAGTACTTTGTCCAGTTAATATATCATCACTTGCACCTATACGTGTTAAAAATTTATCTATTATAGATAAATTAGCTGACTGTGCTGGAACAAACATACCTAATTGTGCCATAATGCAAATTAGTGCAATTTGTTTCATATATGTAGATTTACCCGCCATATTAGGCCCCGTTAGGATGATAAAGTTTTTATCTTTAGTAAAATGTACATCATTTTCTATAAATTGTGTGGTTATAAGCTGCTCTACTATAGGATGTCTCCCATTTAATATATGTATTTCACCATTTTGATTAAATTCTGGTTTGCAATAATTATTCTGTACACTAACATATGCAAAAGAACATATTACATCAATATATGCAACTATATTTGCTAATACATTAAGACTTTCTTTTTTTTCTTTTATACTTTCACTTAAGTTTTTAAATATATTATATTCTAATTCTGTAAGTCTTGCTTTTGCGTTAATAATTTTATCTTCATATTCTTTTAATTCTTCTGTAATGTATCTCTCACAATTAGATAAAGTTTGCTTTCTAATATATCTACTTGGTACATCAGAAATATTTGATTTAGAAACTTCTATAAAATATCCAAATACCTTATTATACTTTATCTTAAGGTATTTAATACCTGTTTTTTCTTTTTCTTTATTCTCTATATCTATTAAAAATTCTCTACCATGTTTTAAAATCATATTTAATTCTTTTACTTCATCATTAAAATTTTCTTTTATAAGTCCACCTTCTCTTACAGAAAATGGTGGTTCATCTACTATACACTCATCTATTTTACAAGCTAATTCATCTAAAAATGAAGTATCAATATTTTCAAATTTTTCACTCCATAACTGTGCAATTTTTACATAATTTTTAAAAGTTGAATAAAGAGCTCTCAAATCTTTAGAATTTTCATTTCCAAATACAATTTTACTTAATATTCTTTGTAAATCATATGTATCAGATAATATATCACGCAAATCTTCACGTAGCATCATATCATCAATCAATTTTTGAATATCTTCTTGTCTTGATTTTATTTTTTCTATCTCCATCAATGGATAATTTATATATTCTTTTAATAATCTTGATCCCATTGCAGTTTTACATTTATCTAACACCCAAACTAAACTACCATAGGTTGATTTATCCCTTCCATTTTTTAATAATTCTAAATTCTTTGATGTGTTTATGTTAATACTTGCATAACTTTTATCATTTATTAACGTTATGCTTGGTATGTTTATATCTATACTAATTTGAGTTTCCAAGATATATTCTAATAACGTTGCACAACAGTCTATCAATGTTTTATCTGTTATTCCAAAACTATCTAACGAAGTTATTGAAAAATAGTCTGTTAAAAATTCTATAGAATTTTTAGTTTTATCTACTATTGTTGTACTTATTTTTTTACCTTTAAGATATTCTTCTAAAGTAGGCTTAGAGTACTTAGTCATTAATAATTCTTTTATATCTAACATATATATTAAAGAATTAATATTTTTAACATCTACTACACTTGCATTAAATACCCCAGTTGTTATATCAACATATGATATATATGCATTTTCATTTTCTATTAAAACACAAGCTATATAATTGTTTGACTTTGCTTCTAAATTATCTACATCTATAACTGTACCAGGTGTAATTACTTTAATAACTTCTCTTTTTACTATACCTACTGCTTTTTTAGGATCTTCAACTTGTTCGCATATAGCCACTTTGTAACCTGCATCAACTAATTTAGAAATATATCCTGACACACTATGATAAGGTACACCAGCTAAAGGAACATCTATACCCTTTTCTCTATTTCTTTTAGTAAGAGTAAGCCCTAAAATTTTAGATGCAACTATAGCATCGTTGTAGAACATTTCATAAAAATCTCCTAAACGAAACATTAGTATTTCATCTTTGTATTTATCCTTTATATCATGATATTGCTTCATAAGTGGAGTCATTTTCTCATTTTTCATTTCTTACACCTTTTCTCATTACTAATCTAATAAACACAACTATCATACTAATTATTGTAACAGTTGTAACTAACATAAAGATAGATTTTGGATTTGCATTTAAATGTTTTGCAAGCCATACATATACTCTATCTCCAAAAAATATTCCAAAGGCAAAAAATCCTTGAAATATACCCATACTAATATTTCTATTTTCTTTTTCAAAATACTGTAATGCAATAGCAATTAATGAAACATATGTTCCACCATAACCAAATCCATTAAATATATATGAAAAAAATGCAAGATATGGATTATTTGTAAATAGGATTATAGAATAAAAACATAAAAAGCTACCTAAGCTTAAAAGTAAAGTTTTTTCTATACCAAATTTGTTTTTAAAATATGTACCTACCAGAACACTAGCTATTAACTGAGGGGTTGCAAACATAGTATCTAAATACGCAAGCATTATTGCAGGCATATTTAAATATTTTCTAGCATATACTATCATGTTAGGACCACTAGTTGAAAATTTAACAAATGATATTATTATAGCAACTATACATATTGTTATAAACCTAGTATTTGATAATACTACATAGACTTTTTTCAAACTAAATTTTGTATTGTTCTTTATTTCTTTCATTTTAAGACTTAGTATAAATGTAATGCATGCGATTATACAAGAAAATAACCATAAGATATTATAGTTTTTTATTGTTGAATACGTACCTATATACTGTATAGGTGCTGCCATAAATTCTGCTAAAAGTGGTGCTGTAGATAATATTGAAGCTGAAACTGTAGCACTTTTAGTATCAAATGTTTCTGAAAACATTACATTAAATATTGCAAGCATAGAAGCACAAAGCCCCATAGCTAATGATGAATAATATAGTGTATTTACACTAGGCTTTAAAAACACTAAAAGAGATGTAATTATCATAAAAAGTATAGCTAATTGTATAAATATTTTTCTTTTCTTAAAAATATCTGTTAAAAAAAATATTGGTAACCTCACTATACAACTTATTAATCCATATGCTGATGTAATTTGTGCTGCAATTACTGCACTAGATCCTAGTCCTCCTGAATTCACAGGATCTATAGCATACACTTTTCTATATGCACGAATAACACTTATACTTGTCCAAAAAAGAACTAGCATCCAAAATATTACTAACTGATTTTTATCTAACTTGTACTTCTTAGATAAAATGTGTATTATACCTCCTGTAAAAATTATCATAACTATTGATAACAAAATTTTTTCCATTAAAACTCCTTCTGTATTTATTTTATGCAATCTAAAAGTATTTTTTTTCTTTCTTTTAGCATTAATTTATAGAAATTTTTTCTAATTTCTGATACTGGTAATGTATCTATTAACCTATTTATTTCATTTTCTTTTTCTATAATTTTTTTAGTTACTTTATTTAATGATTTAATGCAGTTTTCATCATTAGTTGTTTTCAAAAAATCATACATATTTATCTTTATTTTATTAACTTTAATAGCTGATGTAGGAAAAATATATATTCTTTCTTCAATTTTTTCTCTATTACTTAAAAATTCTTTTAAATTTTCATCTGTTGCTTGTGGATAAAGACATGAGCCACAATCATAAATAGATGCTATTCTTTTTGAGTTTTTTTCCTCATTAACTAAAAATCCCCAATTAACATTATGTCTATCAAAATTCCCTAAATATGTATCTACTATAAACATATCCCAAAAAAATTCTAAAACTTCTTTTGTATTACAAAACTTCTGATTTTGTATAGTTTCTATAATCTAAGATAATTCTGTCCCACTTCCATTAGAACTTTCACTTGTGATAGTCGCCTTTTTCTTTAAAATCCTCACATGCCACACATAAATTTTCTTTATCATTCTCTATTATTTTACCTAGCACAACTTCTTGTGTATCAAATCCTAATATTTTAAAAATCTTAGAACAAAGATATTCTGATATTACACTATTGCTATATTCATTTTCCCTATTACGGCTAGAAATTTTTAACATATATGGTTTACCATTAAATATTATTCCTTTTTTTACTCCATTTGCTCCACCATATGCTCTAAAACTATTAGTTTTAGCTATTTGTGTAAAATCAATCATTTCAATCTCTTCCCTTATCTAAATTTTTATAAAAATACTTTTTTCTTAATTCTTCAGCTTCTTCATCTGAAACTATTCCATCACACATACAAACATTTATTGAAGCATATAGTTCCATTAAATAACAATCATATACTGAGCTTGTTTTAAAATCATATTTTTCTACCATCTCAATATCATGTTTTAAATATTCTGGCAATTTATCTTCTAAATTTTCTTCTATTTTTTCTCCCTTTAATTATACCAAAAATGATAAATTCCAACAAGTTAATGCTTTTTTTCCATATACTTTGAAAATGATTCATATCCTAATTTTCTTTTTTTAGCTAGCATTGCTTGCCAAATATTCTCTATTTCATCTTTAGTTAAAATGTTTTTAACAAACAGTTTATATAATATATCTGCTGTTGTAATACTTGTTATTTTAAATTTATCAGTATATATTTTGATATCACTTAAATTATTGCTAGCCAGTATTCCATTGTATTTTTGAGCTAACACAATAGAAGCTGCCTCTCCCTTACCTATTACTTTAGTATTTTCTGTACCTATCAAATTTAAATAAAGTAAATATTCACTAGAAGATATATCTATATTTTTTAAATAGGCTACTTTTTTAGATAACATCTCATCTATTTTTATCTTTAAATGTTTTGTCTTTCTATTGTTTAACTCTTCATAAACTTGCTTTGGTATAACTATTCTGCCACTAAATATTTTAACTAACATACTATATGCATTTACCCACAAAAATGAACTTATACAATCAGTATCGAAAAATATAGGCTTAGTCAAGTTCTTCTTCAATATTCTCACCTATTCCAAATACTATATCATCTCTAAATGCACTGAGCAATAATTCTTCATACTTTCCTTTTGATATATATTCTTTTTCTAAAAGTTCTTTTGCTTTTAAAATATAGTAACCTAAAACTTGTATTTTATTTGTCTTTTTATACAAATTTGTATTATATCCCAAACTTCTTGCTATATCTATAATTTGAGAATTGAAATCAGATATATTTTTAATATTTAACGTAGTGTCATTTTCTAATCTATACATCATAGCTTTATGGCTTATTCCATAATATTGTTCTAATTTAATAACATCTTCTATATCAATTTTATCTTTTTTTATTATTTTATCATATAGTGATGCTTGTGGTATTAAAAAATATGATGCAAATTGATCAGCACTTTTTTCTATCTCATTACCTTCACCTATAGACGTAATACTAATATGACTTTCTTTATTACTATCAAAGTATAAATGATATAGCTCATGAGCTAGTGAAAAATTTTGTCTTCCCTTTGACATTGAAGAATTAATTACAATAATATTTGATTTATCTCCTTTATAGCAAATACCACTAACACTTTTTCCTAGAGGATAGAAAATTAAAGTTAAATTAAATATCATCTGAGCTAAATTAGTAATATCAATAGGTGTCATTTCATCGTAACCAAACTTTTTTCTAAGCCATGTAGCCTTACTGCTTAAGTCTAATTTATCAATCATCTAAATCACGACCATTGATCTTATCCATTTCAAACTGATTCAATACTATTCTATTTATTTTTTCTAATTTTTCTAAATCTTTTGCCTCTAGTTTACTACCTCTAAATGCAACTGTAATATTTTCATTGACATTTTTACCAAATAAAATATATTCAGTTGTTGTACAGAAAAGATTTGATATTTTTTCTAGCATATCAGAATTAATGTTTCTTTCACCTTTTTCTATCTTTGCTATCATACTTTGATCTAACGATAAAAAAGATGCTAATTTACTTTGAGTAAGACCTGTTTTTTCTCTTAGTTTTTTTATTCTAATTCCTATTTCATCAAGTTTAAGCATACAGCACCTCCTTATTTATTATATCAGCTTTTTGTCATAATGTAAAACTTAAAAAAAGTCTAACATATGACAACAATTTGAATTGACTTAAAATTTTAATTATAGTAAAATTGATAAAGGAAGGTGATACAATGAAAGCAATTAAAGATGGGTTTAAATTTTTAAGAGGTGATACAATGATACATCCAACTACAGGTATCACTTTAGAATATTTAGTAAAACAAGATGCTGTATGTGTTGCAGTTTTTGATAATAGCTTAGAAAATATTTATTTAGTTGAACAGTATAGACCTGGAGCAAAAAAAAATTTAGTTGAAGTTGTTGCAGGATTAATTGACGAAGGCGAAAAGCCAGATGATGCTGTAATACGTGAATTTAATGAAGAAACTGGTTTTTGTAGAGATGATATTGATAGCATAATACAAATGAAAAATGCTCAATATGTAAGTCCTGGATATACAACAGAAAAGCTATATTATTATGCAATAAAATTAAAAAAAGGTGCTACTCCACATGAGCAACACTTAGATATAGGGGAAGATGTAACGTTAAAAAAAATGACTATAAAAGAAGCTTTAAATAATTCTATAGACACTAAAACTACTTTTTCAATTTTATACTTTAAAGAGGTGTTAAAATGAAATTTTTATTTATATTTTCTATAGGCTTAATATTGTCATATTTAGCTTATCCTTTAATAAAGAAGTTATTTAAAGAAAAATTAGTGATTAATAAGGATCTTGGGATATTAAATAATAAGTATGTGATTAATTTTAAAGATTTAAAAGTGTATATGATAGACATGCTTAAAATTGCAATACAAAAAAATACAGGAGACCTTGCTATAGTTGATTTAAAAATATCTATATTCACAGAAAATGAAAAATTACATATAACTGAATTTAATAATTCTATGAAAATATTAGCATATTTAAGAAAATACAACATAGAAAGCTTTAATTTATTTATAAATAAGTTTTTTAATGGCGATACTAAACTTAAAAATTTGTTTGAGAAAGAGTTAGAAAATGAAAATACTTGGTATTGAGGTTGAAAAAAAGGCAGTTAAAAATATTAATTTACGAATAAAATCAGATGGAGCTATATACATTTCAGCTCCACTTAATTTACCTGATAAATATATTGAAGACTTTATTATATCAAAAAAAAGTTGGATAGATAAAAATATGCATAAAATAAATAGATACTTAGATATGAAAAAAAATTTAGACCTTTATACAGATAATTCTAATATCCTTTTTTTAGGAAAAATATATAGATTAAAAATTAAAAAAGCTGATGAAAACTTGGTAATTATTAAAGATAATACTGTATACATAGAAAGCCTTTCAGACGATAGTGAATATATTAAACAACTAATTTATTCAAAACTATATTACCAAAATGCAAAAAAGTTATTTACTAAAAGACTTAATTATTACTTAAATTTAACAAATAACGAACAAATTAATGAATTAAGAATAAACTATATGAAAACTAAATGGGGAACATGCGTCCCTAAAAAAAGAAAAATAACACTAAATGTAGAACTTATGAAAAAAAATGAATTAGAAATAGATTCAGTAATTATTCATGAAATAGCACATTTAATACATCCAAATCACAGCCGTGATTTCTATAACTACATAGATAGATTTTTTAAAAATTATAGAGAAATAAATAAAAAATTAAATGAAATATTCTAGGAGGAACAATGGAAGAAAAAATAAAGAAGATTTTTTCAAGTCTTAATATAGATGGGTTACTTTTAACTGATTATTTTAATAAAAGATATTTTACAGGATTTACTGGAACAACAGGGCAAGCTCTTATAACAAAAGATAAAAAATATTTTTATTCAGACTTTAGATATATTGAACAAGCAACTCTTCAAACAAAACCATATGGATTTGAGTTTGTTCGTATAGAAAGACGTGCAATAGACAATATTATTGAAGGTGTACAAAAACACAATGTTAGAAGATTAGGATTTGATGATTTGTCTATGCCTTATAGTGAATATCAAATGTACTCTCGTGCACTTCCCAATGTAGAACTAGTACCCGCTGGTAATGAAATGTTGAATGCAAGACAAATTAAAAGTGAAAAAGAAATAGAGTATCTAAAAAAAGCAGCACACATAACTGATATTGCTTTTAGTGAAACTTTGAAAATAATAAAAGAAGGAATTACTGAAAAAGAAATTGCTGCTCACTTAGAATATATACAAAGATTAAATGGTGCTGAAGATAAGTCATTTGAAACTATAGTTGCAAGTGGTTACAGATCTTCAATGCCTCATGGAGTTGCAAGTGATAAGAAAATACAAAGAAATGAATTTATAACAATGGATTTTGGTTGTTTCTATAATGGATATGCATCTGACATGACAAGAACAGTGTTCTTTGGAGACAAAGATAAAATAAGCCCAGAGCAACAAAGAATTTATGATTTAGTGTACAATGGTCAAACTATGGGTATAGAAATGTTAAAACCTGGTGTAATAGGATCTAGCGTTGATCTTGCTGTAAGAGAATACTTTAAACAAAATGGAGATATGGATAAATATTTTGGTCATAGTCTTGGTCATAGCTTTGGATTAGAAGTACATGAACCTCCATATTGCTCAAGAGTATGTGATGATGCATTACAAGAAAATATGGTTATGACAGTTGAACCTGGTATATATATAGAAAACTTCTGTGGAGTTAGAATAGAAGATGATATACTAATTACTAAGGATGGACACGAAAGAATAACTAAATCACCGAGAGAATTGATATTTATAGGATAGGACTAGTCCTATCCTTTCTTTATTTTTTTATTTATTCTATCTACTTCTCTTTTTGTTGATATATATTCAACTATCCATATTATAATATAAATTATAGTTATAAAAAGTGCTCCTATAAAAAAGTTTTCATACCAAGAAAATAAATTTCCTATAATAGACATTAATATAACAACTAATACATAATGTATTAATGTTGCTATTAATAAATTATCTATTTTTTTATATATTTCACCAATATATCCAAATATATTACCTAATATAAAGAATGTTACAAGTACAATAATTGTATCATATAATTCATTACCCGTAATATTTCTTAGAGATAATTTTAGATAAGGTGATTTATTTAATAAGTTAAAAATTATACTAACAATTAAAAGTATATCTACAGAAAACGATCCATTTTTTATTATTTTTTTCATAACTCCTCCTAAATTTCTAATATTTTTTTAAATTCTTGTAAATATGTTCTTGAAACATAACTTTTATCTCCATAAATTGTTTCAAGTACTATTTGCCCATTAAAACTTGTATCTAATTTTCTAACATAATCTATATTTACTATTTCTGAATTAGAAATTCTTAAAAATTTACTAGTATCTAAAATTTTAGCTAATTCATATAGTCTATAACGTACAATATACTCTCTATCTTTAGTTTTCATAAATACTTTTTTATCATTAGCATAAAAATTAATGATTTCTTCTGACTTAATTAGATACTTATTTCCATCTATTTCTCCTACTATTTTTTCTATTTTATCTTTCTTTAATTGTTCTAATAAATTAATAAGCTTTTCAGTAGGCTTTTTAACAGTTATTACAACCTCATCAGGGTTTAAACTGTCATCTATATTTATTTTTATGTTCATTCTCCCCTCCTTGTACAAAAATTATATAGGTTATAAAAAAAATACACAAGCTATTTTAGATAACTTGCATATTTTTAGATATAACTTCATCTAATATTTCATCAAATGAATTATAACGTTTATAATGTTCTGGGTCGTTTCTAATTTTTTCATACTCCAAAATAGCTTCTATTGTTTCTTTGTTAATAATATTTCTTTTAATTTCAGTTTCATTACTTCCTTTCTTTTTTATAAATTATACATTTTTATAAACACATTATCAACATAAATCAAAGCATTGTTAAGATGTTTTTTAATGTTTATATACTAATATATATATA
>CABURZ010000006.1 GCA_902494065.1 uncultured Sneathia sp. | reverse complement strand
AGCAAACACTGCAAGACTTAACGCCCACGACATACGTCTATCAAACGTTGAAAGACGTTCAGAACAAGCTATCAATGGTGTATCAGCTGCTGTTGCTATGGCAAACTTACCTAGTGTTGGTGTTGGATCTAGCTATTCAAATAACCTATCTGCTGCATACGGTTTCTTTGGTGGATCTCATTCTGTTGCCATAGGTTTAAGTGGTATTACTGCTAATGATAGAGTAAGCTATAAGATCTCTACTGCTTTTAATACTAAAGGCGATGTTGCATTTGGTATAGGTTTAGGTATTAATTTTGGTCAAAAAAGAGTATCATCATCTGAAGTTATAGCTAAGCAAGCAGAAACTATTAAAAACTTACAAGAAAGACTTGAAAAATTAGAAAAAATGATGGTTAAATAAGAATCTCCTTTTGGGGATTCTTTTCTATTTTTGAAAAAACTTTTCTAAAAACAGTACTTTTTTCTATTCTCATGGTATATTGTACTGAGGTGATAGTATGAAAAAAATATTTTTTGCGTTAAGCCTACTTAGTGTTTTCTCACTAAGTTATAAACGTGAAGATATATCTGTATTTAGTAAAAGTCTAAATAAAAGTGTTAATGTAACTGTTGTGATTCCTTCAACTTATTCTAAGAACACTATGTATCCTAGTATATATGCTCTACACGGATATTCTGGTAATAATACAAATTTTATATTAAAAACTCCTATAGGTGAACTATCAGATAAATATGATGTAATATTTATCTGTCCTGATGGTGGGTATGATAGTTGGTATATAAAGTATAATGACTTTATTTCTCACGAATTAGTAAATGCTATTGAAAATAGATTTAGCGTTTATTCTAAAAAAGAGATGCGTGCCATAACAGGTCTTAGTATGGGTGGTTTTGGTGCCCTATATCTAGGTATACAAAATCAAAATATTTTTGGTAATATAGGTTCTATGAGTGGTGGCGTTGATTTAGAACATTACAAATTCAATTGGAATATTCTAAAAAATGTTGATAAAAATTGGAATAACTTCAATATTGCTGCAATTTCTCATAAATTAATTGGAACCAAAAGTAATATAGTATTTGATTGTGGTTATAACGACTTTTTCATAACACCAAATAGAGAACTACATAAAAAATTATTAGAACTTAATATTTCTCATATGTATAGTGAAAGAAAAGGTGAACACAATTGGACTTATTGGAGCGATTCAATAAGATATCAAACAGCATTTTTTGTAAATATGTTTAACAAAGGAAGTGACAATAAATGAAAAAATTAATTTTAATGTTTTCTGTATTTTTTACACTTTTATCTCTTGCATTCCAAATAGACAAGACTTTTCCTGTTAGTGAAAATGATTTTGACGATTCAGTTTTAACAAATCAAATTTTTGAATTTAAAGGATACTCTAATCAAGGTTATCTACTCTTAAATTATGAAAATTTAAAAAATGTTGAAATATATATTAATGGTAATTTAATTAATACTAAAAATTTGCACGGTAATGGAGAAACTAAAATATACATAGGTAAATATACAAAAAATGATAAAAATATATTTAGTATAAGTAACTTACAAGGTAAAGTTAACGTTAAAATACCTTATCCTGTTGTTATAGAAAAATCTAGTAAAAACTACAACAAAACTGAAATGAAATATATAGATAAATTTTTAAAAAGCGAAATAAAAGCAGGATTTCCTTCAATACAAATTGCAGTTATTAAAAATGGTAGATTAGAATTTGCAAAAAGTTATGGAACAAGCACTAATACAACAATGTATGACATTGCATCTAACACTAAAATGTATGCAACAAATTATGCAATACAAAAACTTGTTTCAGACAAAAAATTAAGTTTAGATACATATATTAAAGATATTTTCCCCGAATTTATAGGTAAAGACAAAGAAAAAGTACAAGTTTCTGATTTATTACACCATCAAGCAGGATTCCCTGCTGATCCACAATACCATAATGATTGGTACGACAAAGATGATGGTATAAAAAACGGTAAAAACGATCTTTATGCGATAGGTAAAGACAACGTACTAAAAGCTATAATGCGTACACCTCTACAATATACTCCTAAGACAAAGACAAAGTATTCTGACGTTGACTATATGTTACTAGGTTTGATAGTAGAAAAAATTACTGGAAAAAATTTAAATGAATATGTAAAATCTGAATTTTATGATAAATTAAATTTAAAATACACTATGTTTAATCCTCTAAATCATGGTATAAAAAAGGAAAATATAGCTCCTACAGAATTACAAGGTAATACTCGTGATGGTTTATTTGAATTTAAAAATATTAGAAAAAATGTCGTATGGGGTGAAGTTCACGATGAAAAAGCATACTATGCAATGGGTGGTATTTCAGGACATGCAGGACTATTTTCTAATGCTACTGAGCTTGCAAAGTTAGCTCAAATTATGATAAATCAAGGCGGATATGGAGAAAATAAATTTTTTGATAAAAATACCTTAGATATATTTACTTCACCTAGCAGAATAAATACAAGCTATGCTCTCGGTTGGAGAAGACAAGGTGATCTTATATACAGTTGGGCATTTTCAGGACTAGTAGACAGAAATACAATAGGTCATACAGGATGGACTGGAACTGTTAGTATTATAGATACTAGTCAAAATCTAGTAGTTATATTACTAACAAATGCAAAACATACAAAAGTTGTAGATAATATTAAAAATCCTAATAAATTCTTTGGTGATTTATTCTATACAAAGAAATATGGTGCTATTACAACAATGTTAATAGATGCGTTTATAACTAAGGATAATTCTACTACTAAAAAAAGAATGAAATCATACTTCAATGATTTGAGTAAATATGAAACACCAAATAAATATATACAAAATATACAATAAAGGGTTGCATCTGCAACCTTTTTATACTATAATTAACTCAAAAAGGAGGAATTTTAAGTGAACTACGATTTAATTTTAAAAAACAATATTAAAACTGTTAGAACCTCAAAAAAAATATCACAAGAACAATTAGCACATATTGTGGGAGTATCCCGCCAAACAATATGTTATATTGAAAATGGACAATTTAATCCATCTGCTAAACTAGCCCTTCTTATTTGTAAAGCATTAGACTACAAATTTGAAGACTTATTTTTTATCTGAGGTGCGATATGGAAAAAATTAATATAGATACAATGAATCAATTTAAGTACATTTCTAATTTAAGTTCAAATGAAAGTAAAACATGTTTTTCATACATAGTTAAAAGTCCTAATTTAGAAAAAAATTGTTATGAAACTAGCATTTACCTTCATAAAGATAACAAAAATATTTGTTTAATTGAAAATAAGGACTACAACTTTCATTGTTGGTTGAATGAAAAAACTTTTCTTTTATCTAAGAGTGAAAAGAACAAAACTATCTTCTACAGTCTAACACTAGGTGAAGGTGAACCAAAGAAATTTTTCAGTGTAGATTTAGAAGTTAATTCTATAAAAAAGATTAACGATAATACCTTTATTTTATCTAGCACTATAGATTTAAAGAAAGATGATGATTTTAGTATTGAAATAAATCAAATACCATTTTGGAATAATGGTGGAAGCTATTCAAACTACAAAAGATCTCATCTATTTTTATATTCTCTTGACGGTACATTAACTGATATATCTCAAGACAAAAATTTTGATGTATTTGATTATGATGTAAATAACAATAAAGTAATTTTTATTGGAAATGTATTTAATACAAAAATGGATTTGTATAACAAAGTATATGAGTATGATATTTTTACTAAAAATACTACTCTTTTATTAGACAAAGATATTTCATTTAGCAAATGTGTGTATTCAAAAAACAAGATATTTCTTTTTGGAACAGACATGAAAAAATTAGGTATAAATGAAAATGAAAAAGTATATAGTCTTGATAGAAAAACACTAAACTTTGATGTTGTTATTGAAGAAGATATAGACCTTTACAATAGCACAGGTAGTGATGCAAGACTAGGCCACAATGAAGAAATTTTAGTAGATTTTGATAATGATAGCTTCTACTTTACACAAACTGTAGAAAATCATACAAAATTATCTAAATTTGAAAATGGATCTATAACTACAATTTTAGAATTTATGGGATCTATAGATTCATATGTTTTTGTAAATGATACTCTTTATACTATATCTTTTGTAGAATCAAATATAGCCGAAATTTATAAAGGAATTAATCTTGAAAAAATTAGCTCATTTAATGATGATATATTTAAAGGAAAATATTTAGCTAAACCTGAAAAAATCAAATTTACTTCTAATGGTGATGAAATTACAGGCTTTGTATTGTTACCAGAAAACTATAGCAAAGATAAAACTTATCCTGCAATACTAGATATTCACGGTGGACCTAAAACTGTATACTCAACTATATATTATCACGAAATGCAAGTATGGGCTAATCTTGGATATATTGTAATGTTCACTAACCCTCATGGCTCAAGTGGACGTGGAAACAAATTTTCAGACATACGTGGTAAATATGGTAGTATAGATTACGAAGATTTAATGAATTTTGTTGATAAAGTTTTAGAAAATTATAGTATAGATCAAAAAAGAATTGGAGTTACTGGTGGATCATATGGTGGATTTATGACTAACTGGATTATAACACACACAAATAGATTTGCGTGTGCTGCTACTCAAAGATCTATTTCTAACTGGATTTCTATGTATGGAGTAAGCGATATCGGATATTATTTTAGTGATGATCAAAACAATGTTAAATTTAATGACAACAATTTCTTTGAAGTATTATGGGATCACTCACCACTAAAATATGTAAAAAATTGTACTACCCCTACTCTTATAATCCATTCTGATTGTGATTATAGATGTCCTATAGATCAAGGTTATCAACTACTAACAAGTCTACTAGATAAAGGTGTAGATTGTAAAATGATGGTCTACAAAAATGAAAATCACGAATTATCAAGAAGTGGTAAACCAAAAGCACGTATATCAAGACTAAAAAACATTACTTCTTGGATGAATAAATATTTAATGAAGGGAGAAGAAAAATGAAAGTACATTTTTTAGGCAATAGTATTAATTTAGTCGGTACTCATCTAAAGGTAGGAGATATATTTCCTGATTTTAGGCTTACAGATGTTAATTTTAATAAAGTTAAACTAAAAGATACTAAAGGAAAAAGATTATTTTTAACAATTCCTTCTATTTTGACAGATGTTTGCTCATCTGAAATAACAAAATTTTCTACTTATTTAAAAAACAAAGGAATTTCTTGCTATGTAATCTCTCTTGATTTACCTTTTACATTGGCTGATTTTTCAAATAAATTTAAAGATATTAAATTCTTAAGCGATGTAAAATATGCAAATTTTGGTAGAACAACTGGTACATTAATAAAAGAAATGGGTATACTAACTCGTAGTGCATTTTTAGTTAATGAAAATGGAGTTATAGAATACGTTGACTATTTAAATGAAATTTCTGATGAACCTAACTATGAAGAAATTTTAGAATTATTATAGTTTCAACAAATGAAATAATATTGCAAAGCTAGTGTAAAATTACTAGCTTTTTTGTTTTTTTCAAATTAAAGCTAGCATTTTGTACGTATTTTGTGTACAATTTGAGGTGGTAAATATGATTTTAGAAGTTAAAAATATTTCAAAAAAATATGACAATGAAAATATATTTTCAAATATTTCCTTTAATGTAAAAAAAGGAGAAATTTTTTCTATTGTTGGAAGATCAGGTATAGGTAAATCTACAATAGCTAAGATTATAATGGGGATAAAAAAGGCTGATTCTGGATCTATACTATTTTTATCTAAACCATTGGAAAAAAGAAAAATATCTGACATACAAATGATATTTCAAGATCCGTATAGTGCGTTAAATGAGTCTATGACAGTTTATGAAATATTATCTGAGCCATTAATTGTTAATGGTAAAAAAAATATAAATGAAAATGTATTACAAATGTTAGAATTTCTAAAATTAACAGATTTTAAAGATAAATATCCATATGAACTGTCTGGTGGACAAAGACAAAGAGTTATAGTGGGTGCTGCTATGATATTAAAGCCAGAACTTGTAATTTGTGATGAGCCTATAGCATCACTAGATCTTACCATACAAGAACAAATTCTAGATCTTATTAAATTTTTTAATAAAAAATATGGCACTACTTTTATCTTTATATCACATGATATGCAAATAGTAAAACATATTTCAAATACTATATATTATATGGAGGAAAAAAATGAAAAAAACTAACAAAGTATCAATTATTGGAGCTGGATTCGTAGGATCAGCTACTACTCTAGCAGTTGCAGAATCAGGACTTGCATCTCATATAGTTCTTGTCGATATTAACAAACAAAAAGCTTACGGTGAAGCTTTGGATATTGCTCATGGTGCTGCTTTTATGAAGCCTGTTGAAATACAATCTGGTGATTACAAAGATACTGTTGATTCTGATATAGTAATAATAACAGCTGGTGCTAATCAAAAACCAGGTGAAACTAGACTAGATTTAATAGACAAAAATTTAAAAATATTTAAACAAATGATACCACAAATAGTTAGATACTCTCCTAATTCTATACTATTAGTTGTTGCAAACCCTGTTGATATATTAACATATTTCACATACAAACTATCAGGCTTTCCTGCAACAAGAGTAATAGGTAGTGGTACAGTACTAGATACCTCAAGATTAAAGTATAATCTTGCAAAAGTTTTTGACATAGATGCAAAAAATGTTCATGGCTTTATTATAGGGGAACATGGGGATAGTGAATTTCCAGTTTGGTCTTCACTAAGTATAGGACCTCTTTCAATAGATGAATACTGTAGACGAGAAAATATAGAAATAAATGAGCTAAAACAAACTGTAACACATAATGTTAAAAATGCTGCATATGAAATTATAAACGCTAAGGGATATACAAATTACGCAATAGGTATCGCTGTTAGAAGAATAGTTGAAGCCATTTTACGTGATGAAAAAGCAATACTAACTATTTCTACATATAACCCTATAAGTGATGTATATTATTCAGTGCCTAATATTGTTGGTAGAAATGGACAAATAATGAAAATATGTCCTAAATTTAACGAAGAAGAACAATCAAAATTAGATGAATCAAAAAAAATATTAAAAGACACTATTAATAAATTTGAACTATAATTTTAGCTTAATTTATGATATAATTAAACAAAAACCACGGAGGCAAAAAAATGTTATCAATAATACTTGCAGCAGGAAAAGGTTCTAGAATGAAATCAAATATTCCAAAAGTGTTACACAAAGTTAATGGTAAACCTATGGTACAAAAAATCATGGAAACAACTAGTAATTTTGGAGATATTCTTTTAGTATTAGGACATAAAAAGGATGAAATTATACAAAAATTCCCTGACGTAAACTATATTTTTCAAGAAGAACAATTAGGTACTGCTAATGCAATTAAAATTTCAAAAGATAAATTTAGTAATTATGACTCTATATTAGTTGCATATGGTGATGGTCCTCTATTATCTACAAAAACTATTAAGCAAATGAAAGAAAAATTTGAATCAGAAAATTTAGATTGTTTAATTTTAACTTGCCTACTTGATAATCCAACAGGATATGGTAGAATATTAAAGAATGACACTAATAAGGTTATAGATATTATAGAAGAAAACGAAGCAACTAACGAAATTAAAAAAATTAATGAAATTAATGTAGGAGTCTACATTTTTAAAACTAAAAGTTTACTAGATATTATTGATAAAATTGATAATAAAAATACTAAAAACGAATATTACTTAACTGATGCTATTAAATTATTAAATGATAAAGGCTATGTTTGCGACAGCCTTCAATTATCTGATAAAAATGAAATGTTAGGCATAAATTCTAAATCACAACTAGCACAAGTTTCAAATATATTACGTTTGCAAAAATTAGAACAATTAATGGATAATGGAACTATTATAATAGATCCAAATAGTACATATATCGAAGATGAAGTTAGTATAGGAGTTGACACTGTAATATATCCAAATACTATTATTACAGGTAACACAACTATAGGAGATAACTGTGTAATTTATTCATCAAGAATAGAAGATAGCAAAATAGCAAATGATGTTAAAATTGATAATAGCGTAATTGAACAATCAATAATTTATGACAAAGTTACTATAGGTCCTTTTGCACATCTTAGAAAGGGAAGTGTATTGAAAGAAAAAGTTCATATAGGAAACTTTGTTGAAACAAAGAACTCTACTTTAGAGTATGGAGTTAAATCAGGGCATTTAACATATTTAGGTGACACTACAATTGGAAAAAATACTAATATAGGTGCTGGAACAATTACATGTAATTACGATGGAGTTAATAAAAATAAGACACATATAGGTGAAAATTCATTTATAGGTAGTAACTCTATATTTGTAGCTCCTATACAAATCGGAAATAATGTACTAACAGCTGCTGGTAGTGTAATAACTAAAAATGTAGATGACGATAAACTAGTTTTTGGACGTGCAAAACAAGTAATAATTAATAAAAAATAGAAAGAGAGTGTAAGAAATGAAAGAACACGAAATTAAAATTTTCGCTGGTACTTCAAGTATGAAACTTGCAACTAAAATTGCAGATAAACTCGGTACAAAACTTGGAGATAGAGACATCATTAAATTTGCTGATGGAGAAACTTTTGTTAGAGCAAATTGTACTGTTAGAGGTTGTAAAGTTTTTGTTATACAATCAACATCTAAACCTGTTAATGAAAGTTTAATGGAATTATTAATCTTCATTGATTCATTAAAACGTGCATCTGCTTCTGAAATAATAGCAGTTATACCATATTACGGATATGCAAGACAAGACAGAAAAGCAAGCCCACGTGAGCCAATTACTTCAAAATTAGTAGCTGACCTTCTTACAACAGCGGGAGCTACAAGAGTTGTAACTATGGATTTACATGCAAAACAAATTCAAGGATTCTTTGATATTCCAGTTGATCATATGGAAGCTCTACCCATATTTGCAAAGTATTTCATAAAACAAGGATTTACTGAAGATGATACAGTAGTAGTATCTCCTGATGTTGGTGGAGTTAAACGTGCTAGAAATCTTGCTACATGGCTACATACGCCACTTGCTATTATAGACAAAAGAAGACCAAAAGCAAATGTATCTGAAGTTATGAATATAATAGGAAATGTTGAAGGTAAAAAAGCAATAATTATAGATGACATCATTGACACTGCAGGTACTATTTGTAACGCAGCTGAAGCACTAAAAAATTCTGGTGCTACAGAAGTATACGCTTGTGCTACGCATGCAGTATTTTCAGGACAAGCTGTTAATAGGCTTAAAAACTCTGCATTCAATAAAGTAATAATAACAGATTCTATACAATTAAAGGAAGATCAACTTTTTGATAAATTATCTATTGTTTCTGCAAGTACTATGTTTGCTGAAACAATACATAGAATATATAACGAAGAACCGATAAGCGACCTATTCGCTCTTCCACATGAAATTGATGAATCAAATGAATAATAAAATAGAAGAAGGTATCAAGTTATTATTAAAGGGTCGTGCTATTATTATACCAACTGATACCGTTTATGGATTAGCTTCTATTCCTACAAAGGAGGCAATAGAGCGACTATATATTTTAAAAAAACGTGATAAAAATAAAAAAATTTTGGCTTTAGTAGCTGATTATGAAGATTTTAACAAATTAACTGATGATGTTGACCATAATCTTATAACCCACTTCTTGCCAGGACCACTTAGCATAGTTTGTAAAACTTGCGATAAATATCGTGATTTGCTAGGTGATACTGTAGGTATAAGAATACCAAACGATGATGTTGCAAGAGATATTATAAGAAAATCTGGTGGAATATTAATGACTACAAGTGCTAATATATCTGGCGAACCCCCTGCCACTAAAATTAGCAATATATCACACGATTTATTAGATCAAGTTGATTTAATTATCGAAACTGATAAACATTTATCTGGTATTCCCTCAACTATAGTATCTTACATAGATAAAAAATATACTCTATTAAGATCTGGTCAAATATCATTTGAAGAAATAAAAAAGATTGGAGGAGCAACAATACATGAAAATGATGAACGCAAATAGGCTAAATGACATGGATGTTTTAAATATAAAGCAACAAGCAAAGTTAGCTGCAAGTATACAAAAAATTGGTAAAAGTAAAAGAAAAGTTGAAGTTAGCTTATCTAAAAGTTCTCAACGTTACCTTGATCAAGTTATTGTTGAATTAAAAAAACAAATGACTTCAAATAATGCTATGCTACCTAATATTTCTAGTTTCTTTGACTATATTCAAAAAAATGTTCATGTTGAAAAAGGGCAAAAAAGGGAAAAATATAAAAAATTTGCTATTTCATATGATGAACAAGATTTCTTGGTAATGCAAATAAAATCAATGATTAAAGAAGTTGAAAATCAAAAAGCACAACTTAAATTCTATAATTTAATAAAAAAAGTAATCTTTTCTTCAGTTAAAGCACAAAATGAATTACTACTAAAAGAAATAACAAATAAATAGTTATAAAAATTTGGGGGTTAAATGAGAAATAATATACATAAAGACATTGCACCTAGCAATGTCTTTATAAATACTAATATAATAAGCTAATGAAATAATTAGTCGTGGAATTAAACTACATGCAAGTGATATACATATACGTGATAATTATGGAACTTGCATAATTGAATACAGAATTAATGGAATATTGCATTTTGATTCTACATTTGAAAATGCAAAAGAATTAATTTCTAGAATAAAAATTATGTCTAATATGAATGTTGCAGAAAAAAGACTACCTCAAGATGGGAATATTACATTTGAAGACTATGATTTAAGAGTTTGTGTAATGCCTTGTATTACAGGTGAGAGCATAGTAATTAGAATATTAAAATCTAATATAGATGACTTATCGCTTTTATCACTTGGATTTAGTAGTAGCAATATATTAAAAATACAAAAAGCATTAAATAAAAGTCATGGATTAATACTTGTAACAGGACCTACTGGTAGTGGTAAATCAACTACACTACTTTCATTTACTAATCTATTAAATAATGGTAAAAGGAAAATAATATCTATAGAAGATCCTGTAGAAAATAAGGTGGAAGGTATAGTTCAAATACAAGTAAATGAGCAAATAGGTTTAAGTTTCCCTAATATACTTCGCTCCACATTAAGATCTGATCCAGATGTAATAATAATATCAGAAATACGTGATGAGTTAACTGCTCAAATTGCAATAAGGGCTGCATTGACTGGACACTTAGTATTAGCTACTCTGCACACAAATGATTGTATCACAAGTTTCGCAAGACTTATAGACATGAATATTCCTAAATACTTACTTTTAGATTCCATTCTACTACTTGTTTCACAAAGATTACTTAGTTCAAGCGATAATAAATTAATAAAAAATAGAATAATGATAAACGAAGTTTTGTACATGGGAGAAAATGAAAATGAGATATTTAAAAAATATACATTAAATTCCGATATACTACAAAATCTAAAAATATTAAACTTTAAAACTATGTTGGAGGACGCAATTGAAAAAGGCTATAATCTATGACTTTGATAAAACTATATATAGTAAAGAAACAAGTATTTCTTTTATGAAATATTTTTTATCCACTCATCCAAAATATATACCTATATTTTTAATAAATTGTATAAAAATGCTATTTAACTTAAATAATCTAAAAAAAGTTAAAAATATTTTCTTTAGTATTTTTAAAAATATGGACATAAGTGATGATATAAAAAATTTTTGGGAAAAAGAAAAAGAAAATTTTTATCCATATTTTAATGAAGAAATATTAAAGAATAAAAATGATGCTGATGTTTTAATTTTAATTTCAGCATCTCCTGAATTTCTTTTAGAAGAGGTGTATAAATCACTTGGATTTGATATTTTGATTGCAACAAAGTATATCAATTATGAAATCTCTGGCAAAAATTGTAAAGGAGTAGAAAAAGTAAATAGACTTAATATGTTAGGAAATTTTAGAATTTTAAATTTTTATTCTGATAGTTTATCTGATAAACCACTATTTGATATCGCAGAAAATAAAATTACTATAAAACACGGCAAAAAAATAATGGGACTACCTAAAAAGAATGGACTGATAGATAGATGGTTGTAAAAATTACATATAGCTATGATGGCAGTAAATTTTATGGTATGCAAAGGCAAAATAATCATATAACTGTTCAAGGAGAAATTGAAAGAATACTTTTAGAAGTTTTTAATGAAAAAATTAATCTTATAACTTCTGGTAGAACAGATAAAGGTGTACATGCACTAGCACAAGTATCAAATTTTACATTAAATAATAATATACCTCTTAAAGTTATACAATATCAATTAAATAAACATTTATATGGAAAATTAAAAATAAATAAAATCGAATATGTAAGTAGCGATTTTAATTCAAGATATGACGCACGTTATAGAATATATGAATATAGGCTTAAAAATGTTGCTAATATTAGTCCTTTTGAAGCAAACTATATTACAGGAATAAGTATGCAAAATATTGATTTAAACTTAATAAATAAAAATCTACAACTATTTGTAGGAAAACATAATTTTACTCATTTTTCAAAAACTGATAAAGTTGCTAAAAATCCTATAAGACAAATATACTCTGCAACTTGTGAATATATAGATAACACATATATTATAACTCTAATAGGTACAAGCTTTTTAAAATCGATGGTACGATTAATTGTAGCCTCAGCTATATATGATACAAAAGATACGATAATAAAAAGATTAAATCTAGAATGTGTAGATATGCCAAAAAAAATACTTAGTCCTCATGGACTATATTTAAAAGAGGTTAATTATGATAAAAATTGAGAGATTAAATGCAAAAGATAAAAATTTATTAAAAAGAATATACCTATATGAAGAAAAAATATTTGGGAAAGCAGGTGTTGGTCAATATAATATTTCTCCTTTTACCAAATATGGAAGAACTTATGCAATATATGACGAAATTGATGTTATAAGTGTCATTGAAGTATTACAATCAAATGATACTGCATATATTTATGGTGTATCCACAAATTTAAAATATCAAAATATGGGCTATGCTAAAAAATTACTAAATTTTGTATTAGATGACCTTAAAAAAAATAATTTTAAATTTGTTGAACTAACCGTAACTATTGAAAATATAAAAGCTATAAAATTATATGAAAGTTTTGAATTTAAAGTAAAAGAAATTCTAGAAAATGAATATTTTGATAATAAAAAAAGATATTTAATGAGAAAGGAAATATATGCAACACTACTTTAGCGAAAATCCTGATATTAAATCAAATAGAAGAAAAATATATTTGAATTTTTTAGATAAAAATTTTGTATTCACTACAGATAATGGAATATTTTCTAAAAACAACATAGATACAGGAACGCAAATTTTATTAAAAGAAGTTATAAATAATTTTAAAATGGATAAAGAAAATTTTAATGTATTAGATATAGGTTGTGGTTATGGTGTTGTAGCTACAATTATTAAAACCTTTTACACTAAAAGTAAAATTGTTTTAAGTGATGTAAATAATCGAGCATTAAAGCTTGCTAAAATAAATTTAGAAGAAAATAATATACATGATGATTATACCATAATAAAATCAGACTTATTTGAAAACATTAATGATAACTTTGATTTAATAATTTCAAATCCACCTATTCGAGCTGGTAAAAAAGTAATATTTGAACTTTACAGAAAAAGTTATGAACATTTAAATGAAAACGGAAAATTCTTCTGTGTAATTATGACAAAACATGGTGCAAAATCTACTGAAAAAGAATTAAATAACATATTTAAATCAGTAACATGTATTCAAATTAGTGAAGGATATAGAGTATATATGGGCAGCAAATAGCTTCCCATATTTCTATATTTCTTTTTCAAAGCAAACTAACTACACATTAGGTATCCCATTGAATACAGAATCTACAACACCTACTTCTGAAAACCCTAATTTGTTATACAATCTTCTTGCTTTTTTGTTTATAACATTAGTATCCACGCGTAATAACTTGCAGTTATTTTTCTTTGCATATTCTTCATAAAATTTAATAAATCTTGTTCCGTAACCCATATTTTTTAAATTCATGTCAACTGCTAATCCATGTATAACCATAATTTCATCTTCTTTTGCATCGTAATTCCATTTCGCATTTTTATATTCTTTTACTTGCTTTTTATTAATTACGGCAACTGCAACTACTTTTTGGTTATCCTTTCATCACATACATCTCATCATTACTTATAGCATTTTTAGCACTTTCTCTAGTAGGATAAACTCCCTTAACCCATCCTGTACTTTCTCCACTGTCATGCACACTATTATATATTTTTTCAATATCATCTAAATTTAGTGATTTTGCTTTTTCAATTTCAACACTCATTTTATTACTCCAAATATTCCAATACTAACTACACACATTATAAAAAATGCTAGTAATACTCCAAACAATACTGCAATACTTGATTTTTTAAAATCTAAATCTAGCATACTAGCAGCTAATGTTCCAGTCCATGCTCCAGTTCCAGGTAAAGGTATTCCTACAAAAAGAAATAGTGCCACATATACGCCATATTTAGAACTACTTTGCAATTTTTCGCCTGCTTTATGCCCCTTATTTAAAATATATTCAAAAAATTTTCCAACATACTTTAAATTACTACCTTTTATTAATATCCTTCTTGCAAAAAGAAATATAAAGGGAACTACTAGCATATTTCCTAGTACAGATACTACCAATACTTTTAATAAATTTAATTTTAATGCTACTCCATATACAACTGCTCCTCTTAATTCTATAAGGGGCAACATTGATATTAGAAATACATATATATATTTCATAAACTTCCTTACTAACAAAAAGAACCACTACGTGGCTCCTTTTGTAATTTTATTTTTATTTAACTGAACCTTTTTTGTATGCTCCTTCAGCTCCGTAAACATCTACTATTTTTTCTTTGTAGTATTTCTTCATAAATTCTTTACCTTTAGCAAGATATTTTCTTGGGTCAAATACTGTTGGATCATCGTTAAACGCTTTTCTAACACCAGCTGTAAATGCTAATCTTCCATCTGTATCTACATTTATCTTAGCAACTGCTGATTTAGAAGCCATATGTAATTGTTCATCAGGTATTCCTAATGCATCTTCTAATTTACCACCATTTTCATTAATAATTCTAACATATTGTTGTGGTACTGAAGATGAACCATGTAATACGATAGGGAATCCTGGTATTCTTTTTTCAATTTCTTTTAAGATATCTAATCTTATATGAGGATTGTCACCTGGTTTAAATTTGTATGCTCCATGTGATGTTCCTATAGCTATAGCTAATGAATCTACTCCTGTTTTTGAAACAAAATCTTCAACTTCACTTGGTTGTGTGAAAATGTGTTCTTCAGCATGTACTTCATCTTCTATACCTGCTAATACTCCTAATTCTGCTTCAACTGTTACATCATATTTATGTGCAAAATCTGCTACTTTTTTAGATATAGCAACATTTTCATCATAATCATATTTAGAAGCATCTATCATTACTGATGAGAATCCATTTAAAATACAATCTTCAGCTATTTCATAGCTTGGACCATGATCTAAGTGTAATGCAACTGGTATATCTGAACCTGCTGCTTTAACATATTCTACTGCTGCTTTTGCTATCCAAGGAATCATATCTCTTCCAATATAGTTTCTAGCACTTGGTGACACTTGAAGAATTACAGGTGCTCCCATTTCAACACAAGCTTCAATAATTGCTTGTAATTGTTCTAAGTTGTTAAAGTTAAATGCTGGTACTGCATATCCTTCTTTATTTGCTTTTGCAAACATTTCTCTAGTATTAACTAAACCAAAATCTTTGTAGTTATACTTCATTTCCATGTTTATATATCCTCCTATATTCTAAGTACACTTTATTCTAGCATAAAATTCATTTTTTGTATAGTCATGCATTATTTACAATCATTTCCATTCTTTTTCTTTAATTTTCTTGAAGTTCTATTGCAAATTTTGTAAAATGTTGTATATCTTCAGTTGATAATAAAGTTATATATTTTCCTTTTTCTTCCTTTGGGATTATAACAGGGATTAAGTTTTCTTTTAAACAGCTATGTATTATTAAAAATCTCCAAGTTCTGCCATTTCCATCTCCAAATGGATGAATTTTTTCAAACTTTATATGGTGCTCTAGTATAGCTTCTAATTTTTCATCTTTACTTTGTGCATGCTTTAATCTATATTCCAAGTCTTAGCACCACCTTAATAGCTCAGTTTGAACTAAATAAGGCTTTGTGGTTTCAAAATTTGATACTAGTATAACATTTTGTATTTTTTTAAATTCTCCATTATCATCTCTTAAATTTTTCATAATATTCTCGCTCATTCATATTTCTTGGAATGTAATTATGGATCAATATCAAAACAGTTTCAGCTAAAGTTAAAGTATTTCCTTCTATTGCTGTAGAATGATGTGCCATTCTGACTAACAAATCTGATTTATATTCTTCGTTTATATATTCCATTTAAATTCTCATTTCATTTTTTTAAATTTTTGATATAATAATATAAATCATATCTTAGAGCATTTTTATCCGTAAATCCATCTATACCTTTTACTCTACCGCGATTAGAATATTGCCATATTATCCATCTATTCTGCTCCTGTATATTTGGTTGTTTTTTAATATCCCTTATCCACAATGGTTGATCTAAAAGTTCTCCTTTAATAAAGTTATTATACGACTTATAGTCTGTATAAATTATTACCCTTTTCATATATTTTGCTTCCAAAATTTCTATCATATCTTTTAAATTTTGTATAACCTTATTTTTATCATATTTTCTTGAAAGTTCAACATCTATTATAGGGGGAAAGCTATCATCAACTTTTGGAACTTTAGAACTATAATACATTGCTTGAGCTTTTCCACTAGACTGCATAGAGAAAAAATGGTATGCACCAACTTTAAATCCATTTAGTTGTGCCTTATTCCAATTATATAGAAAGTCTGTATCCATAAAATCTTTACCTTCTGTTGCTTTCATAAGAACAAACTTATACCTATTATCAACCAAACTCCAATTTATTCTTATTTGGTGATGTGATATATCTATACCATGAATCTCATATTTCCTTGCATTTATATCATTATGATAAAATCTACCAGAAAATTCAAGATTTACAATGATTAATAATATATTTAATATTAGCAAAGTGATTATAAACTTTTTCATCTATAAAATTACTTTTTGTCCTCCCATATATGGTACTAATACATCAGGAATAACTATGCTTCCGTCAGCTTGTTGATAATTTTCCATTATAGCAACTACTGTTCTTCCAACTGCTAATCCTGAACCATTTAAAGTATGTACAAAATAGCTTTTTTTGTCGTCTTCTGCTCTATATTTTATCATAGCACGTCTTGCTTGGAAATCTTCTGTGTTAGAACATGAAGAAATTTCTCTATACTTATTTTGGCTTGGAACCCAAACTTCAATGTCGTATGTCTTTGCAGCTGAGAATCCTAAATCTCCACTACATAATGTTATTACTCTATATGGTAATTTTAATTTTTTCAAAATATTTTCTGCACAACTAACCATATGTTCTAGTTCTTCATATGAATTTTTAGGATGCGCTATTTTAACCATTTCAACTTTATTAAATTGATGTTGTCTTATTAATCCCTTTAAATCTTTACCACCAGCTCCTGCTTCTTTTCTAAAACATGCTGTGAATCCACAAATATATTTTGGTAAATCTTTTTCATCTAATATTTCACCATTGTATAGATTAGTTAATGTAACTTCAGCTGTAGGAATTAAAAATAATTCTTCACCATCTATTTTATACATGTCATCTTCAAATTTAGGTAATTGCCCTGTTCCTGTCATTATTTCTCTTTTTGCTAATTGTGGAGTCATAATTTCTGTAAATCCATGTTCAGTGGTGTGAGTATCTAACATAAAGTTTATTAAAGCACGCTCTAATCTTGCTGCAGCTTTTTTGTATACTGTAAATCTAGATCCTGCTAATTTTGATCCTCTTTCAAAATCTAATATATCTAAGTCTACTCCTAGTTCATCATGTGTTTTAATAGGAAAATCAAATTTTCTAGGTTCTCCCCATCTTCTTACTTCTACATTTTCATCTTCATCTGCTCCGATAGGAACACTTTCATGTAATTTATTTGGAATTCTATATATTAAATGATTTAAATCTTCTTCTACAACTACTAGCATTTCATCTAATTTCTTTATTTTTTCAGCTATTTTTTGCATTTCTATTAAAAGTTCACTTGCATCTTTTTTTTCTCTTTTTAATTTACCTATTTTTGCACTTTCATCATTTCTTTTTTTCTTTAAAACTTCAACTTCTGATAAAATTTCTCTTCTTTTTTTATCTAATTCTATTACTTCGTCTAAATTAAAATCACTGTTTCTAGCTTTTAAATATTTTTTAACTTCTTCTGTATTTTCTCTAATATACTTTAAATCTAACATAATTTTTCTCCTATTTATATAATTTGTTATATATAGCTTGCTTTGCACAACTTAAATTTTTTCTACCTTCAAAATTTAATTTATTTTCATACTTTTCATTATATATTTTAACATATAATTTTGAAACTGTTGAATAAAAATATTTCATTTGGTTTTTATCATTTATATCCATATACTTTGGACAGGAGTGTATAAAATATCCTATTAAATTTTTCAATATATAGTCTTTGTATCCTATATTTTTAGTAATATGTTCAAATAAATATGTTTTTATTAATTTATTTTCATCTTCTGCCATATATGATAGCTTATACAAAATATCAAACAATATATTTTTATCACGTAACATTAATTCATTTGCTAAAAACAAACAGTGATACTTATCTTTATTTACTAGACTTCTAAATAATCTGTCTGAAATAGTATCAGTATCTAATTTAGTTTGTCTTTTAATTTTTTTTGGCTTTAATAAAACACAATCTTTTGACATGCTATCTGCCATTTTATCTTCACCAAAAAACAAAAGTTCAAAAACAAATGATGGTTCTTTTATATCAACTGTTAAATCTTTTTTTACCCTATAATAAGTAGGCAATTCATTTTTTAAAATATATTTATCCATTTTCTCTATCAAGTTTTTCATATATTTCTTTTAGCCTCCTAAATCTATTACGTATTCCTGATTTAGTAATTTTTAATTTTTCTGCCAGTTCAAGTAGTGATGAATCTTCATTTTCTAATCTAATTAACGCCACTTCTTGCAATGCATTATTTAAATTTCTTATACCTAGTTTTTCATCTATGAATTTTATCATTTTTATTTGATCTTGTGATGTCATCATTTTTTTAGTTTCATTCGCTAATTCATAATTCATATTTCTTGTTATCTTTAAATTAATTTCTTTATTTATTGTAGTATTTTGATATTCAAAAAATATATTAACCGCATCAAAGGTTATAAGCAAATCTAGTATATCTTCACTATTTCTAATGTATACAATGTTTTCATTATTCTTCCTAGATAAAAAAACTTTTTTATCAAAACTTTCTAATATATCATAAGTTTTTTTTGCAACACTTTCATCTTTAATAAAAAAGTCTATAGAATATCCTTTAACAGGATCTTTTATATACCCATTTACTAAAAATATACCCCTCAAAAACCAAATCTCATCTATGTTATCCATTATTTTGAAATCATCTAACATAATCGTATATATGTTGTATTTTTCAGATCGTATAATATCCAATTTAAAATCTGTTATTTCTAATATTTTTAAATTTTCTATAACTCTTTTAACTATATAGCTAATTTCAGTTTTAAAATTAACCCTTTTATTTATTATACCACCTTTTGACACAAAAATTCCATACAATTCTGAAATTATCTGTGTATCGTTGCAAGGCTTTTTTAATAACATCTCTTTTTTTACTTTTGTTGAAAATGACATTATATTATCTTGCATATACTATACCTGATTTCCATTTTATTTTTGATATTATAACTAAAAATATCAAAGTAGCGACAAAATTTGAAAATAAATTACCATAAAATACTGAATAATAACCCAAATATTTTTGTGTAAATAGTATAAATACATATCTAAATAGCCATATACGAAGAAAACTCATAATAAGTGGCATAACATTTTTACCTAATGCATTAAATATAGCTTGACACACCATAAATATTCCATACGGTAGGACAGAATATGTATAAAGCTTTAATGCAGCATTTGCTACGTATAAAACTTTTTCATGGTTTGTAAATAGTCTTGTAATGTGTTCTGTTAAAGGTATTACAATTGCTATAGTTAAAATTGCAATAATACAAGCTATAATTAATCCAACTTTATATATTTTTTTTGCTTTCTTTTCGTTTCCAACACCTATATTAAGACTTACCATAGTAGTAACAGTTGTACCTATACATGATGGTAATTGAAAGCATAAACTGTTTATATTACTTGATATTCCAAGTCCTGCTATTACAACTGCTCCATATTTACTAATTTCCATATTAATTAGTAAAAATCCTAAATTTATCATCATAAAACTTAACATAGATGGTATTCCAAGTTTTACTAGCATAAATACAATATTTTTTTCAAATCTATAACTTGCCAAATCCAACTTATATTCATATTTTTTTATAAATAAATCATAGTACATCCAAAAAGATACTACTATATATGCAGAAAGTGATGCAAAAACTGCACCCTTAATATCTAGTTTTAAAATTTGTAAAAATATGAAATTAAATACTACCTTTAAAATTAATAGAACTATCATTCTATAAAAAGGTGCTTCAGGATTACCAGTACCATTTTTTATTGAATTAAATATAGCTGCCATGAATTGAAATGGTATTACTAATGAATAAAGAGATAAATACAAATATACATCTGAACTCATATCTGCTGTTACAGTACCTGAAATGTATAAAGCTACAAAAAGACTTATAGGTATTAAAATTATTCCACAAAATATTCCAAATACTAATACTTGTAGCGATATTTTTTTTACACCTTTAGTATCAGCTCTACCTGCCATTTGACCTATCATAGCCATAGCAGCAACTCCAAGACCTTGTGATAATCCTAGCATAATATTTATTGTTGGTTGTGAATAAGTTATTGCTCCTGTACGCTCAGGTCCTATTATATGATTTAAATAAAGACCATCTGTAAAAGGTATCATAGCTTGAACTATAGCCATCATTACTGTAGGTATGCTTAATAAAAATAGGGTTACTAATACGTTTCCTTCAAGTATTATTTTTCTTCTATCTTCCATTGTAAGTTTAGTTATGTTTTTCAATTTTTTCTCCCTTAATTAAATAGGCACACCATGAGCATGCCTTATTTTTCAATTTCAATTATTGTTTCATTTCCTGCATGTACTTTTATACCTTCGAATTTTTCTATATTTTTGTAATTGTCTGATTCCAATACAATAATAGGTGATGTTACCGAAGGTGCATTTTCCTTTAAATAATCAAGATCAAATTTTATTATAGGATCTCCTGCTTTAACTTTTTGACCTGTTTTAACTAATTGCTCAAATCCTTGACCATTTAATTTAACAGTATCTACACCTAAATGTACTAAAATACTAACTCCATCTGTTGCTTCTAAAGTAAATGCATGTAATGTTGGAGTAATATCAACTACTCCGTCCATAGGTGCAACCATAAATCCAGATTCACTAGGCTCAATTGCCACTCCGTCTCCTAACATTTTTGATGCAAATGTTTCATCTGGAACAGTTTCCATAGGAACAACTTCACCTGTAATAGGTGCAATAAGTATCTTTTTTGCTTCTTTTTCTTTCTTTTTAAATAAATCAAAAAAACCCATTATGCTTCTCCTTAATAATTTATACTTAATATTATCACATTTAGTGCAATATATCAATATTTCATTCAAATTCATTAAATAAAATTATAAACATTAGTCCTGTTTGTATCCAAAAGATTGTGTAATCTGCCATACCATGTATAAATACTAATGTAATTAATAATATTCTTTTATAGTTAAATTTAAAATCCTTACATATATATAATATATACATAAGTCCTAAAATACCATAACTTAAAACTGTTTCTATTAATATATTATGAGAATGCGGATAAATGTAGTTTGAAAATTTATAAAAATACGTAGGACCATGTCCTAAAAAAATAGCTTCATTTATTCCCATAACCCCCAACTTATATATCCAAAGTCTTAAATCTAAATATTCATTTATGGTATCCGATCTTACAAAAGGTAATACACCTTTATATACAAAATAAAAATAAATTAATATAGTACCTATAGCTATTATCCCAATTTTTTTATTTTTTAAAAATAGATATATGGCATAGGTAAATATTAAAGAAACTAATGCAAATCTAGATCCTGTTAAAATAAGTGCTACTATAAATACCACTAAATATTTTCTATTATATTTTTTAAATAAATATAATAGAATTAATAAGGCAAGATATGCTCCATAATAATTAGGATTTAAAAAATTATAAAATCCTGCTCTTTTTTGTGAAATTAATGAAAAAATTATTTCAATTAATCCCATAATAGCCGAATATTTAACTACTATATCTAGATTTATCATATCCTTTAAATATGATAAATAGAAAAAAAGTATAAGTACTATATTAACCAACGCTCCTAAATAATTTCTATAATACACACAAACTATTATATTAATTAAAAATAATAAATATACTTTTTTTAATTTAAAATTATATTTTTTATATATCGAATATATAAATATAAAAGATAACAAAAATATAGTTAGTATATAATTTATACCTAACACTATAGATAGCATTAAAACAAGACTAGAAAGCACCTTATCTTCCTGTACTTCCAAATCCACCTTCACCTCTTATAGTTTCAGTCAAGTCAAGAACTTCATTAAATTCTTCTTTTACATACGGCATAAAAATTATTTGAGCAATTCTTTCACCATGCTCTATTACTTTTTCTTCTTTTGTGTGATTATGCAGTGGGACCATTATTTCTCCTCTGTAATCACTATCTATTACTCCAACCTTATTAGCTGGGGCTAACCCTTTTTTAGTGGCTAATCCACTTCTTGCAAAAACTAAACCCACAAGACCATTTTGTATTTCCATACATATACCTGTATGAATTAACTTTGTTTCAAATGGTTTTATTATAATTTTTTCATCACTACAGGCATAAAGATCTGCACCTGCTGAAAATTCTGTACCATAAGTTGGTATAATTGCCTTATCGTTAATTCTTTTTATATTCATTAATTTTCCCTCATAAGTAATGTGTTAAGTAGTGGCTTATTATCAAAAGCTAATCCTGCCCCTACAACAACTGATTCTAGCGGTTTATCTGCAATTTTAACAGGAACCTTTGTTCGCTCTTCAATATATTCACTAAGATGTTTTATCAAAGCTCCTCCACCCGTTAAAACTATTCCATTATCCAAAATATCTGCTGCTAATTCTGGTGGACATTTACTTAAAACTTCTTTTACACTATCTACCATAGAATCTATAGTTCTACTTATAGCTTCTTGAACTTGATTTGCACTTATTTCTAATTCTACTGGTGTATTTGTAGCTAGTGATCTTCCTCTTATAGGTAACTTCTTATTATCCTCTTCATTTAACTTAACAGCAGTTGCTAATTCTTTTTTTATCTTTTCAGCAGTTCTATCACCTATTACTAAGTTTAAATTTGTTTTTACATAACGTATAATATCTTGATCTAATGTATTACCTGCCATCTTTATAGACTTACTTGCAACAATTTCATTTAGTGATAATACTGCTATATCTGTAGATCCTCCACCTATGTCTATAACCATATTACCCATAGGTAATGATATATTAACTCCAGAACCTATTATAGCAGCTCTACCTTCTTCTATAAGAAAAACTTTTCTTGCTCCTCTAACTGATTCAAATAACGCTCTTTTGTCTACTGTATTAACTTCTATAGGTATACATATCATAATATCAGGCTTAAACGGTGATACTCCATAAACTTTTTTCATAAATTCACTTAGCATATCACGTGCTGAATTATCATCAGATATTACTCCATCTTTTAATGGCTTAATTACAACAATAGATTCTGGATTTTTACCAAGCATTTCACGAGCCTTTTTACCTACTGCTATTACCTTATTTGTTTTTTTGTCTCTAACAATTACTGATGGCTCATTTAATACTATTTTTTTTCTTTGCTTGTCATAAATCAATACATTTGATGTTCCAAGATCAATTGCCAAGTTTTTATTAATCCTAAAAAAATTAATAAATTTATCTAATAATATCATCGTACTTCCTCTATATACTCATTAATTCTTTTTCTTTTTTAGCTAGCACATCGTCAATGCTATCTACATATTTATCTGTTAATTTTTGTACTTTTGTTTCTCCATTTTTAAGGTCATCTTCACTTATTTCACTATCTTTTTCTAATTTTTTTAACTTTGCATTTGCTTCTTTTCTAATATTTCTGATAGCTATTTTCCCTTCTTCTGCATCTTTTTTTACTATTTTAACATATTCTTTTCTTCTATCTTCAGTTAATTCTGGTAATACTAGTCTAATCACTCTACCATCATTTGAAGGATTAAATCCTAAATTAGCTTTTAAAATTTCTTTTTCTATAGCTGGTATTAAAGACTTGTCCCATGGATCTATAACTATTAATCTACTTTCTGGAGCTGAAAGTGATCCTACTTGGTTTAATGGTGTAGATTGCCCAAAGTAATCTACCTTAACTCCGTCTATCATTGATACATTTGCTCTACCTGCTCTTATATGTGAAAATCTAACCTTTGTTGATTCGACAGCTTTATTCATTTTATCTTCAGTTTCTAATAAAATTTCATCTAACATATTTTCTCCCCTTTATTCTACGATAGTTCCTATTTTTTCACCACTAACTAGTTTTAACATATTACCTTCAGATAATGCATCAAAAACAATTATAGGCATATTATTTTCTTTACATAATGAAAGTGCTGTTGCATCCATAACACGTAAATTTTTAATAATCGCTTCTTCATAACTTACTTTTTCATATTTTACAGCATCAGGATATTTAACAGGATCTTTGTCATATATTCCATCAACTTTCGTACCTTTTGCTAATACATCTGCATGTATCTCTATAGCACGTATTGCTCCACCTGAATCTGTTGTAAAATATGGCATACCAGTTCCTGCTGAAAATATTACAACTCTTCCTTTTTCAAGGTGTCTTATAGCTCGTCTTCTAATATATGGTTCAGCAACTTCTGGCATACTTATAGATGTTAAAACCCTTGTTGGAACACCCAAACTTTCAATGAAATTTTGCATAGCTAAACCATTCATAATTGTGGCAAGCATTCCCATTGTATCACCTGTTGCACGGTCAACACCTGCTTTTTCACCAGATAATCCTCTGAATATATTACCTCCACCAATTACTATTGCCACTTGTATACCATTGTCATGTAACTGTTTAATTTGTTTTGCAAAACTAAGCAATACATCTTCATCAAACCCAAATTCTTTTTTACCTGCTAGGGCTTCTCCACTAAGCTTTAACAGTATTCTTTTATACCTCATATTACCTCTCATTTTTAAAAAAGGAGTTTTAAAGAAAACTCCTTTTATCAATTGTTATTTTCCTGCTATTTGAGCAGCAACTTCTGCTGCGAAATCTTCTTCTTTCTTTTCTATTCCTTCACCAACTTTAAATCTTACATAAGACACAATTTCAACTGGTTTTAAGAAATCTGAAACAGTCTTTTTATCATCTCTTACATATTTTTGTTGATTCAAGCAATTTTCTTCATAATATTTACCTAATTTACCTTTAATGATTCTTTCAACCACTTCGCTATTAAGTGTTTTACCTTTTGCTTTAGATTCTTCTTCAAATTGCACTCTTAATACTTCTTCTTCTCTTGCAAGATCTTCATGATTTACATCATCTTTTGATAAGAATTTAGGATCCATTGCAGCTATATGCATTGCAACTCCTCTAACTTTTTCAATGTTTTCATTACTTGCTTCACCTTTAGCTTTAACTAAAACTCCAATTTTTCCACCCATGTGAAGATAATCTACAACAAATGTGTCACAACATGCTTTGAATACTTCTAATCTTCTTAATTTTAAGTTTTCACCTATTTTTGCAATTAATTCTGTTAATAAAGTTTCAACTTGCTTACCATTTATTTCTAATTTTAATAAATCTTCTAGAGTTTCAACATTTGAATCTAATGCTCTTTCAGTTAAAATATGTCCAAATTCTTTAAAGTCATCATTTTTTGCAACAAAGTCTGTTTCTGAATTAAATTCTAAAACAATTCCTTTTTTATGATTTTCATCTATTTTTGCAAATACTAAACCTTCTGCTGCAATTCTTCCTGATTTCTTAGCTGCTTTTGAGATACCTTTTTCTCTTAGCCAATCTATAGCTTTTTCAATATCTCCTTCATTTTCAACTAAGGCTTTTTTACAGTCAAGCATTCCTGCTCCTGTTCTTTCTCTTAATTCTTTAACTAAACTTGCCTTTATTTCCATTATTATTCCTCCACAACTTCTAAATCTTCATCTATTGTTGCTTCTTTTTCAACTGCTTCTTCAGAATCAACTAAAACTTCTTCTCCTTCGATTCCACCTTGACCTTCAATTACTGCATTTGCGATAACTGAAGCAAATAAAACAATTGATCTTATTGCATCGTCATTTGCTGGTATTTTATATGTTACAAGATCTGGATCAACATTAGTATCTATTAATGCTATTACTGGTATTCCTAATTTAGCTGCTTCTTGTAATGCTAAGAATTCTTTCTTGATATCTACTACAAATATTGCTGCTGGTAATTTAGACATTCCTTTGATTCCACCAACATTTTTTTGTAATTTAGATAATTCTTTTCTTAAAAGACTTGCTTCTTTTTTAGTGTACGCAGTATCTAATTCTCCACTTTCATCCATTTCTTCTAATTCTTTTAATCTTTTTACTCTACCTTTAATAGTTTGTAAGTTAGTTAATAACCCTCCAAGCCATCTTTGGTTAACGTAGTATCCACCACATCTTAATGCTTCATCTTTTACAGCATCTTGTGCTTGTTTTTTAGTTCCTACGAATAAAACTTTACCACCATTGCTTGCAATTTCTCTTACGAAATCATATGCCTTTTCAGTCATAGTTAAAGTTTGTTTTAAATCTAAAATGTGTATACCATTTCTTTCTGCATAGATATATGGTTTCATTTTAGGATTCCATCTCTTTGCTTGATGCCCAAAGTGTGCACCTGCTTCTAATAATTGTGTCATGCTTATTACAGCCATGTTATTCCTCCTATTTGGTTTTTTTAGTATCTAGACTCAGTGCAAAACATATAGTCACCAAACACTAATCTATCTAGACACCTCTTTTCATATCATGATAGCATAAAATGAGGTGTAATGTCAATATGCTCATTTCATTGAATAAGTAGTTTTTCCAATCTATTTACTTTATCTTTGTATTCTTTTAATTCTCTTTCTAATTCTTCAACTTTTTTACTAGTTTTTGAATGTGCAGAATTATTATCCCCAAACATTACACCTGCTCCAACACCAAACGCTAAATTACCCTTACTATTAACTGCTCCACTTAGTTTGTATATAAAATTTCGTTTATCATTTATTCCACTAAATCCTACAGCTACTGCATGTGTTCCTCCATAATATCCATATGCTGCACTTAAGTTATGTCTATAGTCTGAATATGAATTTACTTGCACCAAATTAGCCATAGCCACAGCATTTGCTACTCCACCTAAAGCAAGATCTGATTTCTTTTCTACTTCTACCATTTTTTCATTTAGTTTTTGTATATCAGTAGTATTCTTTTCTACTTTTGTGATAACATCCTTTAATTGACCGAAATTTACTGCATCATTTTTTTCGGTACCATCAGCTACATTAGTAATTATATTACCATGTTTTGTGCTTAAAACTACATTTTCATCTGTTTTTTTATGTTGATTTTCACTAACATTTTCACTATCGGTATCTGTCCCTTTTTTTACCCATTTATTATTCTTGTATTCATTTTCATCTAAAAATTTTTGAGTGTATAATTTACCATCTGCCCCTTCAATTAATGTTGTTGTTGTTATTGTTGTTTTCTTATCCTTATCAACTTTTTTAACTCTTAACTTATATTCAAATGTATCTGTTTCATAAGTAACTGTATGTTCAGCAGGTTTATCATTAGCTGGTTGTGGTGTTGGTGCTGGTTGTGGTGCTGCTGGTGTAGTAGAAGTATTATCTGGATCTTTTACAGTAACATCTATTGTTGTTCCTTTTAATGTCAAAGTATCTCCTAATCTTATTTTTTTACTATTACCTTTACCATCTTTTATAGTTATATATTGTTTAGCTATATAATTATATAGTTGTGACCCATTAATAGCATCTGTTGATGTAGGTGATATTAATCCAGGTGCTACGTTTTGTATAACACGTGTTAATGTATCATTACCTACTGTTACTATACCACCAATATTATTAAAGCCTGCATAGTCTTTATACATTTTTTTATATTCTTCTTTATCTTTATTATTCCATAATGTCTTTTCTGCCTTAGATTCCGTACTCTTTTTACCTAAATATACTGAATCATCTGTATTAATTTCAATATCATTACCAAGGGCTACAACGTTATTTTTAGTTACTTCTCTTCTTGTGTCATTATTTATATTATTAAATCCTTGAAGTATATTTCCTTCACCTGTAACATGGAAGTTCTTACCTGCAACATTATTTCTTGAATTTTCAACTAAATTGTTATCTCCACTAACTGAAACTAATTCTGTTTTTTTACTAGAAGTCCCTTTAACTACATTTCTTGTCCCTATCATTGAAACTTGTTTCGTATAATCTGCCTTATTAGCTCCACCTATAGCAAGTGTTGCTCCTGCACCTTTTGTATCAGAAATAGCTTTTCTTAATGTTCCTACTAAATCATTAGGTGAGTTTGGTTTTGATAATAATTTTGAATATTCAAAATTTTCTATAGAATTTGTTATTTCATTACCCGCCCCAAATATTAATGAACCATTAGAATTACTAGTTCTATTTGCGACCCCTACAATAGAGTTTGCAATACCTGAAAACGAACTGTTTGACTTATATGATTCTATACTATTTAATGATCCATTTATAACTGCACCAAAATTTTGTAAAGCATAAAACACATTAGCTCTTTTCCCATCATATTTGCTCGTCATTATTGAATATGCCCCTGTTGTAGATGCAAAAGCTCCATTTGTAAAACTGTTTGCTCCTAAAGTAGTAGCATAGACTCCCATACCTAATTTTTGCCTTCCATCTTTTGTATCTGTAGATATACTATCTATATCTCCCATTTTACCTCTAAAGTTATGAGGCCCTATCATTATACCTCCAGTTCTAGCATAAGTATTATTTCCTATAGCTAAAGAAGTCATTAAATGAGCTTGTTCATTATTATTAAAAGCAAAAATATTTTCTTGCCGTCCTCCTATGTATTCTACATAGGCATTTTGACCTATAGCTATACCTCCAAATTTACTCTTAACTTGTGAGTTTTCTCCTATTGCAATTGCTCCTTTAACACTATTTGTATTTGCACCTTTACCAATTTTCACTTCATCAGAATTAAATCTCTTTTCAATTTCTTGATTTTTTTGTTTTATTTCTTCATTTTGTTGTACTATTCTTTCATTTTGTTGTACTATTCTTTCATTTTGTTGTTTTATAGTAGTCTGTAATTTTATTATCTGTTTTTGCAGTTCTTGTACTGTTGGGGTTGGGTCATCAGCATACCCTATAACACCTGTCATTAAAAAGCCTAACATTAGTGTTAATGTTATTTTCTTTCTTCTCTTTATGCTCGTTTTTAACTTTTTTAAATTTGATTCTATGTTCATTTTACACTCTCCTTTATCCTCTTAATATTCATTTTACACTT
>CABURZ010000005.1 GCA_902494065.1 uncultured Sneathia sp. | reverse complement strand
TTTAATTTACCTTTTTTCTTTTTTTTTGTGATAAAATATACATGACTACTATAAAAATATAAACTTTTTAAAGAAAAAAGGAGAAAAACATGAAAAAAACAATATTATTAGCAAGCTTAATTGCAGTAGCTTCTATGGCTGCAGGGACTACAGGAAATGTAGAATTCTTTAATGAAAACAAATTAGAAACAACACCTATCAAGTTTACAGCAGAAAAATTAGGTGTTAAAACTGAAGTTAAGGTAAAAGACTCAGGTTTAAGCTTTGGTGGAGAATTTAAAGTTAAGGATTTAGGTGTTCCTTTAGCAACAGCTGTTCATGAAAATTTAGTTAATAATTCAAGTATATTTGTAAAATATGAATTGCCAGAAATTAAGACAGTTAATTCATATGTTAAAGCTACCGTGAAACCAAATACAGATAATAAAAAATTTGCTTTAGAATTAGAAGCAGATGCAAATACTAAATTCAATAATTTAAAAATTGGTGTAAATACTAAAACTGATTTAAAAGTTGGTGAATTAAAAGATACTACTTCAACACATAAACTATATGTAGAAGGAGAATATGCACCAGTTAAAGACATAAAGGCAGAAGTAGCTGTTAATCACACTTATGCAGATGCTAAAGTAAACTATGTATCAACAAAATTTGAAGCAGCTTACAAAGAAGTAAAAGACTTAGAATTAAAAGGTGCTATTAACTTTAAAGGTCAGTTAAATGGAACAGAATTAAAGTATAAGAGCATTATGAGAGAAGATGATGCTACTGCTAAAACAGATAGTAAGGTTTATGGAAAACTAAATTATGTTCATTCTTACGAATTTGATGCTAAATATGTTGGTGTTAAAGACTTAGAATTAAATGGAAAACTATTTGTTCAACACTTACATAATCCAGGTAAAACATCAAAACAAGATAATGCAATATCATATGGTACTATCTTAGGTGTTAAATATACTGGTGTTAAGAATTTAACATTAAGTGGTAAAGGTGTATTTGCAGGATATACAGATATGAAAGACCAAGCTAACCATACTGATTCAACACATCAAGCATACATTAAATTAAATGCAGGTGCTAAATATGATTACAAAGTAACTGATAAATTTACAGTATCGCCAGAATTTAATGCAACAGCAGTATTAGATAATTTAAAAGGAACAGCAGCAAATGGTGTAGTTAAAGGTAAGACAATCGACTTAGTATTAGAACCAAAAGTATCAGTAGAATACAAACCAACTGAAAGCTTAGAAATTAAAGGAAATGTTGCAGTACCAGTTAAATTTAGTATAAAGGCAGCTCCATTTAACTATGAAACAACAACATTAAAAACAAGCTTAAATGTTAAATATACATGGTAATAGTTATCAATTAGTTTGATAAATAACATAAATGTTTTACCCCTCGGGTTAGTCGCCGAGGGGTTTATTGATTACAATTTTCACATAAAATTAACCTTGATTTTACTAGGCAAAATGATACAATATGAGTGAGATAAAGGCTCAGGAGATGCAAGAAATCTTCGTCCTTAGGCAATCATTATGGTTGACCGTGTAACCAGGGGTTAGAAATATAGGTTACGCAGCGAAACTTGTTACCGTTGTAGTTAATCGGTAGACCAAAGCATTGGAGGAGTTGTACTAGAAAAATGTTAAAACTACACAAGACTAAATTATATAATATAGTTTGGTCTTTTTTTATACTTTAAATTATGTGAAGGGGGGGGTGAAGAATAAAAATGGAGAATAAAACATATAGAGTACAAGCAATATTAAAAGAATTTGGAAAATATAATATGAATTTACTAATAGAAACAGAGAGTAAAAATTTTGAAATAAATTTTAAGAAAAATATAATTCCTCATTTATTGGGTTTACAATACACAAGCAAAGAAGGAGAAAGTAAAAGAGCATGGGAATTAATAAAAGAAGTATTTGATAACAATTTATCCGATTAATTATACAGACAAAAGATGGAAATTATCATCATTTAGGAATATTATTGGGAGATAATGGAGCTTTACTAGAAAGCTATGATAATTTAGAAAAAGAAATAAAAGACATAATGAAAACATATTTTGTAGAAGATAATAAAGATTATTATAATAAAACTAAAATTTTTAAAAATATAACTAACATATCATATTACAATGAAGAAAAAGAAAAATATTTACCATTTTCATTTGATAAAGAAAAACAAGTAAAACTAGATGAAGTAGAAAAAATAGCACCTAATTATGATTATCATAAGGCACTAAATAAGGCTATTGATGAAATAAAAGAAGAAATATATAACAGTATTAAAGATAAGCATCATATAACAAATTAGAATCTGCGAAGAATGTTTGCAATATTGCACTCTAATGTTATTTGTGATATAATTTTGCTATATAACCGCAGTATTGGAGAGAGATATGCTTAAGACTTTAATTTTTAGAGAATTTAGATATAATGATGATATAGAAAAAAGCGTTGAAGAATTAAAAAATAAGAATGATATAGAATCACAAAAACAATTGGCTAGTATTTATCATGCATATAAAAGAAATGATGAAGCAATTGAAATTTTTGAAAAATTATCAGAAGAAAAACCTAACGATCATGAAATAATGGCATTTTTAGGTTATTTATATTATGAAAATGATGAATTAGACTTAGCTTATGCATGTTTAAGTCGAGCCTTATCTTTAAGTGCAAAAGAACCGTTCGTGCTATTTCTACTAGGAAATATTTGCTCAAGACAGGGTAAAATATTAGATGCATGCAGCTACTATGATAGAGCTATATTTTTAGACTTTGATATAATAACAGCACATGTAGATTTTGGAAGAAAATATGAGCATATGGGTAGACATGAAAAAGCATATAAGGAGTATAAGGCAGCGTATAATTTAGATCCTAGTGATTTAGATTTAAAAGAAAAAATAGAATATGTTAAGAGTAAAATAAATTAATGGTGGATTTTATCCATCATTTTTAGTAGGAGAAATAATGGTTGAACTAAGAATGTCTGTTGATGTTGATGGGGAAATAAAAAGTGCAAAAGAGATAGAAGAAAGTATTGTAACTAAATTTAGAAAATCAATATGGTCAAAATTTTTAAAAGGAATTTATGATTTTAATTTGGTTGAAAATGGTGATAAAATAGCACTAGCAATTTCTGGTGGTAAAGATAGTTTACTTATGGCAAAACTATTTCAAGAATTAAAGAAGAATAAGAGTTTTGATTTTGAGTTTCGTGCAATAAGTTTAAATCCAGGATTTAGAGAAGAAGATTTAAGTCAATTTAAGAAAAATTTACGCGATATGGGAATAAATTGTGAGATAATAGAAACAAATATATGGGAAATTAGTAATATGATGGCACCTACTAGTCCTTGTTTTTTGTGTGCTAAAATGAGAAGAGGAGTGCTATATAAAGAATTAGAAAAAATGGGATATACAAAAATTGCACTAGGACATCATTTTGATGACGTCATTGAAACAACATTAATAAATATGTTTTATGCAGGTACGATAAAAACTATGTTACCTATAGTTAATTCAGAAAGTGGTAATTTAAAGATTATACGTCCTATGGTATATGTATATGAGGAAGATATTATTAAGTTTACAAAATACAATAACATACGTGCTATGAGTTGTGGTTGTGCTGTTGAGCAAGAAAAAGTTACAAGTAAAAGAAAAGAAATAAAGAATATGCTAAAGGATTTAGAATTAAAAAATCCAGGTATAAAGAAGCGTATTTTTAGTTCAATGAAAAACATTAATTTAGATTATGTTTATGGGTATGTAAAAAAAGGTGATAAATAATGGAATATTGTACAGTTTGTTATATAGAAAAAGATGACAAGATTTTAATGCTTTACAGAAACAAAAAGAAAAATGATATAAATAAAGGAAAATGGATAGGTGTTGGTGGGCATATAGAAAATTTGGAAACACCTTATGAATGTGCAGTTCGTGAAGTTAAAGAAGAAACAGGATTAACAGTAAAAAATTTAATTCCACGTGGATACATTTCTTTTATTTCAGATAATAAACCTATGGGGATACACGTATTTTCTTGTAAAGAATTTAGTGGACAATTAATAGATTGTGATGAGGGAGAACTTTTTTGGATAAAAAAGAACGACATACTTAAGCTAGATATTTGGGAAACAGATATATATATGTTAAAAAAGATAATAAATGATGATTACAGTTATTTTATGATAAAGGCTGTATATGAAAATGACAAAGTCATTGAAGAAAAAATAGAGGTAAAATAGCTATCTTGGCATCTTGTTGTCTTGAAAATTATAATAAATTATAGTAAAATAAAGTAACCAAAGTTAAAAACGAGTTGATAAAAATGAAGAGAATAAGAAAATTAACTATAGTACTCTTCTTTTTTTGCATAGTATCCATATTTTCTCTGTCATTTGTAAATATGAATAGATTTTCAGACTATATTTTGCAAAATATGATGGGGACAAACATAAAAGTAAAAGATATACAGCTAAGAGGATTGACACTTACACTTACTGATTTAAATATATCGGATTTAGAAGGAAAAGAAGTAGGACATTTAAAAAGTGCAAAAATTAAAATAAATCCTTTTTTGCCATCTAGAATACGAAGTATTAGTGCTAATGGTGGTAATTTAAAAATTATACAAAATAAAGATGGCACTTTAAATGTAGAAAATATTATGCATAAAAGCAAGAATGTATCCAGAGTGTCTAATGTTACGAATATAACTTTAGATAATTTGAATGTTACATATATAGATAGAAGTTATAATGAAGAAATAAATAAAACACTAAGTAATGTTTCAGGGAAAATTTCTAATTTTTTATTAGATGAATATGATATAAACATTAAAGGTGAATCATTTGGTAGTATAACAAACCAAAATGAAAAATTTTCTGTAAGACTAGCAAAATTAAGAAAGAATAGAAGATATTTACTATCTTTATTTACTTTATCTAAGAGTAAAAAAGATTTGGAAACTATAAGAGAATTTAAATTTAAAAATGTTGATGTAGACAGTAAATTATCTCAATTTATACCATTAAAAGATATAAAGATTGAAAAAGGTAAAATAAATGGTTATTTAAATTATAATAAAGTAGATAATAAAACTAGTTTGTATTCTAATTTAGATGTATCATCTGATTGCCTATATTACTTGCCATATAAAGGTAAAATTAGTGGTGTTAATGCAAATATCAAAATGAGAGATAAAAAGATTAACATTAAAGCACTGGGTACATTAGATAATAGTGAAAAATTAAATTTAAATCTAACGTATTTAATGGAAGATGATAAACTTAGTATTAAATTGGTTGCACCTAGTTTATCTTTATCTAATTTAAATAAGTATTCACTTATAGAAAAATTAAATCTAAAAGGTAGTGGCGTTGTATCATTAAATGTTGATATGGGTCTTAAATTAGGTGAAGATAAGGTAAAATTAGAAACTATGAATTCTAATATAGCTAGTAAAAAACTTAATATATATGGAATAGAATTCAAAAATGCATTTCTAATATTTAAAAAAGATAAAAATAAGAAATTGAATATTTTGGCAAATTCTGATATTTTAAAAAGCAAAATAGAAGTAAATACTAAATTAAATGTTGACTATGATATAGATAAAAATAATATTAATGGTGAGTATAAATTAAAAAGTTTAATGAAAGATATTAAAATCGATGATATAAGTGGTAAAATTGATTTAACACCATTTACAAAAGGATTATTGACTGTAAGTAGCAAACAAATAAATGGGACTGTACAATTAGAGGATAATATATTAAAGGCAGATATAAAAAATTCAAGTAATATTGGATATATAAAGGATAAAATAAATCTAAATATTTCATCTCTTTTATTAAACGGACAGTATAATTTAAAAGATAAAAAATATAATGTTAAAATAAATGCAAAAATAGATGGAAATGTATATGATAAATATGTTAAAATGTTACTATCTTCATCTTTAGAAGATGGAAAATTAAATAATAATTTAATTTTAACTAATTCTGCTGGTAATCTACATGTTGATGGTATAACAACATTAAATGATTTAAAACATAATTACAAGATAATTGGAGATATTGAAGCATTAACAGTAATGCAAATATTTAAAATGGATAAAAATGGAGCGACAAAAGGTAATACATTACCATTACATGTAAATGCAAAATTAATGGGAGAAAAAAAGGATATATCATTAGAATATGATATATATTCTAAAAGAGCAAATTATTATATCACAGCTTACGATACAAGAATAAAAGGATATGCAAAACATATATTAAGTGATAATAGAGATATTAAAGCTAAATTAGATATGAATGAAGTTTGGAAGAATTACCATAGATTAAAAGAATTGCAAGCAGATATATTATATTCAGATGGAAATCTAGTTATTACTAACATAAAAAATGAATTTACAAGTGGAGATGTAATATATAACTTAAAAGATAAAAAACTTTATTCAAGGTTAAAGGTAGAAAATTTTGTTGCATATTCTGTATATGAAATACCAGATGTTAATGTATATGTTGATAAACTGAGTATGAATGTTAGTGGTAAATTAGATAATTTAATTGCAAAAATATCTCTTGAACCTTCTGAATTAAGAATTAAAGATAAGTATATAGGTTATCTTGAAGGAGAAGCAGATTTAGATAGCAATAAATTAAATTTAAATTTCAAATTGAATAATAACAAAATTGAGGGGACATATGATATAACTAGAGGTAATTTTGATATAAAGGCTAACTTAGATCAAAAATTACAAGAAATATTTAATGTTGCAGAATTAAGTTCAAATATTAAAATGGATATGCATTTAACAGGTACAAAAAATGATGTAAATATGGATATAATCACTAATTTAAGTTCATTGCATTATAAAAAAGTAAGTTTACCTGATATAAATTTAAAAGCACATTATGAAAAAGGAAATATTTCAAATTTACTTAAAACAGGTATTTTGTATGTAGATAGCTTTGATTTAAACAATAATCTTGGTAATAATATATACCATACAAACTTTAAATTAGATTTAGCTAATTTAAATATAGACTATAATTTAAAAGATAAAATATTAGATTTAAGACAATTAGGACAAGACTTTAGTGGTAAGTTGAAGATTAATGCTAAATTAAAAGGTAATTTAGATGATTTCTTTGGAAACTTAGAGCTTAATTCAGATGAGCTTATCATCAACGGACACAAGGTAAATAATCTTTCAATAGATGGTCAAATGGATCATAAAGGTATAAATATTAATCAAGGATATCTTGAATATGAAAGAAACCCTATTTTAATAGCTGGATATATGTTCTTTAAACCACTAGACTATATGTTCCGTGTGGTTTCTGAAAACTTTAATTTAGAATTTTTAAATATTTATCCAGATATAAGTAATGCAAAAGGTATTGCAAACGTAAACTTTATTGCAAGTAGGGGAGATGTAGAAGGTAGCATAAATGTTACTGATATGTCATTAAAGACAAAGATAGTTGATATTTCAAACTTTAATATTAATATTTTAATGAATAATAAAGATATAGATATTAATAAATTTGAGGGGAATGTAAATGGAGGGTTAGTTAAATTAGATGGACAAGCAACTATACCTGATATTCCTGATAGCATACAAGAATTAGATGAAATAAGCCTTGGTAAATTCAATATGGACTTACTAGTAGACCACGTTAAAGTTAATTACAAGGATAATACATTTGTACTATCTTCAGAACTTAATCTAAAAGGAGAAAATCTTGGAGGATATGTACAACTTAATAGTGGTAGCATAGAAGATTTATCATTTATAGATTTAATGAATAAAAACAAGAAAAATAAAGCTCAAAAAGATGGAATTATTGTTAAAAAAATAAAAGTTTTAGTTAATAATATACTTAAACGTTATGTTGTAAATGTGGACTTTAATATGGATAAAGCACTGACAGTAGATGTACCGTCATATCTTCTACTAAAAGATATATATGGGCAAATTAATGGAGGCACAAACATTACATTTGCAAATGGAATTCCATCAATGAATGGAGCATTTAGTGTAAATGATGGTAAATTTACCATAAATGGTAATGAATTTACTATAGAAACATTAGATGTAACTATGACTGATAGTATAAACGGAATAGATCCATATATTAATCTTAAAGCTACTACAGAAGTAAATGGAGAAGCAATAGAGATAATTATAAACTCAAAATTAAGTGAGCTTAATATAGAATTTAGATCACAAACGAATAAATCAAGAGATGAAATTTTATCATTACTTGCATTTAAAGGATATGACATTAAAGGAATGACAGCTAAAAATGTAGGAATAAATGTAATAAATTATGCAACAGAAACAGCACTTAATCAATTTATTTCTAAATTTACAAATAAGATAGGTAAAAAAATAGGATTAACTAAGTTTGATATAGGAACAAATATAGGAGATAAAGAAAAATTAGGTATAACTAACTTTATAGATAATGCATCAGTCCAATTACATTTGCAAGGGAAATTAATAAAAGATAAGAATTTATACTGGAATGCTAAAGCTGAGATACCATTTAATACACAAAAATCAAATGTAAAATATGATTTAAATATGTCATATAAGATAGCTGATGGATTAGGGGCAAATATAGGTATAAAATCAGATGCTGAAGACATGAAGTATAAATCACAAAATTCAATTAAAAATATTAATTTCTATACAGGAGTTAATTATTCAAATAAATTTAATAATTTTGGAGAATTTATTGATAGTTTAAAATATAGATTTGAAAAAAGAGAAAAATTAGAGCAAGATAAGAAAAAGTCTGAAAAAAGAAAGGAATTTTATGAAAAACAAATTAAACACTAAATTAATTTTATTAGCAAGCTTAATTTCAACTACAACACTCGCTACGACTATAAACGATATTGAAGTTAGCAATTTAAAAGAATTACCAAAGGAGTTTATACTACAAAATATTCCTGTAAGTGTTGGTGATAAATATTCTAATAAAAATTTGAGCGATATTTATCTATCGCTTGTAGGAACAAATTTAGTAAGAAATGTTCGTGTATTGCCAAAAGAAGATAAAGCAAATGATACAGTAAAATTAGTGATTGAAGTTGAAGAAATTGAAAATGCATCAGCACAATTGCAAAATCAATTAGCTATAAGAGAAGCTTCAAAGAGAACAGAATTAAAAGTAAATAAATTTAATGTTGTTGGATTAAAAAATGTAGATATATCAGATATATTAGCTAACTCAAGAATAAAAGTTGGAGATTTCTACACTCCTATAACTATCAATGAAACAGCACAAATGATATTAAATACTGGTTACTTTAAAGAAGTAGTTCCAGAAGTGAATGTTAATGCAAAAAATAAGACGGTAGATATAACACTAAAAGTTACTGAAAACCCTATTATAAAAGGTGTAAATTTAAGTGGTGTAACTGTATTTGATGTAGAAAAAGTTAAAAAAATAGCTGGACTAGAAGAAGGAAAAGTAATAAATGCATTTAACTTTAATGTTGAAGCAAGTCCTATTTTAAATTTATACAAGCAAAATGGAATATTAACAGCACGTATAGAAAAAGCAGAATTTACTAATGATGGTATAGTAAATATTCTAATAACTGAAGGTAAAGTTTCTGAAATAGAATATAAGAAAAGAATAGAGTTAGAAGATGACAAGAGATTAAGTGAAAAGAAAACAAAATTAAAGACAAAACCATATATATTTGAGAGAATGTCATATATTAAACCTGGAGATCTTGTTACAGAACAAGCTATAAATGCAACTATAAAAGAATTCTATAAAACAGGGCTATATAGTGCAATAGAACCAAGAATTACTGGAGATAATAACGATATTAACAACAGAAAAGTTACATTCTTAGTTGAAGAAAGACCAACAACATCAATTAATGGTCAAGTTGCTTATGAAACAAAAGAAGGATTTACTGGAGGGTTAACATTATCAGATAAAAACTTCTTAGGAAGACAACAAGAAGCAGCAATTTCAGCAAACTTTGGTACAAGAGGGAACTATGATTTAAGCGCTTCATTCTTCGACCCATGGATTAAAGGAACTAATAGATTACAAGTAGGAGCTAATGTATTCTTTAAAAGAGATAAAATCAAGAAAAAGGATATAGAAAAAGATTATACATTTGATAGTGTTACAGTGCCTTATCAATTAGGTAACATTTTAAGACAATCACAATCATACACATATGGTGGAAGTGTTACTATAGGAAAAGGAATAAGAAAAGATCTATTTATTTCAGCAAAACCAAGATTTTTCGGAATAAAAGCATACAATTCTGAAGGTATGAGTTCAAAAGATAAAGGACACCCTAAGACAATAATAGATTACACATTAGGTTCAGTAATATTAGGAGTTACATACGATACAAGAGATGATGCATACATACCAAAAAATGGATTATTCATCACAGGTACAGCAGAATTAGGATACATATTTAGAGAAAAGAGTTTGACTAATAAATTCTTGAATGAAAGAAAGGAAGCAATTAAACAATTCTATAAAAATATGCAAAGTGATCTTAAATTAACTGTAAATAATGGAGCTACAACAGATGTTAATAAGGTAGATAAAGCAGACTTAAAAGGTAAAGATAATAAAGAATTTAATGAGAGTGAAATTACATTAAAAGATTTAAATGATCAAATAAATAGTGCTGAAAAAGGTAAAAAAGAAAGATTGATTGCAGCTAGAGATAAGGCAATCGATAACTATATTACTAACACAAAGAAAGAAGAATTTAAAAAATTATCACTAGATAACGATAAACAAACCCTTAAACCAAGACCATACTACATCTTTAATGTTGATGCAAGAGCATATCATAAAGTAATTAAAGATAAGAACTCTATGGCATATAGATTGACATTAGGTTATGCAAGTAAGGGAACTCCTGAAACTATGTTATTCCATACATCAGATGGAACTACATTAAGAGGATATGGAGATAGCCTTGCAAGTATATTAGCGACAGCAACTGTTGAAAATAGAACATACATTAATGATTATGTTCAATTTGTATTATTTGCTGAAGCAGGAATACATAATAAAGCTAATGGTTTCTATAAAGATGAAACTAAGGATGGTAAATATTATGGACTTCCTAAATACACTGGATTTAAAGAAATGTTCACAAAAGATGAACTTAAAAATAATTTCAAAGCAGATATAGGGTTAGGATTAAGACTAACTACACCACTAGGAGTAATTAGATTAGATTACGCTTGGCCATTGGTTAATAAACCAAAAAGAGATACAACTAAGAAATTTGACTTAGGTGGAAAACTATCATTTGGATTTGGTCAAACATTTTAATATGGGGACTAGCATAGCTAGTCCTTATACATAAGGAGAAAGCAAGAATGAAGAAATTAGTATTTCTAGTATTGATATTACTTACAACAATAGGTTGTGGATTAACGCCAGAAAAGACTGTTGAAACATTTTTAACTGACGTTAAAGAAAGAAAGGTAGACAAAGCAATGGATTTATCAGCAAATCCAGACTTTGTAAGGAATTTGTCGCATGACTTTAAAAATGATATGCAAAAAATATTCTTTACAACTCTTTATTCAAACCTTGAATTTAAAGTGTTAAATTCATCAAAACAACAAGATAAATCAGTAATTGTAAATGTAGAAATTGAAAATATTGATGTACAAGATCTATTATTAAAAGTATTTCAAAGTTCACTACAAAAGACTTTTAATGGTCAAAAAGGAGTAGACATTGAAAAAGAAATTTTAGGTGTACTATCAGAAGGTAATTTCAAGAAAAATAAGGTGATAGATCAGTACGTATTAGTTCGTAAAGGGAGAAAGTATAAGATACAAGTAAGCTCAAAAAATATTGATAATATATTTGGGGGATATTATTCATCAATTGCAAATATTTCAAACATAGGTAGGTAAAAATGAAATCTAAAATTTTAATAGGTATAAGTCAAAATGTAAGGTTTGCAGTAGCCGATACAACATATATTTCAAAATTAGCAGTAGATAACAGTGAATATGGTAATGTTATATTTTGTACATCAGAAATTGCATTACTTAATATAGTTTCTCTACTATCTAGTAATATTAAGTCGGATAGTGGGAAAATATCTTTGGTCTTAAAAGGAGATGGACTTTTAGGTAATGCACATGCAAGGGCAAAATCAGATGGAAGAGTTATAGCAACAAATACAATAAAAAAAGAAGATTTAGAAAAATTAAATAAGTGTGAAACTATTGAAGAATTTAAAAATGTATATACTATAGGATGCGGTAAATTAACTTTTGAAACAGATTTGGGACTTAAAACACCATATTATACAGAAATAGATATTACACAAGACAAGACTATTGAAGATGCAATTAGTGAATATTATGCTAAATCAGAACAATTAGATACTATTATTAAAACAGGTATAAAATATGGAGATAGTAATGATATACTAAAATCAGGTGCCATATTTATACAAAAATTGCCTAATGCTTCGGATGAAATTTTTTTGAAAATGAAAAAGAAAATAGAAATGATACATGGTATACAAGAGTTGCTATATCATGATTTTTCATTAGAAAAAATAGTAAAATTAATATTTGAAGATGTTAGTTCTGATGAAGGTAATTTAATAGAGAATTACAAGATTTTAGAAACAAGAGATCTAACATTTAAATGTGATTGCTCAAGAGAATATTGCTTGGATATTTTGAAAAGAGTTTGCAGTAAAGAAGAAATACAGTCTATTATACAAGAAAATGGATATATAGAAACAGTATGCGGATTTTGTAAAGCAGCTTATAGATTTAAGGAAGTAGATTAAAATGGAGCAAATATTAACAGATGAAATAAATGGAGTTAAGGTTATCAAAATATTAGATAAAGCTAATATGAAGTTAGCTCCAAAAGTAATTGAAATATTAGATGGTTGTGGGAAAACACCTATATTTGATTTAAGTGAAACTACATATATAGATAGCACTTTTTTGGGACTTATAGCAAAATATACTATGATATTTAAAAGTAAAAATGATGAATTTTTAAGCATATTAAGACCTAGTAGTGAAGTTTTAACTTGTTTAAATAAGACTGGAATATTAAAATTTTTAATAATTTTAGATAAAGATATTAATATTAATGGTAAAGTAGTTAAAGTTGATGAAATTGATAATCAAAAGTTAGCTAAACATATTTTAGAGCTGCATACAGTACTTATGAATTTGAATGAAGCAAATAGAAAAGAATTTGGAAAAGTTGTAGAACTTATGAAAAAGGGGAGTGCAAAATGTTAAAGGTATGTGTTATTTACGCAGGGATTTCTACTGAAAGAGAAGTTTCTATTAATACAGCAAAGCAAATAATTAAAAGTTTAGATAGAAATAAATATGAAGTAAGTGAATTAAAAATCGATAAACCAGAAGATGTATTTACATTAAAAGATAAGGATATTGATTTAGTATTCATAGCACTACATGGTAAATTTGGAGAAGATGGTAAGGTTCAAGCTATATTAGAATCAATGAATATTAAATATACAGGATCTAGTGTTCTTGCTTCTGCAATTTGTATGGATAAGGATATTGCTAAAAGAATTGTAAGTCTATCTGGTGTGCGAACAGCCAAATGGATGACAGTTAGAAAAGGTGAAAATTTTAAATTTGATGAAAGATTTAGTGAATTAATAGCTAAGCCAAATAATGGGGGATCAAGTATAGGGGTGCACTTTGTACACAACCAAAAAGAATTAGAGCAAGCACTAGAAGATATCTTTACTATGGATAATGAAGCTATTATTGAAGAAGTTATACATGGAGAAGAAATGACTGTTCCCATTATTAAAGGTGTTTCATATCCACCGTTGAAAATAGAGGCATTAAAAGGTACATGGTTTGATTATAGATCAAAATATGAAGATGGTGGAGCAAAAGAATATGTTGCTAAATTAGATGAAAAATTAGAAAAAGAATTAAAGGAATTTACTGAAAAAATATTCTATGTAACTAAATGTAAGGGTTATGCTAGAATAGATTATTTGGTAAGAGATAATAAGGCATATTTTATGGAAGTAAATAGTTTGCCAGGATTAACTGCAAATAGTTTATTACCTAAGAGTTTAGCGTCACTTGGAATAGGTTATAGTGAAGTGCTAGATCTTTTAATAAATGCTAGTATAGGAGAATGATGAGTTTAAAAAAATTTAGATATATAATAGAATATTATGATTTGAAATATCCGTATATAAAGTATGGAGTTCTTTTAGCAATATTTTTAATTTTTTTATTTAAAGATAATATTATATTAATGCTATATAAGGCATTAGCATTTTTATTAGCAGTGATTTTACATGAAGTAGCTCATGGATATTGTGCAAAATTATTTGGAGATGATACTGCTAGTAGATATGGAAGATTAACATTAAATCCATTTAAACATATAGATTTACAGGGATTACTTTTACCATTTATATTAATAGTATTAAGATCTCCTATAATAATAGGTAGTGCAAAACCAGTTCCTATAAATTACTATAATTTAAAGCCAAGAAAATTAGGCATATTTTGTGTAAGTTTAGCTGGAGTATTAACTAATATATTATTAGCTTTTATTGCACTAAGAGTATATAGATTAGGTGTGCAAAATCCGTTTATAATAACATTAATTATGTCCAACATTGCTTTAGCTGCTTTTAATATTATACCTATACCGCCACTAGATGGAAGTCGTGTATTACATCTATTTGCTCCACGAGAAATAAAAAGTATTTTAGATTCTATAGAGAGAAATCCTATATTATCTATAGGTTTACTTTTACTAATCATACAATCTGGTTTAATTAACAGAATATATATGCTGTTAATAAGGGTATTACTATGAAATTAATAGATAAGGAAGTTATAATAGAATTCGTTGAGAAAAAATCAAGATTTATAGGTTATGCCAAACCTGTAAATAGTGTAAAAAAAGCAAATGATTATATAGATTCTATTAAAAAAATGCACTCAACTGCAACACATAATGTTCCAGTTTACAGGGTTATAGAAAATGGACAAGAATATTTTAAGTATAATGATGATGGAGAACCAGTTGGTACAGCTGCTAAACCTATGGCAGATATTATTGAAAGAAGAGAAGTGTATAATATTGCAATGGTTGCAGTAAGATATTTTGGCGGAATAAAACTTGGTGCAGGAGGGTTAATTAGAAATTATGCAAGAGTATCAAAAGAGTTAATTGATGCAAGTACATTAATAGATTATATTGAAAAAATAGAGATGATTTTGATATTTGATTATTCTAAAAAAGGTATATTAGATAAGTATATAAAGGAGTGCAAAGCCCAGATATTAGAAGTAAGTTATTTAGAGAAAATAAATGTTAAAATTCTCATATCTAAGGATAAATTAAATGAATTTAAAAATATACAAAATATACAAATGGTAGAATTGTAAGGAGAGATAATGAAAAATATAGTAGCCATAGTTGGTAGACCTAATGTTGGAAAATCAACGTTATTTAATAAGTTAGTTGGCGATAGAGTATCAATAGTAAATAACGAACCAGGTGTTACTCGTGATAGACTTTATAGAAATATAGAATGGGTAGGACAAGAGTTTGTATTAGTTGATACTGGAGGACTAGAACCACATAATAATGATTATATAATGCAAAAAATAAAAGAACAAGCATGGGTAGCTATAGATGAAGCAGATGTTGTCATATTCCTAGTTGATGGTAAATCAGGAATTACTGCATTAGATGAAGATGTAGCTAACATTTTAAGAAAAAAAGATAAAAAAGTTGTAGTTGCGGTTAATAAGATAGATAATTTTCAAAAAGACTCAGAAAATATTTTAGAATTTTATTCACTAGGATTTTCTGATGTAGTTGGAATATCTGCAGAACATAAGGTTAATTTAGGTGATATGCTAGATGTCGTTGTGTCTAAATTTGAAAGCAGTAGCAAGTCTTATGAAGAGGAAGGACTAAAAATTGCAGTTCTTGGTAGACCAAATGCAGGTAAATCTTCTTTTGTTAATAAGTTATTAAATGAAGAAAGAAATATAGTAAGTGATATAGCAGGGACTACAAGAGATAGTATAGATAGTAAATTTAATTTTATGGGCAAACCTTATACTATAATAGACACGGCAGGGATAAGAAAAAAATCTAAATTAGAAGATAGTATAGAATATTATAGTGTGCTACGTGCAATTAAAGCTATCGATAGATCGGATGTTTGCGTTCTTTTACTAGATGCTAACGAATTTATAACAGAACAAGATAAAAAGGTTGCAAGTTTAATATATGAAGCTAAAAAACCTATGATAATTGCGATAAATAAATGGGATTTAATTGAAAAAAACAACAATACAGTTAAAGAATTTACTGAGAAATTTAAAGTTGAGATGGCGTTTATAAGCTACGTACCAGTGATTACAATGTCAGCTCTTACAGGTAAAAGAGTATTTGAAGTTATTAAATTAGTTGAAAATTTAAATGAAGAGTATAATAAAAAGTTAACAACAGGAGTTTTAAACCAAGTATTATCAGATATTATAGCTTCAAATCCAGTTCCGACTAGAAAGGGACGTGCAGTAAAAATTAACTATGTAACTCAAGTGTCTACAGCACCTCCAAAATTTGTATTTTTCTCTAATAACCCAGAATTAGTACACTTTTCATATAAACGATATATTGAAAAGAAATTTAGAGAATATTTTGGATTTGAAGGTTGTCCTATAGAGTTGGTATTTAATAAGAAAAGTGAGAATATATATAAATGAGATTATTAATACAAAAAGTTAAGTTTTCATCTGTTGTAATAAACGACAATGAAAAAAGAAGTATAAACTATGGTCTATTAGTGTATTTAGGTGTGAAAAAGGATGATGATGCAAGCAAAATAGAAAAAGCTGTGTCAAAATTATTAAAGCTTAGATTTTTTGAAAATAATGAAGGTAAATTAAAACTTAATATATTAGATGTTAATGGAGAAATTATGCTTATTTCTAATTTTTCATTGTATGCAACATCTAAAAAGGGAACAACTTTAAGCTTTGATGATAGTGCTAATAAGGAACTAGCAAAAGAATTATATGACAAATTTTTGATAGAATTAAAAAGTAGGTACGATAAAGTAATTACAGGAGAATTTAGAACTAATATGGATATTACGTCATTAAATAATGGACCTGTGAATGTTATATTAGATTTTTAGGAGAAATCATGAAAAAGAATAAACTATTTATATTATTTATTATTTTATTAGGATTTTTAGGGAGAATAGGGTTTTCAAATAAATCACAGCGTAAAAGCATAGAAGAATTAATAGAACAAGCTAATCACTATAGAGGAGAAGAGCCAGAAAATTTTGACGAAGAATATATTCATGACGAGGCATTTATACAATTAAAAACTAAAGAATTAAAGGATCAATTGAGTAATGCATATGAACAAATAGATAATATTATTCTTTTTGAAAGTTTAATGAATGTTTTTAATACATGGAAAGGTACAAGATACAGATGGGGTGGCGATTCATTAGGTGGAATAGATTGTTCGGCTTTAACAAGAAGAGTTTATAGAGAAGTATTTAATGGATATGAGCTACCGCGTGTAAGTGTAGATCAAGTAAAAAGAGGAAGAGTTGTAAGTAAAGAGAATTTAAAACCAGGAGATATTTTATTTTTTAGGCCTAGAAATAGCGTAAATCATACGGCAGTGTATGTAGGAAATTCTTTGTTTATAAACGCATCATCTTCTAAGGGTGTTGTTCTATCAAGTCTTGAAAATTCATATTGGAAACAATATTTTAGATATGGCGTAAGAGTACATGCGGCAAGAGAAAGATGAGTATATATGAAAATAGTTGATGCACATTGTCATCTAAATGATGAAATGTATAAAGAAGATTTAGATGAGATTATAAAAGAAGTAAATGCAGAAATGGAATTTATAGTTTGTTCTGGATGGGATTTTGATAGTTCTATGAGTGCAATTAAATTAGCTAATGAAAATGATAAAATATATGCAAGCATAGGATTTCACCCAACAGATATATCAAAAATGACAGAAGAGAAGCTTTTAATTTTAGAAAATCTTGCAAAAGAAAACGATAAAATTGTAGGTATAGGTGAGATAGGGTTAGATTATCATTGGATGGTTGATCCAAAAGAAGTTCAGATTGCGGGATTAAAAAAACAAATTGAAATGATAAGAAGAGTAAATAAGCCTATAATTATCCATACAAGAGAAGCATTAGAAGATACTATAAATATTTTAAGAGAATATGAAGATGTTGGAGGTTTACTGCATTGTTTTCCAGGATCTTATGAATCAGTTCAACCTATAATAAACAGATATTTTGTAAACGTTGGAGGAACATTAACGTTTAAAAATAACAGAAAAACCAAAGAATTAGTGGATAAATTAGATATAGAAAAAATAGTTCTTGAAACAGATAGTCCATATTTAACACCTACACCATTTAGAGGCAAAAGAAATAAGCCAACTATGGTAAAATATGTGGCAGAGGAAGTTGCAAGAATTAAAAATATGAGTGTAGAAGATGTAATTAATGTAACTACGTCTAATGCCATTAGAGCTTTAAAAATGGAGAAATTACTATGCAAGTAGGGATAGATATAGTTGAAGTAGAAAGAATAAAAAGTGCAATAGAAAAAAATCCAAAATTTATAGAAAAAGTATTTACAGAAAAAGAAATAGAATATTGTGAAGCGAGAAAAAATAAATATGAGAGCTATGCAGGTAGATTTGCAGCAAAAGAAGCTTTGTCTAAAGCAATTGGTACAGGATTTAGAGATTTATCTTTTCTAGATATAGAGGTTACAAACAACGCTTTAGGTAAGCCTAAGATATCGTATAAAGATATTAAAGCTAGTATATCAATATCGCATGAAACACATTATGCTATTTCTATAGTTATTATAGAAGGAGAGTGATATGTTAAATTTAAAGTTAGATATGATACAATCAATAGGTCTTGCAATAATACTTCTATTGATAGGAAGAAAGTGTAGGAAAAGGTTTAAAATTTTAGAAAAATATTGTATACCATCACCAGTAGTTGGAGGGCTACTATTTGCAATATTAACACTTCTACTAAGAAATTTTAATATATTAGAATTTAGTTTTGATGATGTATTACAAAAATTTTTTATGACTATGTTTTTTACAAGTGTAGGATTTAATGCCAGTATAAAGGTCTTAAAAAAAGGTGGAGTAAAAGTATTAATATTTTTAATAGTAGCTATAGGATTGATTTTAATACAAAATATTGTACCTATACTTATAGCAAATATATTAAATGTAGATAAATCAATAGCGTTAATGACAGGATCTACTGCTCTAACAGGAGGACACGGAACAGCAGCAGCCATATCTCAATCAATACATAGTACAAAAGCAGCGTCAGTTTCAATTGCATCAGCGACATTTGGATTAGTTGCAGGCTCAATGATAGGAGGGCCTATTACTAGTAGAATAATAGAAAAAAAGAATTTGCTTTCTAAATATATGAGTGATAACAATAAGGAAGTTGTTGATCATGAAGAAACATTCTTTGAGGAAGTAAAAAAAGGGACTTTAAATGGAGAAAAATTTGCACGAGCTTTTTTTACAATATTATTAGCTATGGCTATAGGAACATTATTTAATGACTTATTTAAATATTTAGGTATAAAAAATCTTCCATATTATATAGGTCCTATGTTTGTTGCATCTATTATTAGAAATGTAACAGATACAGTAGACAGTTTAGTAAATTCTCCTATGGAAGAAATAAGTGTTGTTGAAAATATTTCTTTAAATTTATTTTTATCTATGTCACTTATGACTTTAAGATTATGGGAATTGATAGATCTTGCTATACCTATTGCAGTTTTACTATTAATTCAAACGGTTGTAACAGCATTGTATGCAAGATATGTTACATTTAATGTTATGGGAGCTGATTATGATGCAGCCGTAATTGTTGCAGGACATTGTGGATTTGGTATGGGAGCTACACCTAATGGTATAACTAATATGGAAACAATATGTGATAAATACAAATACTCAAAAATAGCATTCTTTACAGTTCCTATTGTGGGTGCATTATTTATTGATTTCTTTAACGTATCAATAATATCAATATTTCTTACATATATAAAATAGGAGGTAGGGGTGAAAGATTTAAAAAAGAGTATATTATTAGGATTAGGATTATTTGCAATGTTTTTTGGTGCAGGTAATGCATTTTTGCCAAGTTATATAGGAGTAAGAGTTGGAACTGGGTTATATTTATCTATTATAGGATTTGCAATAACAGCAGTGGGTTTACCATTATTAGGATTAATGGTAGTTATACAAAATGAAGGTAATTATTTAAAATTATTTGAGCCTATGGGACAAATATTTTCTAAAATATATTTGTTATTAACGTTTTTGATAATAGGACCTATAATAGCTATGCCTAGAATAGCGTCTACTACATATGAAATGGGGGTATCACCACTTTTTCCATATGCAGGTAAGTTACTTGTAAGTTTTGTTTTTTTTGCTATATGTATTTTGTTTAGCATTAATAAGAATAGAGTTGTTGAAAGAGTTGGAGGGTATCTTACCCCGATATTAATAGCAACTTTGGTTTTGCTTATAATTTCAGGCTTAGTTTATAAGGATACAAAAGTATTAGAATCTAGTGTAAAAAATCCTTTTATATTTTCCTTTATGGAAGGGTATAATACATTAGATGCGATTGCATCTATAGTATTTGCAAAACTTATTTATGATGCAGTTAAATCTGAAAAAAATAGATTAAAAATATCAAAACGAGCATGTTTAATAGCTGCTATGTGCCTTACATTAGTTTATGCAGGTTTAATTTTTCTAGGAAATAGAATATTTATAGAAAATGGAATAGAAAAGGCTAGGACTATATTAATTTTAGATATAACAAAAAAACTTTTAGGAGATTTTGGTATTATTATTTTAGCTATAATAGTAATACTTGCTTGTTTAACAACTGCAATAGGTTTGATATCTGCAGTTAGTAATTACTTTGTAGAATTATTTGAATATAAAATAAGCTATAATGTCTTTGTTTTTATAATAGCAATAGTGGCATTTTCTATATCGCATTTAAGTGTCGATATGATTATATCTTTATCGATACCCATTTTATCTATATTTTATCCAGTATTGATAGTTATTTTAATATTAAATCTTTTAAAGAGCAAATACATAAATTCAAACGTGATAAAATTTTGTACATACACAACTTTAGTATTAGCAATAATAAACCAAATAAAAAATTTTGTATAAAGGGGAATGTTTATGGATCCTAGCGTTTTAAAAAAGAGAAAAGATGTAATTGTTAAGAGTTCAAGACTCTTCTATTATCAAGGATACGTTAATACAGGAATAAGTGAAATTTTAAAGGTATGTAAAATACCTAAGGGATCTTTTTATTATTACTTTAAAAATAAGGAGAATTTACTAGATGAAGTAATAGATTTGCATGTAAAAAATTTATTATATATTTTTGATGAAATGGTAGATGATCTATCTATGGTAAAATTACGTAGTTTTTTCTTTAAATATTTTAGTAATGTACTAGATAATGATTGTCATGGAGGAAGTCTGCTAGGTAATCTTGCAATAGAGATGTCTGATATAAATGATGAAATAAGAAGTAAAATAGAGGATTCATATAGGAAGCTAGAAGTTAGACTTATGATGTTTTTGAAATTAATGCACGATTCTAATCCAAGATACGTACATATAAATCCAGAAATATTTTCTAAGGTACTTATAAACCAAATGGAAGGTACCATGTTAAAGTTAAAAGTTAGTAAAGATAAAGAAGAAATAGAAACTTTCTTTAAATTATTTGATTATCTTATGTATAAAAATATAATATAATAAAAAACTCTCAAACGAAAAGTTGAGAGTTTTTTTAATTGTTATGTGACTATTATTCCCAAGTGTATTTAACATTTAAGCTAGATTTTAATTCAGTATTTTTGTAATCAAATGCTTTGTTAGTTCCACCGAATTTAACTGGTGTTGAAACAGATCCAGTTAATGTTAAGTTATTAACAGGTTTGTATTTAGCACTTAATTTTGGAGTTAATTCTAAACCAGTAGCAACTTCTGATTTGTTACCGTATACAAAAGCACTAGCTTCAAATTCAGGTGAAACTATAAATTTGTTAGTTACGTTGTAGTCGTATTTAGCACCTAATTTTAATGCACCTAATCCTTTGTGTGTTTTAGCAGTAGCTAATGTTGAGTTTCCTCCAGATACTAAACCACCATTTACTGATAAGTTTTCTAGAACTTTGTAAGATCCTTTAACACCTAATCCGTAGTTTACAACATCGTTGTTAGAAGCTACATGTACGTGTTCAATAAATAATCCACCATTTAAGCTTAATTTGTTTTCTAAAGCTTTGTATGAACTAGTTACTTCTAATGCGTGGTGGTAGCTTCCATTATTTAATGCTAATTTTTCTAAATCAACTTCAGATTTTTTAGCTAATAATAGTTTGTATCCAGGAGTAGCTGCTATTGTATCGTTAACTAAGTATTCAAAGTCATATTTACCGTTTAAATCAACGTTTGCAACACCGTAAGTAGCTTTTGCACCTAAAGTTACTCTTTTGAAAGCATTTCCAGCATATGAGTGTTTAAATCCAACGTATGCTTGAACATCTTTTAAAGTGTTTCCTTTAACACCTTTGAAAGCATCAACTGTTAATTTTTGATTAGATATAACAGTTTCTGCGTAATTGTTAGATGATGCGTAATTAAAAGTAGTGTCTGAATGTAAAGCAACATTTAATGCTTCATCTACTTTGTAGTTTGCGTTTGCTTCTAATTTTATATTTGTTGCTTTAATAGTAGCCTTAACTGAAGAATTTACATTGTAAATTTCAGGTAATTTGTATTGTAAAAATAGTTCAGAGTTAGATAATAAAGATTTAGTTAATGTAGTTGATTTTGATGGTAAATTTTTAGCTTCTAATTTTCCACCAAAGCTTAAACCAGTTCCTTTAACAGATACATCTGTTTTAACTCCAACTTTATCAACATTAATGCTATGTTTACTTACATCATATGTGTTTTCGTTGTAAGCTTCAACTGAACCTTTAGTTCCAGCAGAGAAACTTGCAACACTTGCAACTAAAGTTGCTAATAATAATGTTTTTTTCATAATTATTTCCCCTTTGTTGTAAAAATTGCTATTTTAATTTATAGTAGTTGATAATATTATATTAAATTGATAGAAAAAAATCAAATAAAAAATATAATTAAAAATTATTATTTATTTAACTATATAGATGCAAAGGTAATTAATTAGTGGTATAAAATAATTAACTAATTGTAAAACCATATTAAGAAAAAACTAATTAAAATATATGATGTAAATGTACAGTAAATTTTAAAAAGGTTTGGTAAAATAAACATAAAAATTATTAGATAAATTAATAAAAATAAAAAAATAAAAAAAAATCAAAAAAAATTAATTTTAAAAAAACATACATTTATCATTTGAAATAAATACAATTTTATGATACAATACATCGTGGAATGTTAAGTGTCTTGTAAAAAGGCATAAAATATGATATAATAAAAATCTAGTATTCATTAGGAGGTGCAAAATGAGAGTTTGTGAAGTTTTTGGAAAAAGAACTAGTCATGGTAACTTAGTCAGTCACTCACATAGAGCAACAAAGAGAATTTGGAAACCAAATCTACAAATAATGACTTTAGTTATAAATGGACAAGAAATTAAGGTTAGAGTATGTACAAAAGCTATGAAGACTTTAAAAGGTAAAAATTCTGATCAAGTTAGAAAGATATTAATTAAGAATAAAGAAAATTTAAGCGATAGATTATCTAAAGTCTTATTTTCAGGAGCAGAGTAATCTAGCTTATTGACTCTGTTCTATATGTAAAAAGCTAGAATATTATATGTTCTAGCTTTTTTAATACAGGAGGGTAAATGTTAAAAGAATATATACTATATATTTCACTTAATGTATTAAGTACCATAGGTATGTCGTGCTATATTTTTGCAGATACTCTGTTTATTTCTCAAGGAGTAGGACCTAGGGGGCTTGCAGCATTAAATATTGCAATACCAGGGTATAGTTTAATATCAGCTACAGGTATTATGTTAGGACTTGGTGGTTCGATTTGTTATTCTAGATATAAAGCAAGGAATTCAAGAAAAAAGATGCGTGAAATATTTACGTTTACGCTAGTTTTGTCTTTTATTATTTCTTTGATATATATGCTATTTGGAGGTGTTTTTTCAAGTTTTTTTGTAAAAATTTTAGGTGCAAATTTTGAAATTTTTGATATAGCAAATATATATTTTAAAATAATTTATATATTTTCACCATTGTTCATTTTTAGTACTGTACTTAATTTTTTTGTTAAAAATGATGGGAATCCCAAATTATCTATGATAGCAATGCTAGTTGGAACACTAACTAATGTCGTTTTAGACTATATATTGATATTTCCTTTTAAATTAGGTATGTTAGGAGCTGTTCTTGCAACTTGTATTGCTCCATTAGTAAGTATTTTTATATTACTATTTCATTTCAAAAATGAAACTAATTTAAAAATTTCAAAAAGACTATTTGGGCTTAGAATGATGATGATAATAGTCAGCGGATTTGCTATGTTCGTTACAGAAATATGTGGAGGAGTAGTCGTATTAATGTTTAACATGATAATGCTAAATTTATCTGGGAATATTGGTGTTGCATCATTTGGAATAATAGCTAATCTTGCGATAATAACTACTGCATTGTATAATGGTATAGTTCAAGGAGTCCAACCTCTTATTACAAAATATTATGCACTAAACGATAATGAGAACTTAAAAAAAGTAGAAAAATATACAAATGTTTTAATAGCAGTTATATCTATAATTATATATTTGATTTTCTATATTTTTAATAATGAGATAATAGGAATATTTAATGACTATGAAAATGAAAAATTACAAAGTATAGCAAGTTTAGGGTTAAAAATATATTTTATTTCTATTTTTGCAGTAGGATTCAATTTATTCAACCAAGTTAAGTTGATATGTATAAAAAAGGTTAAATTAGCACAAATAATTTCGATTTTAAGAGGTGTAGCAGTTTTGATGCCCACAACAGCTATATTAGTGTATTTATGGGAAGTGGTGGGAGTTTTTCTATCTGTTCCTATAACTGAAATTTTAATATTTATATTAACATTCAAAAAAGTAAATAAAAATAAAGAAAAAAGTAAATAATTTATTGCCTTTTTTAAATTTTTAAGGTAAAATAATTATAACAAAAAGGAAGGAGTGTTAATCCATGAATAAAAAAGAATTTGTAGCTGCATATGCAGAAAAAATCGGAGAAACTAAGAAAAAATCAGAAGAATTAATGAATCAATTCCTTGATTTAGTTGAATCAAGTTTAGTTGAAGGAAAAGAAGTTCAATTTATTGGTTGGGGAACTTTCTATGTAAAAGAAATGCCATCAAGAAATGGTGTAAATCCTGCAACTGGTGAAAAAATTAAAATCGCTGCTAAAAAAGTTGTTAAATTTAAAGCAGGTAAAAAATTAGCTGAATTAGTTAAATAATTTTTGTCGAAAATGAAATGCAGAGTAGTTTAAAAATTGCTCTGTTTTTTTATACAAAAAAATGCACACTATGGGTGCATTTTTAGTATTTTATATTATTTAAACCATCATTAAAGAATAGGGCTTTATATGAATTTTCATTTATAAATATCAGTTTCTTATATACTTCATCATATATTTTTATATTTTGTGGACCTATTATAGATGATTTTAATTTATCCAAATAATTATTAAAGTCTAATTTAGATGTTATTTGAATTACATTATAGTTTTTAATGTTTACATCTTTTGCTACAATGTCTATAACTTCATTAAGACTTGCAATGTCATCGACTAATCCTATATTTTTAGCTTCATCACCTAACCAAACTCTACCTCCAGCTATAGGTTCTAATTTTTCATCTGTAATGTTACGAGCTTGTGATACTCTGTGTTTAAATTCAATATATACATCGTTTAAGCTATCTATTATATGATCTCTATCTTCATTTGTAAGACTATAAGTTGGGTCGTATATTCCAGTGAATTTACCTTTTTCTATAACATCTTTATTTACACTAAATTTTTCTAAAGTTTTATCAAATTTAGGTATTAAACTTACTACTCCTATAGATCCAGTTAGAGTAGCATTATTTGCGTAAATCTTGCTAGCACTTGTTGCAATATAGTATCCTCCAGATGCAGCAACATCTGAAAGAGATGCATACACAGGGATATTTGTTTTTTTAGTGAATCTTTTTATTAATTTATATATTTTTTCAGCCTCTAGTGCTTCTCCACCAGGTGAGTTTATACGCAAAATAACAGCCTTTACCTTTTTGTTATTTTCTATTTTACTTAATTTTTCTCTAACAGAAAGTTCTGATATAGAAAATTTAACACTAGTAGCACCGCTAGATATAGGACCTTCTAGTGGGACTATTGCAATTACTGGGCTATTATCAAGTTGTTCTTTAATTTCTATGTCGTTTATATTTACAGTATTAAGATCATTTGCTGATAAATTATCAAGTAAATCATCAAAATCTAATATATTATCTATAAGGCCTAAATCTTTAGCAGTATAAGCACTAATTGAATCATATTTTCCAGAAATAATATTATTCATTATTGTAGATTTATCTATAGATCTATTTTTAGAAATTAATTCTACAAATTTTTGAAATCTATTTTCTAATAATCTTGTATTATTTTCTTTTAATTCATTAGACATTTTATTTAAATAGTATTGTTCTCCATAAGATTTATGGCTTCCTACATGTAGAGCTTCAACTTTAATACCAAAACGGTCTAACAGGTCTTTGAAGTATAAAGAATTGTGATAGTATCCGTTAAGTGAAAGTCTTGCACTTAGTGTATTTGGCATAATTATTTCATCTGCATAGCTTGCTAATTTATATGAAGAATTATTTATATTATCCCCGTAAGCATATATTTTTTTGTTTGAATTTGGAAATTTTATTAATATTTTAGACAATTCTTCTATTTGTGAAGATGATAAGTTTATGTCGTTTAAGTTTAGAATTATAGCTTTTACATTTTTGTTTAATCTAACTTTTTCTAATTTATTTTCAAAATCTTTAAAACTTTGTGATTTATCATCAAAAAATGGAGTGTTATCATATTTATCATCAGTAATATTTTTAGTAGAAATTATTACATAATTATAGTTTGTGTTTATATTTTTACTTGTATCTTTTTTTATAACAGATACGCAACTAAATAATATTATTAAAAATAAGACGGTAACATAAATTATTTTTAAGTTGAATAATATAAATTTTCCTATAACTTTAAGTAAAGATTTAACCATTTATAACGCCACCTCCTATTAATTTTTTATTATCATACAAAACGATGTGTTGTCCGTTTGCGTTTTGTGCATTTTTTTCATCATATTTAAAATATACCTTTTCATCAATCAACATCAATTTACCATAGAATCCCTTTGATGAAAAACGAGGTTGAGCAAACAGTCTTTTACCTATTAAACTCTCAACTGGTACATGAAAGATATAGTTTGTAATTTGTATTGTATCTATCATTAATTTTTCATATTCGCCAAGAACTATTTCATTAGTTTCTGGTAATATCTTTAATACAAAAATCGGATAAGGTAGTTTTAAACCTAAATGTCTTCTTTGTCCAACTGTGTAAAGTTGATATCCCTTGTGTTTTCCAAGAAAATTACCATTTTCATCTATGAAATTCCCAGGCTTTATATCAAGATTTTTTTCTAAAAAAGGAATGTAACCATCTTGAGCAAAACAAATCCCAGTACTATCTTTTTTATCGTGTGTTATTATATTGTTTTCTCTTGCTATTTGTCGAACTTTGCTTTTTTGCATGCTTGCTAGAGGAAATATCATCATATCTAAATCAGATTTTTTTAATCTGTATAGCATATAGCTTTGGTCTTTTACATAGTCAACATATTCTAGAAAACCATCTTCAGTTTTAACTGCATAATGACCTGTTGCAACATAATCAAAATTTAACTCTTTTGCAAGATCAAGCAATTTTTTTATTTTAATTTTTTCATTGCATATTACGCATGGATTAGGAGTAATACCTTTTTGATAAGACTGTATAAATTCCCTAACTATTTCTTGTTTAAATTCTTTTTCTACATTTATCACATAATGAGGTATTCCTATGCTATAACATACTATTCTTGCATCGTTGATATCATCTAGAGAGCAACATGTTTTATTCTTACTATTACTTAATTCATCGCTTAGATGTTTAATACTAACACCAACTACGTCAAATCCTTGTTTTTTTAATAAAAGTGCGGCAACAGAGCTATCTATACCTCCACTCATACCGACTATAACTTTTTTAGGCATGTAGAATCACTTTTAAAATTAATGGAGCAATTAATATTACATATAACCCAGTAAGACCTATAGATAATCCTGCCATAGCACCAATTTCTTTATCCATTTCTATTGCTTTACTTGTACCAACTGCATGTGATGCAGAACCAAGACTTACTCCTATTGCAACTTTATCGTCTACATTTAGCATCTTATAAATACTAGGACCTAGTGTAGCTCCAGTTATACCTGTAACTATTACTAGTATTATGGTAATTGATTCTATACCATTAATATTTTTAGCTAGTCCAACTGCTATTGCTGTTGTAACAGATTTTGGCATAAATGATGCTATTATTTCAGGCTTATATGCAAACAGTTTGCATATATATCCTACAAGTATACAATTTAGTGTATTTCCAACTATTATACCTGTTAATATAGATTTAAAATGTTTTTTCAAAAGATGTAGATTTTTGTGTAAAGGTATGGCTAGTGCCACGGTTGCAGGTGTTATTAGTGTTGTAAATATCGATCCTCCAATATTATATGTTTCATATGGTATATTAAATATTTTAAGTACAGCTATTATAGCTACGATAGATATTAATATGGGATTTATTATCGAAGATTTACTTAGAACAAAAAGTTTTACAGCTAATATGTATATTAAAGTTGTAAGCATTATACCAAACATTTGGTTATTGATTAAAGCATTAAACATTTTGTCCTCCTTCTTCTTCAAAATTTATTTTAATAAATTCAACTACTTTTACAGTAACTATCAATGATATTATAGTGGTTATTATTGCTATTATGAAAAAACTTAACCATATTTCTTTAATAAAGTCAAATTTAACCATTATACCAACACCAGCTGGAACAAAAAGTATTCCTAAATTGTCTAATAAAAATTCTCCAACTCTTTCAAATTTTTTCATGTGTATTAATTTAAGTTCTAGGAATATAAATAAAATTATCATTCCTATAACGCTACCTGGTATAGGTAGATTAATAGCACTAGAAACAAATTCTCCTATAAGAGAAAAGATTAGTATGTACATCATTTCTTTATAAATATTCAATCTTATTCCTCCATTAAAACTTCATCTATTGCATTTAGTAATTCAGATTTTGTAAAAGGTTTGCATAAACAAGCTTTTGCACCACTTTCTAATCCTTCAGCTATATATACGTCTAAAAACATCATAGAACTACAGATAATAATCTTAGCATTACTATCAAAATTTAAAATTTTTGCTATTGATTTAAATCCGTCTAGTACAGGCATGTTTATATCCATAGTAACTATGTTAGGAGTATAGCTAATGTATTTTTCATAAGCGTCAAGTCCGTTTACAGCTTCTATCACTTCAAAATTATATTCTTCTAAAATATCTTTTATAGTGTTTCTAAAATATTGACTATCATCAACTACTAAGGCTCTTTTCATAAATTAAATACCTCTTCTATTTTTCTTGCTACAGAATTTGTATCACTATCTTCTATCACAGGTTTATTTGGCAATAAATCTTTTAATTCTTGTAGAGCATTTTCCATAACAAAACTAGTGTTAAATCCATTTAACATTAAATAATCATTTAATCCATCACCAAAAGCTATAACTTCACTAGGATCTATACCGTCTCTTTTTAGTAATTTTAAGCTTGCTTCATATTTATTTGTAGATAAGTCAAATATTTCAAGTGAATTTTCGCTTACAAAATCAATATTTGCATGACTACCTATTTCTTTTATTAATACGTCTCGCATTTTTTTTAAATTTTCAAAATTTCCTATGAAAAATAGTTTATTAAATTTCTTTTTAGCAAATTCTTCTTGTGTTAAAACTGTTCCTCCAAAAATTTTGTCTTTTCTTTTTTTTGAATAAAACTCCTTATATTCTTCTGAAACTACAAACCAATCTGTACCAGAATAACCATTTATGAAAATTTCTTTACCATATTTTTTGTAGTCTAGATTTAAAATGAAGTTAGTACATTTTTCATTTAGAGTTACTGAAAAGATTTGTTCTCCATTTTCATCAACTATTCTAGCACCATTTGTAGTTATTAATGGTAATTTATGATTTAGTTGATCTGAAATTAATCTTGTACCACGCTCAACTCTACCAGTAGCAATATATAGTTTATAGCCTTTATTTAAAAACTTATTTAATGTATTTTTTGTGTATTCACTTAGAAGATGGTTCTTATCTAATAAGGTACCATCTAAGTCTGTAACAACGGCTTTTAGCATTTATCTCCCCTTTCAATGTTTTATTAAATTATATCACGTCTATTATCATTTTAAAAGTATTGTGAAAATAAAAGTGATTTAATATTTGAAATGCAACACCCTTTATTTAATTATGGAAGTGCAGTTAGAAAAATTATGTATACAACAAATGCAATAGAATCAGTAAATTCAAGCTTTAGAAAAGTTACAAAAAAAGGAGTATTTCCAAGTGAAAATGCAGTAATTAAAGCACTTTATTTACGTATTACAGAATTATACAAGAAATGGAATGGTAAAAAAGTAGCAAATTGGGCAATGGTAATAAATCAATTAACAATGGATGCAAATATACATTCTAAAATATTAAAATATGAGAAATATTAAAAATAGCGAGACTATAATTTTTTTATACATCACTTTATAGTCTCACTAAAATAAAATTTATATAAAATTAAAAAAATTTACACAATTTACTTGACAAACCCACTGGAAGTATCAGTACCAGTTAAATTTGAAGGAAATAATACAAAATTTGAATTTAATAATGTAACTATTAAAACTGGTTTAAATATTAAGTATATGTGGTAAATTAGAAATTGC
>CABURZ010000004.1 GCA_902494065.1 uncultured Sneathia sp. | reverse complement strand
AGTTGGTTAGAGTGCTTGCCTGTCACGCAAGATGTCGCGAGTTCAAGTCTCGTCACTTCCGCCATTATGCCGCTTTAGCTCATTTGGTAGAGCAACTGACTTGTAATCAGTAGGTGATTGGTTCGAATCCGATAAGCGGCACCACTTAAACGGCGAGATACCCGAGTGGCCAAAGGGAGCAGACTGTAAATCTGCCGGCTCAGCCTTCGAAGGTTCGAATCCTTCTCTCGCCACCATCTTTTTTTTTAAAGGGAGGAATTATGGTTAGAAAGATTAAATCTTCTAATTCTTCTACAAGCCAAGTAGATATTATTAAAAGAGCTAAACAAATGCAAGAAGCTATGCTTCAAATCCAAGATGGATTAAAGGATAAAATAATAGAACACTCTGTTGCTGGTGGACAAATTGTTGTTCGTGCAAATGGACAAAAAGAAATAGTAGAAATTAAGATTAATAATGATATTATATCAGAAGCTGCTCAAAATAAAGATGCTTCTGAGTTAGAAAACTTAATCTTAACTGCTATAAAAGAAGTTACAGCAAAAGCTGATGCATTAGCTGAATCTGAAATGGAAACTGTAACAGGCGGAATTAAGATTCCTGGACTATTTTAATAATAGTCATTTATTGGGCTGTAGCCAAGCGGTAAGGCAGTGGACTTTGACTCCACCATGCGTTGGTTCGAATCCAGCCAGCCCAACCATATTTATGATAGATTGAAAAATCTATTTTTTTTTATATTTTTATTGACTAATCTTTTTTTTGAGGTAAACTCTTAATATCAAACAATTTAGGAGGATTTATGAAAAAATTAAGTCTTTTATTATTACTAACTGCTACAATTGCTGTTGCTAAAGGTCCAAAAGTACCTTATACTCATCAAGGTTTCTATACTACTGAAAATGTTCAAAAAGCTATACACTTTGTTTCAGTAGAAGATATTAAAAATAGCTTAGCTGGTATGCCACCTATAAATGTAAGTTTTGACATTGATGATACTCTACTTCATTCAAGTGGATACTTTAAATATGGACAAGATTACTTCCAAACTGATGCTAAAAATCCAGTAAGCTATTTATTCAACCAAAAATACTGGGATTACGTAGCAAAAATGGGTGATGAACACTCTATTCCTAAACAATCTGCACAAGATTTAATAAATATGCACTTAAAAAGAGGAGATAGAATTTTCTTTATAACTGGAAGAACTAAACATTCTAAAGATAAAAATTATACTTCAACAAAATTATCTAAAACTTTAAAGAGATTCTTTAATTTACCTTATGAAGTTTATGTAGAATATACAGCTGATACACCAACTGGTGGATTTAAATATGATAAATCATTCTACATAAAAAAACACAATGTATCTATACACTATGGAGATAGTGATGACGATATTCTAGCAGCAAGAGAATTAGGAATAAGAGGTATAAGAGTGCAACGTGCTCCTAACTCAACTAATCCTCAAAAATTAAATGGTGGATATGGAGAAGAAGTTTTAATTAATTCTGCATGGTGATATTATGAAAAAAATTATATTTTTAATTTTATTAATATCTAGCTATATATTTGCAAATGTGAATTATAACGTATTTGTTAAAATGGATGATGTTGCAACTAGAAATGTTCAATCTATATCTAAAGGATTAAACAAGCAAAATATATCTACTTTATACGATAAAGGATACCAAATACATGTAACTCTTTATTTGACTGAATATAAAAAAGAAGCTTTAGATAAAATAAAAAATGTTGTTGACGATGTTGCAAAAAATTATAGCCCCATAGAACTAGAATTCTATAATATACGAAAAACTGGTGGAAATTGGTTAATGTTAGATGCAATAAAATCTCACGAAATACAAGCATTAGCTGATGAAATCACAGCAAGATTACTACCCATAAGAGCTATGGATGCAAAAGTTCCAGACTGGGCTAAGTCTATACCTGCAAAGGCAAATTCATTTATGACTTATGGTTCACCTAATGTATTTTCAAACTTTGATCCACATATAACTTTACTTACACCGCAAAAAGAAGAAAATATTCTAGCTTTCCAAAAACAATATGTATTTAAACCCTTTAAATCAAAAATAACTGGTATAGGTATTGCACAAGTTGACGATCTTGGTCAAGCAAAAGATATTATATATTTTAAAGAAGTTAAATAAAAATCTGGGAGGTATACTCCCAGATTTTTTCCCTTATTTAACATCATATTTCAATTCATTATTTTCAACAGTAATAGAAACTACCGAATTATTAGGTATTCTATTTTCTAACAACATTTTTGATAAGCTAGTTTCAATATTTCTTTGAACATATCTTCTAATAGGTCTTGCTCCATATTCTTTATCATAAGCCTTGTCTATTATATATTCTATCACTTTATCATCATATTTTATGGTAATAAATTTATCTTGTAATAATGTATTGATTTCTTCTAATTCCTTAACTATTATTTTACCTAAATCAGCTTTATTTAAACTATTAAATACTGAAATTTCATCTATTCTATTTAAAAATTCTGGTTTGAAATGGAATTTTAAATCTTCTTCTTTTAAGTTAGATGTCATGATTATAATAGTATTTTTAAAGCTTACAACCTTACCTTTATTATCAGTCAATCTACCATCATCTAATACTTGTAGCAATAAATTAAATACTTCAGGGTGAGCTTTTTCTATTTCATCAAACAGTATTACTGAATATGGTTTTCTTCTAACTGCTTCTGTTAATTGTCCACCTTCTTCATATCCTACATAACCAGGAGCAGCCCCAATTAATCTTGATGTACTAAATTTATCCATATATTCACTCATATCTATTCTTATCATATTATTTTCATCGTCAAACAAATTGTATGCTAATGTTTTAGCAAGATAAGTTTTACCAACACCAGTTGGCCCTAAGAATATAAATGAACCTATGGGACGGTTAGGATCTTTTAATCCTGCACGCGATCTTAAAATAGTTTCATATACCTTTTTAACTGTTTCATCTTGTCCAACTACACGCTTTTCTATATTTTTATCAAGATTTAATAATTTTTCCTTTTCACCTTCCATTAATTTTGTAACAGGAATATGTGTCCATGCAGCTATAACTTGTGCTATTTCATCTTCAGTTATCATTTGTGAAACTAATTTTTGATCTGATTTATTCTTTAATTCCTCTAATTTTGCTTGTAATTGTGGTATAGTTTGATATTTTAACTGTCCTGCTTTTTCATAGTCAATATTTCTTGTACTATAATTATCTAAATCAAGCTTTGCCTTTTCTATTTCTTGTTGCAATTTTTTAATTTCTTCAACAGAATTTTTTTCTTTTTCCCATTGAGACATCATTTCTTTTTGTTTGTCTTTCTTTTGAGCTAAATCTTTTTCAAGATCAGTTAATCTTTTAATACTTACTTCATCATCTTCTTTTTTCAATGCTTGTCTTTCTATTTCTAGTTGTGTTACTTGTCTAGTTAATTCATCTAATTCAGTTGGCATTGAATTAATTTCAGTTTTTAATTTTGCACTTGCTTCATCTAATAAGTCAATAGCTTTATCTGGTAAATATCTATCTGTAATGTATCTATCAGATAATTTAACTGCTGAAACTAGAGCATTATCTGTAATTCTTATACCATGGAATTGTTCAAATTTTTCTTTTAATCCTCTTAAAATAGATATTGATTCATCTATACTTGGCTCATTAACTAATACTGGTTGAAATCTACGCTCTAATGCAGCATCTTTTTCTATATATTTTCTATATTCATCTAAGGTTGTAGCACCTATAACCTTTATTTCTCCCCTTGCAAGCATAGGTTTTAATAAGTTAGAAGCATCCATACTTCCTTCACTAGATCCTGCTCCTACTATATTATGAACTTCATCTATAAATAGGATAATTTGACCTTTTGATTCTTCTAGCGTATTAATAACAGCTTTTAATCTTTCTTCAAATTCACCCCTATACTTAGCCCCAGATATTAAAGCCCCCATATCAAGACTAAATATCTTTTTATTCTTTAATGATTCAGGTATATCTCCTTTAACTATTCTCCATGCTATACCTTCCACTATTGCTGTTTTACCAACTCCAGGTTCTCCTATTAGTATAGGATTATTCTTATTTCTTCTAGATAATATTTGAACCGATCTACGTATTTCTTCATCACGACCTATAATAGGATCTATTTTACCTTGTTTTACTAATTCAACTAAATCTTTACCGTATTTTTCTAAAACTTCATATGTACTTTCTGGATTTTCACTCATAACGTGTTTACCTCCTCTAATTTTGTTCAATAAGTCTAAAAATTTTTGCTTATCTACACCAAAATTTTTTAATATATTTGTATTATCCATAATTGATAAAAATATATGTTCTACACTAATATATTCATCTCCCATTTTTGACATATATCTTGTAGAATCGACTAATACTCTTGATAATTCATTGCTTAAACTAATATTTCCACCTTGAACTTTAGGAAATTTAGCTATCATATTGCTTAATTCTCTTTGCAAGCTATTTACATTATATCCTAATCTGTTTAAAATGTTTGGTATAAGTCCATCAGGTTGTCCTATTAGTGCTAGTAATAAATGCTCCACTTTATATTCACTATTATTTGCATTAATGGCAAAATTTTGTCCTTCACTCAACGCTTTCATTGCTTTTTCTGTATATTTATTATCCATAATATCACTCCCTATCAATTAGCACTCAACACATTTAACTGCTAGTAATTGTATGATATCACCTTTTAATAAATTTGTCAAATAAAAAAAATAGCATTACTGATATTATTTAAATTTATCTTTAATACTATTTCATACATTTAATTTTTTCTTATATTTTCTATTTCTTTCTCTAAGTTTTTTACTTCTTCATAATTTCCTTCTTTTTTATGTTCCATAATTTGCATACTTAATTCTCTAATTTTATTTTGTTTTTCAATTTGTTGTTGTCTTTCTCTTTCTAAACGATTTTGTCTTAATTCTTGTATTTTACATTCTGTTTCCCAACTTTCTTCAATTTCACCTCTTTCTACTTGAGTTTTTTGTTTTGCTTCCAATAACTCTTCTGTCAATTTACCACTTTTAAAATCTTTCGCTATACGTCTTAACATATGTTTTCCAAAATCTATAATTAAATCCTTAAACTCCATATTCATTCCTTTCTAAATAGTAAAAAATTGTGGAACTTTATTTAAAAAATTCCACATAAAAATTTATTTTTTAGATGCAGCAATTAATGCTGCTATTATCACAGCTAAATCATCAGCTTGTCCTGCAACAGGCACTACATCAGGTATAATGTCTAATGGTGATACAACATATATTATCATCAAAACTATTATCCAAAATTTACTCATATTCCCACACAACCTTCAATTACAAAATTTCATAAGAGATACCATATTTTTCAATAGCTTTAGCTTTTGCATCATTGCTACCATTTGCTTCTATCCAAACACTAGTTGTTGTACCCGTTTGTCTATCTCTAAGTCTAATACACCATTTTCCCATATCCAACTTCACCTTTCTTTCATAATTATAACCAATTATATCTCCCCCCCCCCATAAATTTTGTCAAGCATAAATTCCACAAATCAAAAACAATAAATTATCAAATACTTTAACAAAATATTGCCAAACACTTTAATAAAAAGTTGCTAAATACTAGAATAAAATGCTGCCAAATACTAGAATTAAACACTATATGATTTTTATTTGAAAATTTATGTATTAGAGATTTAAGAATATATGCAGACTTTCTAGACGGTAATATTTATCATTATAGGGATAAAAATGGCTTAGAATGTGATGCTGTAATACATTTAAGAAATGGTTCATATGGATTAATTGAAATAAAGTTAGGTGGCGATACTGCAATTGAAGAAGCTGTAAAATCATTAAAAAAAACATCTTTCCTACTAATACTATGTGCAAACGTACCTTACGCGTACAAGAGAAAAGATGGAATATATGTTGTGCCTATTACAAAACTTAAACCATAAAAAAAAGAAGCATTTCTGCTCCTTTTTAACTTATTCCTGCCTTCATTAATCTTATTGTACTTGCTCTATCATTTTCATCTAACTTCATACGAATAAACTTAATAGTTTCTTCTAATTGAGGTATAGTCATATATTCTAGTGCATTTACTCTTCTTCTTGTCTTTTCAATTTCATCAGCCATTAATTGACAAGATTTTTCTAATTCTGATAGTCTTATTAAGTCTGGCATTATTCCATTTAATTCATAAACAGCATCATCTAATTCAGCTGATGTTGTAGCATATGAATATGGATATATATCACTTAAATCTGGATTACTCAATTTTTCATCTAGTGTTAATACTGGTATTCTAACACTCATAACATTCTTTTTTGCAACATCTATTTTAAATTCCATTTTAGGAATAAATACTGCTTCATCAAAAGATTCTTCAGTCATTACAGCTCTTGCTAAAAGAAAGTTTTTCAATGCTTTTTCAACCTTTTTTTCAGTATTAGCTCTTGCCTTCTTATTTTTCTTTATCATTTCGATAAATATTCTCATAAGTTCATCTTGTTTATCTTTTAATAATTTATGTCCTTTTTTTGCAGTAACCAGTTTAATTTTAAGCCTACTTAATTCCATTCTAGTTGGATTAACATTTAGCTTTGCCATAAACTAGTCCTCCTTTTTTGCGTCAAGATATTTTTCAAGATATTTATCTCTAATTCTCTTTAATTCTGTTCTAGGTAATATTCTAAGTAAGTCCCAACCTAAATTTAATGTCCCTTCTATACTTCTATTAGTATCAAATCCTTGTCCTACATATTCACTTTCAAATTTTTCAGCAAATTTAGCAAATAATTTATCAGTATCAGATAATGCTGATTCCCCTAAGATTACTGCTAATTCTTTTGCTTCTTTACCTGTTGCATATGCAGCAAATAGTTGGTTCATTGTATCAGCGTGATCTTCTCTTGTTTTTCCATCTCCTATACCTTTATCTTTAAGTCTTGATAATGAAGGTAACACATCTATAGGTGGCATAATATTTCTCTTATATAATTCTCTACTTAATATTATTTGTCCTTCAGTAATATACCCTGTCAAATCTGGTATTGGGTGAGTCTTATCATCTTCTGGCATTGTAAGAATAGGTATTTGTGTTATAGATCCTGGTCTTCCTTTAATTCTTCCTGCTCTTTCATAAAGTGTTGACAAGTCAGTATATAGGTAACCTGGATATCCACGTCTACCTGGAACTTCTTTTCTTGCAGCTGAAATTTCTCTCAAAGCTTCACAATAGTTAGTTAAATCTGTAATTATTGTTAATACATGCATTCCTTTTTCAAACGCAAGATATTCAGCACAAGTTAGTGCCATTCTAGGTGTTGCTATACGTTCTACTGCTGGGTCATTTGCAAGATTAATAAATAGAACTGCTCTATCTATAGATCCTGTCTTTTTAAAGTCTTCAATGAAGAATTCTGCTTCTTCATAAGTAATACCAACTGCAGCAAATACAACGGCAAATTTTTCTCCACTTCCTAAAACTTTAGCTTGTCTTGCAATTTGGGCTGCTAATTCAGCATGAGGTAGTCCACTTCCAGAAAATATTGGCAATTTTTGTCCACGAACTAGAGTATTTAAACCATCTATAGCTGATACTCCAGTTTGAATAAATTCTGATGGATAGTCTCTTGATACTGGATTAATTGCCATACCATTAATGTCTAATTTCTTTTCAGCAATTATCTTGGGTCCATTATCTATTTCTTCTCCTAAACCATTGAATACTCTACCTATCATATCTTCTGAAACCTTTAAAGTTAGAGGTTTTGCCAAAAATCTAACTTTTGAATTTTTCATATTAATTCCTGCTGCTGATTCAAATAATTGTACTACTGCCTTATCTCCATCTATTTCAAGAACTCTTCCTAATCTTTTTTCTCCTGTTTGTGTTTCAATTTCAACTAATTCTTCGTACTTTACACCTTCAACACCAGTAACAGTCATCAAAGGACCAACAATTTCTTTAATTGTTTGATATTCTCTTATCATAATACTTCCTCCTTAACTGCACTAATTAATTCATTTACTTCTTTTGGTATAAGGTCAATTATTTCGTCAATCTTATTTAATTCTTTTTCATCAATAAATTTAGCTCTTGCAATCTTTTCACGAACTGGCAATCCTAAAACATTTCCTAGATAAACTCCATTTTGTAATGCTTTAACTGCTTCATTATAGTATTCTAATACCATTTTTAACATTTTATCTTGTTTAGGTAGCGATGTATATGTATCATTGTCGTGGAATGCATTTTGTTGCAAGAAATCTTCTCTTATACTCTTAGCTGCTTCTAATTTCAATTGATCTTCTGGTGATAATGTATCCTTACCAACTAATCTTACTATTTCTTGAAGATTTGATTCTTCTTGCAATAATTTCATAGCTTGTTTTCTTCTGTTTGAAAAGTCTTTTGATACATTTTTATCCATCCATTCATCTACTTTAGTTTGGTATAATGAATATGAATTTAACCAATTTATAGCTGGGAAGTGACGTTTGTATGCTAATGATGAATCTAGTCCCCAGAATACTTTAACTATTCTAAGTGTTGCTTGAGAAACTGGTTCTGAAATATCTCCACCTGGAGGTGAAACAGCACCTATAACTGTCAATGCTCCTATTCTATCTCCTTCACCAAAGCAAACTACTCTTCCTGCTCTTTCATAAAATTCTGCAGCTCTTGATGATAGATATGCTGGATATCCTTCATCCCCTGGCATTTCTTCTAGACGACCTGACATTTCTCTTAGTGCTTCAGCCCATCTTGAAGTAGAATCTGCCATTATTGATACAGAATATCCCATATCTCTATAGTATTCACCTATAGTTATACCTGTATATATTGATGCTTCACGGGCGGCAACTGGCATATTTGAAGTATTTGCAATTAAAACAGTTCTTTTCATAAGTGATTGTCCAGTCTTAGGGTCAATTATTTCAGGAAATTCCATCAAAACGTCAGTCATTTCATTTCCACGTTCACCACAACCTATATATATTACTATTTGTGCATCTCCCCATTTAGCAAATTGGTGTTGTACTACTGTTTTACCTGATCCAAATGGTCCTGGTACACAAGCAGTCCCTCCTTTAGTTACTGGAAAGAATGTATCAATTACTCTTTGACCTGTAATTAATGGTTCTGTTGGATTAATTTTTTCTTTAAATCTTCTACCCTTACGAACTGGCCATTTTTGTAGCATAGTTATAGGTTTTCCTGAAATAACTGCTATAGTATCTGTAACAGTAAATTCACCTTCTTTAATATCTTCTATAACTCCTTCTACACCATATGGAACCATTATTTTATGTTCTACAACTTCTGTTTCACTAACTACACCTAAAATGTCACCAACACTAACTTTGTCTCCTACATTTTTTAATTTTTTAAAATTCCATAATTTATCTCTATTTAATGCTTTAACTTCTACACCTTTTTCTAAGAAATCTCCTACTTGAGCTCTTATCATGTCTAATGGTCTTTGTATACCATCAAACATATTTTCTAATAGTCCAGGTCCTAATTCAACACTTAGTGGTTCCCCTGTTGATATTACAGGTTCTCCTGGTCCTATCCCTGCTGTTTCTTCATAAACCTGTATTGAGGCTCTGTCGCCTCTCATTTCTATTATTTCACCTATAAGCTTCTTTTCCCCTACTTTAACAACGTCATAAACATTTGCTTCGTCCATGTTTTCTGCTACAACTAAAGGTCCTGAAACTTTTACTATTCTACCAACTTTCAAAGCGTTCCTCCTATAATATATTTGTACCTATTGCTTTTTCAATATTTTCGTCAATTTTACTCATTCCAATATTCAAACTTCCTCTATTACTTGGAATTAATGTAATCATAGGTAATGTTTGTGCCTTGTATCTATCAATTACATTTTGAGAATATTTTGCATAATCCTCAGTAATAAATATTATTCCATATCCCTTGGCAACTAAATGTTCCAACACTCTTTTCAATTCATTTGATAAAACTTCTGTATCATCTGTATAATTAACTGGATATACATCAACACCCAATAATTTAAAAGAAATTACAGAATCTTTATCGCCAACTACTGCTAACTTATACATAAATTTCCCTCAATCTTTCTTTAATTACATCATTAGGTATTTTGTTTATCTTTCCAGTGATTATAAGTCTTATTGCTTTCATTTCATATTCTTTTGCTAATACATATGTAACAACTGGTTCTATCCCATAATTAACATTTTTGTATTTTTTTATTAATTTTACATTTAAATTGTCTAGTTCTTTTTCAATACTAGCTATACTTTTTGTTTTTGCATATGTTGCCCATAAATGTTTATCCTCAAAATATTTTTCTAAAGTTTGAATATAGTTTGATTCTTCATTATATATCTTTAGTAAATTTTCATCATCAATTAAACAATTTTGTGCATATTTATATGTTCTTTTTTGATTTTTAAGTCTTAAAAAAGTTAATAAATTATATGATTTCAATGCTAAAGTATAATACTCATTTAAAATTCCTAAATTTATTTTATCGCATAATGTCTTTAATTTTTTAAAATATAATCTATCAAGCAATATCATAGCTAATTGTACATCATTTGTCTTTTCATATTCCTTACTTGCAAGAATATATTCTTCCAAATACTCATCGCTAATTTCAGGATTAGTTTTTTCTTTTATACTTTTTTTCAAAGTAAATTTTAAATTTTGAAAAATATTCTTTAATTCCAAAATTTTGACACAATCTGTACAATCTTTTACTAATTCTTCTGCTAGTGCATATACTTTTTTGCTTTCATTTTGAAGTATTTTATAGAAATCTTGCTCTGTTGAAACTCCTACCATACTCTTACTATAATCTGTTTCACTCAAAATTTTAAGTATATCTTTTGCATCTTCACTATCTATCATACGGTTTAATTTTGCCATATTTAATAACTTTTTTTCTTCGACTTTCACTCTAGCTGCAGTTTGAACATAATTCATTCTATCTATCATGCAAACCCTCCTCTAGAAAAATACCTTTGATTGTATTTGTGATTCTAATTCATCTTTATTTACTTGAATTAAGGCTTCTAAAGTATAGTTTTCATAAATTCCGTTTTTTTCTATTAAAAATCCTGTTTTTATATCTTCACTTAAAGAATATTGTATAGGTAAATTAATACCTTCATAAGCTTTAGGTATTATTAAATGTTCGTCACTTGCTAAAACTCTTCCATTTAATGTCTTTTGTATATATTCAGTCATTTGTTCATGAGTAAGTTTAGTTAGCAATTCATTCACTTTATCAAATACAAAGCTTATAGATTCTTGTTTTGCTTCAAGTATGATATTTCTACATTTTAATGCTATTGAAGACTTTATTCTTTCTAGTTCCAAAGCCTTTTTACTAGCCCATTCTTTTTCTAAATTATTTATACTTACTTTAGCTCTATTTTCTGCCTTTTCTAAGATATCTTCAGATTGTTTATTTGCATCATCTAGAATAAATTTAGCTTTTTTGCTAGCTTCTTCTCCTATTTTAGCTATTATTCTTTCTAAATTTTCCATTACTTTCCTCCGATTATCTACTTATTAGTATGAATGAAATAACGAATGCTAATAGTGCATATATTTCAACCATTACTGCATAAACAACTCCCTTTATTTGTTGACTTTCATTTTTAATTAAAATAGTTATACCTGCTACTGACACTTTTGCTTGTGCTACTGCTGAGAAATATCCAACTATACCAACTGGTAAACATGCAACTAGAATTAAAAATCCTTGTAATGTTGTTAATTCTGTACTTAATTTTCCTAATGCTAATAGACCTATAGCAAATCCATATAATCCTTGTGACCCTGGTAGTAATTGTAAGATAAGTGATTTACCAAATTTTTCTGGTTCATCTATAACTACAGCTGAAGCAGCTTCCCCAACCATTCCAACACCTTTTGCAGATCCCATACCTGCTAAAATTACTGACAATGCTATACCAAGCATTCCAAAAAATATACCTGTTTGTTTGAATAATTCCATATTATTTTCCTCCCATTATTTATCTTCTTTTATATTAATGTATTTTTCATCAATTTTAAAATCTCGGAATTCTTTTCCTCCACCTTCATAGAACTTACCAAAGAACTCAACATATATCAATCTTGCAGAGTGTACGTAAGCTCCAAGTAATGATAGAAGAAGGTTAAATGTTTGACCAAATAAAAATATAATAACAACGAATATTAATGTTGCAGGCTTAAACCCAACCATAGCACATATTTGGTTTACTGATAATGCAATAAATCCTCCAGATAAACCTAATGCCATAAGTCTTGCATAAGATATCAAGTCTCCCATATATCCAGATATTCCATATAGTGAGTAAACTCCTAATCCTATTCTACCACCTATATTTTTAACTTCTCTTCCACCTGTTAAAATTATACCTATCATAGCAATTATCATAATATATTTAATTATTTTCATAGCTAATGGTGAAAATCCCATGTATCCACCCAATAATAGTAAAATAACTGTTGTTAATGTTATGTACCATAGACCTACATCATAAAATGCATCTAATGCTTTCCCATCTCTTATTTGTATATATGCCTTAGTACCAAGACCTATAAACACATGTATTAAACCTATTATTATAGATATTTTTAGTATAGTGTTATAATCTGTTGTTGGATTAATTAACCCTGGTATTCCTAGTGGCAAACTAAAGTATGATCCATATATTGCTCCCCACATCATTATTGAAAATCCTAGATAAAAGAAGAATTTAACATTCTTTCTAACATTTTCTTTTATATTACAAGTTTTTAAAACTATAAATGATAACAATGATACCAAAAGACCATATCCAAAATCTGCAACCATCATTCCAAAGAATAACCAGTAAAATGGTGCAACTAGTGGAGTAGGATCTACTTCGTTATAACTTGGCATAGAATATGTCTTAACTAAACCTTCAAATGCGTCTGAGAATCCATTATTTTTTAACTTAATAGGTGCTGAATTTGAATCTCGTTTTACTTCAGAAGTTTGTAAATAATAGTAATCAGGGCATACTTTTTCTATAGAAGCCTTAAAATTAGCTTCTGTTTCTGTTGGAATATATCCTTCTAGAATAATTAGTTTATCTGTCTTACCAAATTCCATACTCTTTTGTTCTTTTAATTTTTCATTTGCATAATATTCATAACAAATTTCTAAATCTTCAATTTTTAAAGCTAATTCTTTAAACTTTTGTTCTATTTGTATATTTTCTTCTTTTTCTTTAGAAATTTTATCTTCATATTCTGAAATATATTCACTAGGTAATTTTTTTAGTTCTATTGTAACTCTATTAAAATTACATTTTCTTAAAATTTCAGAAACTTTTTCTTTATCTTCTAATTTTGCAATTAATCCTATTAAAGTTTCTTTTGAAGTTTCATTTATTTTTTCATAATATATTTCATCAATATTCAACTCATCTATATTTTTAGTAGGTATACTACCTACAACTGCAAAAGTTTGTTTTAACTCTTCTAATGACTCTAAATCAACATCTAAGCTTAAAAATGGATTATACTCTTGAATTTTTGTTTTTGCACTTTCAATTTGTTTCAAATTAACATCATTTTCAAACTGCAATTTTGTTACATTTTCAACTATTGTCTTCCAATCATAATTATTTGCAAAAGATGTAAGTTCTGAATATGTAAATGTTTTTTGTCCTTCTTTTAAGCTTTTTAGTGCTCCTTTAGAGTTTTCGTATTTTTTTAATTTTTTTATTGACTGATCTAATTTAATAATATTTTCATCTATTTCATCGATATTCTTTGATACAAAATTTTCATAACCTAAATCTTTAATATCAGTTTGCGAGAAATCCACTTGTTTAAAATTTTGTAGTACATTTAATATTTCTTCTTTATCATGCTCAAATACCATCAAATTAAATCTACTCATTTTTAATATAGCCATTTCAACACCTTACTTTAATAAATCATTTACAATTTGTTGTGCAATTTGAGGCCCTTTTTCTTTTATATCCTTAACTATTTCGTTTGCACGATTCATAGCATCCTCAACATCGCTACTTAATTCATTTTTTAAATTTTGTGCACTGCTTTTAAGCTCTTCACTTAATTTAGATGTTTTGTCTTGCAACTTTTGTTCATAAAGCTTTTGGGCATCAATTTTAGCTTTATTAATTTGCTCTTTTGCCTTTAAACTTGCTTGCTGAATTACTTTACTTGCATTTTCTTCGGCAGTTTTAACTTTTCCTAAAGCTTCTTTCACTTTGTATCACTCCTTTTCTTCAATATCTCTTGTGCTATTTGTACAGCATTTGTAGCTGCACCTTTTCTGATATTATCAGCAACAACCCATAAATTTAATCCAAAATCTACTGAGTCATCTCTTCTAATACGACCTACATATGTTTCATCCTTACCTTCAACATGTATAGGCATAGGAGGATTAGTACTTTGCACTACCACTCCATTTGATTTACTTAAACCATCTATCACCTCTTCAAGTTTAAAATCTTTTTTTAACTCAACATTTACACTAACTCCGTGTGAATACCTAACTGGTACTCTAACACAAGTTGCACTTACCTTAAGATCAGGTAAATTTAATATTTTTCTAGATTCATCTATCATTTTTTGTTCTTCTTTTGTATTACCTGATTCTAAAAAAGTATCTATATACGGAATTAAATTAAATGCAATATCGTCATCAAATTTTTTACTTGGCTCACCTTTTAGATTATTATCCAAATCTCTTAATCCTTGAATACCTGCACCTGAAACTGACTGATAAGTGGAATATACTACTCTTTTTAGTCCGTATGTATCACTTAAATATTTTAGTACTGGCATAACTGTTATTGTAGAACAGTTAGGATTTGCTATAATACCATGATCTGGTATTATATCTGCATTTACTTCTGGAACTATTAAAGTTTTATCTTTATCCATTCTAAAGCAACTGCTATTATCAATAACTATTGCTCCTTTTTTTACAAATTCTTCTGCAAACTCTTTTGATGTACTAGCTCCAGCTGAAAATAAAGCAATATCTATATCTTGAGCTATGTTATCTACTGTTAATTCTATAACTGTATAATCTTTACCATTGTAATTTATAATTTTCCCTTTTGATCTTGCAGATGCATACAAGTATAGCTTATCTATAGGAAAATTTCTTTCTTTTAATACTTTTAACATAGTTTGACCAACTAATCCTGTTGCTCCTACTACTGCCACATTTACTTTATTCATATCTCTCCTTCAAAAACTTTTTTTGCACTTCCTATCATATATATACCTTTAGAAGACAACTCTATTTTTAAGTTACCTCCAAGTAAATTGACATTAACTAGTTTGCCTGTATAACCTTTTAAATTAGTTAAATACGCACTTGCACATGCTCCTGTTCCGCACGCTAGTGTTATTCCCACACCACGCTCATATGTATATATTCTTATATTATTGTTATCTATAACTTTTACTAAATTTATATTAGTCCCATTTTTAAAAAGTTCAGTATTTTTTTCAATTATAGGTCCTATTTCATTTAAATAATCTAAATCTTTATCAGAAACAATAACACAATGATTAGTACCCGTATAAATACTATTTAAACTTTCAGATAAAAATTCTTTATCTAAAAATTTTTCTTCTGCTTTTCCCATAAACACTTTATAATCATCACCAATTTTTTCAATTTCTTTTATTCCAGATAGAGTATATATTTTTGAAAAATCCAAACCTTTATTATTTAGGTAATCAGCATAGCATCTAATTCCATTACCACACATTTTAGCTACACTTCCGTCTGAATTAAAAAACTTCATATATGGAATACCTTCATGTATACTATTTATTATTAATCCATCTGCTCCTATACCAAAATGTCTATCGCAAAGCTTAATAACTTGCTCTTTTTCTAAATTTTCATCTATAATAATAAAATCATTACCTAATCCTTGATATTTTGTAAATTTCATAAAAGTCCTTTTTTCTTAAATAATTCAATTAAAATTTCACGTGTTTTAGCTTCTGCACTAACTAGTGGTAATCTAACTACATTATTTGATAAACCTAATATATCCATTGCTTCTTTTACTGTAACTGGATTACCTTCTATAAATAAATTTTTTGATATATCGTATAAGTATTCATGTAATTTAAGTTGTTCTTCACCTTGAATGTGATAAAATTTAGATGTCTTATCAGGTAAAATATTAGCTATTACTGATATAACTCCACATGCTCCTATTGCATATGTTGGCATTATCAAGTTATCATCACCGCTTAACAAATTAAAATCATTTCTACATAATTTATGTATTTGTATCATTTGATCTATATTCCCGCTTGCTTCTTTTACACCTATAATCATTTCATTTTCTGATAATTTTGCTATAGTTTGTGGTAAAATATTTACTCCTGTTCTACCTGGAACATTATAGACTAAAATAGGGATACCAACTTCACTAATTTTTGTAAAATGTTCTATTATTCCTCTTTGTGAGGGTTTATTATAGTATGGACACGTTGATAAAACTATGTCTGCTCCTAACTCTTTACAAATTTTTGTAAGTTCTATTGCATGAGAAGTACTATTTGACCCCGCTCCTGCAATTACAGTAACCCTTTTATTTACTTTTTTAACTACTGTACTTATAACAGCCTTATATTCATCTATGCTCAAAGTAGGTGTTTCAGCAGTAGTTCCACATGCAACTATTCCTGATATACCGTTTTGTATTTGAAATTCAACTAATGATTCCAATTTTTCATAATCTACACTACCATCTTTTTTAAATGGTGTAATTAAAGCAACATACGCTCCATATAGTTTCATAACTATCTCTCCTATATATCAAATTTTTCAGTTAATTTTTTTGCTAAAATTTCTGCAATATTTTCATCTACTATTAATGAAATACTAATTTCAGAAGTTGATATTTGGTGAAAACTCAACTTATTTAGTGCTAACACATCAAATATTTTTGATATTACATTTCCATGTGTCATCATTCCTATCCCAACTAGTGAAACCTTTACCACATTTTTATTTATTAAAACTTTTATATTATCATTTAATTCCAATTTATTAAAAAGTTCTTTTATCAAATTTTCATCTGTTCTAGGAGTAGTAAATGCTATACTTCCATTTTCACTTATAACATCATTATGGCTTATTATATCTATATTAATACCCAGTTCACTAGCTTTTGAAAAAATAGGTTGTAAATTATATGCATATGTTGGAATGCTATCTATCGTTACCATTAAAGTATTTTTATTAATAGAAATTCCTGTTATTTCTTGATCTTCCACGCTTAATTTCTCCTTAACTATATTTGTTCCATTTTTTTCTGATAAAGTTTTTCCTACATAAATAGGAACACTATATTTATACCCCAACTCTATTGCTCGAGGTTCCATCACTCCAGCACCAAGATATGCTAATTCCATCATTTCCTCATAACTAATTGTTTGAATTTTTTTAGCATTTTCATAAATTCTAGGATCTATTCTATATATTCCATCAACATCTGTATAAATTTCACATTTACATCCTAATGTAGCAGCAAGTGCAACAGCCGTTGTATCAGATCCTCCTCTACCTAAAGTAGTAACATCTCCTATATTATTTATACCTTGAAATCCTGCAACTACAAGAACTTTATCTTCATTTAAATATTTTAATAATATATTTTTATCTATATCTTTTATAGTGCTTTTGCCATGAACTCCTTTAGTTTTAATAGGAATTTGCTCTGCTGTAAGGCTTACACTAGGTACACCTAAACTATTAAGTGCTATTGAAAGTAATGATATAGATTGATTTTCACCTGTTGATAAAAGTCTATCCAATTCTCTTTTATTAGGATTTTCTGTAATATTGTTTGCTAATTCTAAAAGGGAATTTGTTGTTTTACCCATAGCAGATACTACTATTACTATTTTCTTTTCTTTTTCATATAATTCTTTTATACTTTTTGCTATATTAAATATTTTTTCTGTTGTTGCTACAGATGATCCTCCATATTTATGAACTATCATTATCTCACCTTTCTAGTGTCTTGTTAATTTCCACACTTAATATTATACCACGATTTTTCTAATATAGTCATTTTCTATTTTTTATTATTATTAAATTCTTTAAATAATGACCAATAACCTGTGATTATTCCTAATACTATTAAACTAATTAAAAGAACTGGTTTTTTATTGTGAAAATAATATTTTGTAAGCACATAATATATCATTAAAAGTAAAATCGTTGGTGCTGTTAGTGTATAAATAAATCCCGTTGCATGAGCTAAATATCTCGTAATTTTTTCAGGTTTTATTTTCTTTTTTTTATCATTATCTTCATCATATTCTTCTAAGTCTTTTTCTAATTTATAGCTTTTAACTAATTCTTCAAATTCCGAATCTTTTAATTTAGTTAAATCATCTAATTTATCTTTCATAATTTCACTCATTTCTTAGCGATTATAAATAGACGTGATTGCCCAAATTTATCATTTTTACCTATATCATATAGATAATATCCATTTTCATTTAAAATATTTACAATATCATCCACTTCATAAATGTATTTATCATGGATCTCGCTATATTTCTCATAAACATTGTCTTTAATTTTTATAAACATATCTATATTTATTCTATGCTTATTTTTCAATTTTTTATGTGTCCATATAGCTGTGTAATTCGATTCTTCATCTAAAAACAAACCATTTTCATCAAATATTTCATCAAAAATTCCATCTAAGACAACATCAAATATTAATATATCTCCTTCTTTTTGCATTTTAGAACAATTAGATATAAATTTAGATATAGAACTAAAATAATTAACAGTGTCAAAATTGCATATTATATATTTAAAATGTTCATCTAGCCCTTTTTCTTCTATGTCTTGACAAATATATCTTATATTAACTTTTTTTAAAGCTTCATCTATCATGCTTTGTGATATATCAAGTCCTGTAACACAAAATCCATCTTGAACAAAAAAACTAGTTAAACTAGCCGTACCACAGCCTATATCTAACAACTTATCTTTCTTTTTTATATATCTTCTTAAAAATTTATACCATGCTTTATAATCTACATGCTTTGTAAATTCATCATAAATTTTCGCAAAATTTTCATGCATTAACATAACTCTTTTCTTACTATGTCACTTAAAAATTCAACATATTTATCTACTAGTTCTTGTGTTTTTGCTTCAACCATTACCCTTATTAAAGCTTCAGTCCCTGATGCACGAACTAGTACACGACCATTACCTTCTAATTCTTCACTAACTTTTTTAATATTTTCAGCTATAACTTTATTTTCTTGCCAATTTTTTTTCTTTTCTTTTGATACTATTATATTATCCATTCTTTGTGGCCATAATTTTATTTTATCCACTAATTCACTTAAACTCTTTTTAGATTCTATAACAGCTTGTACTAATTGTATTGATGATAACACTCCATCTCCTGTTGTATTATGGTCTAACATTATTATATGCCCTGATTGTTCTCCACCTAAATTTAGTGATTGTTGCTTCATCTTTTCTAGTACATATCTGTCACCTACATTTGATCTAACTAATCTTATTCCATGTTTTTGAAGGTATTTTTCAAATCCCATATTACTTAAAACTGTTGTAACTACTGTATTTGAGTTAAGCATACCTCTTTTTTTAAGCCCAGTTGCTATTATTGCTATAGTTAAATCTCCATCAACTATTCTTCCTTTTTCATCAACTGCTATTAATCTATCTGCATCTCCATCATAAGCTAAACCTATATTTGCCTTATATAGTTTCACCATTTCTTGTAATAGTTCTGGATGTGTTGATCCACAGTTTACATTAATATTTTTACCATTTGGTATATTATTAATAACTATTACATCTGCTCCCAAGCCTTGAAATACCTTAGATGCAACACGATATGCTGCCCCATTACCAGTATCAATTACTATTCTAAATCCATTGAATTTTATGTGGGCTGTACTTCTTAAAAATCTTCTATACATTTTCATATCATCTTCAACAAATGTAAATCTTCCTAATCTTTCTGCAGGAACAAGATTTTCCATCATAAGTTCTTTATTATCCATGTAACCTTCTAATTCTTCTTCAATTTCATCTGGTAATTTAAATCCATTATTACTAAAGATTTTTATACCATTATCTTTTATAGGATTGTGTGAGGCTGATATCATAACACCTGCACTAACTCCCTTAACTCTTGTAAGATAACTTATACCAGGAGTTGGTAGTACCCCAACAAAATCTATATTAACTCCCATTGCAGTAAGTCCTGCAGAAAATGCTGAACGTATCATATATCCTGAAATTCTTGTATCTGTTCCCAAAACTATCTTAGGTTTTACTTCAGGATTTTTATTATTTTTGTTTAAATAATATCCTAATGCTAATCCTAATCTTGTAACCAATTCAATATTTAAATCTTTATTTGCTTCCCCCCTAATACCATCTGTACCAAAATATTTTCTACTCATCTTCCCTCCTAATTGTGTATAATAATATATGTTCTATTGATATATTTTTTAATATTTTAATTTCATCACTTTCAACAATATAATTTTTATCAACTTTTTTTACCTTACAAAGCTTATCATTTAAAATACATATACAACTTTTAAAATTTTTATCTACACATTTTGTAAAAACTAATATATCCCCTTTTTTAAATCCAAATATACTATAATCTAACTCTACAAAAAGGCTTAAATTTGTTAATGTTTCAATTAGTTTTCCTCCTTTTGAGTAAATCTTATCTTTTCCACAACTTTTTAAGCCTTCTTTCGTTATTTTTTTCATAATAATTTCATATTCTTGTAATTTTTGCCTTGATGTTTCATATTCTTTTATTTTGTTTTGATCATCTTCTGTGACATTCATTGACACTATTAGTTTTTCTAATAATTTACTAGAAGCTTTCCTTTTATCATTTAGAATGTTACTTAAATACTGTGGTGTAATACCTAATAATTTTGCGTAATCATCCCGTTTTATTCTATTTTTCATATAGCTTTTAAGAATACTTCCTGTTGTCTCCATTAATAATCTAACTCTCCATTTTCTTGCATCTCTATTAGCATATTTATCTCATCTATTACTATATCTGGGTCTAATCCATGAACTGCTATACCATCATATACAGTTTCCATTTCTGAGATAAAGCAACCTGAACATCCCAACCCATAACGCATCATAACCTCTGATATTATAGGATATTTTTCTATTGCTTCCATTATATTCATATCTGCTGTTACTCTTTTTTTCATTATAACCACTCCTTTTAAATAGGGTCAAGATGAAATTTACCATAAAAGTCTTCCGTCTTATATATATTTATTATCGCATTAGAATCTATATTTTTTATTACATTTACCACATCATTTACTTCATAAGATGAAACAACTGCATAAAGAATTCCATATTCTTTTTTTGAGTAGCCTCCTATACCTGTAGCTTTTGTTATACCATGATGTATAACTTCCATATATTTTTCAATAATTTCATCAGGTTTTGCAGTAATTACTTGAACTGTAACTCTTGTATAACGAGTATAGAATTTTGATATAGTATAAGTCATAATAAATTGGAATATAAGTGAATATCCCGCTTTATCCCAACTAAATAAAAATCCTAGAGCAAGTATTAATACTACATTAAAAACAAAAACATACTCCCAAATAGTTTTGTTTATTTTATTTGAAACATATAATGCTATAAAATCTGTCCCTCCTGTTGAACCTCCAGCTTTTAGAGCACAAACTATTTGTAGACCGTATATAAAAGCACCTACTGTAACAGTTAAATTTACACTATGAAATAGTGGCTTAAAATCAAATATCATCAAAAATATTGATGATAAAAATATTTGTAGCAATGATAAAAAAGTAAATTTTTTACTTATTGCTTTTGCACAAATTATAGCTACTGGGAAATTAAGTATTACCAAAAAAAACGAAACTGGTATATTAATATTTATTGTTTCTAACCCCATATGAAGTAATAGTGCAAGTCCTGTAAACCCTGTAGAAATTAACCCTGCAGGTTTCATCATCGACTGAATTATATAGCACTGTACAAATGCTGAAACGGCAGTTAACATTATACTAACTATCATTCTCTTATTCTCTTTAGAATTTATTTCCATCACATCCACCTTTTAAATATTTTAGTATATTATACTACATATTATTTTTTTTGTACACTAAATTTAAATCCCTAAAAAAACTTTTAAAAATCCGCATACACCTGCAAATATTATTAATTTTATCAAGCTTACTTTTCTATAATACATTACTACTCCTATTAAGAAAATTAAAAAAATAAAATAATTAAAATTTTGCAATACAGACGATTTAACTAACGTTATACATGATATAGCTATTAATGCAACTATGCTAACTCCTATTCCATTTAACATATATGTAACATATTTATTATTTATACCTATCAATTTAAAAAATATAGTTATTATTATTATTTGTGGCGTAACAACTCCTATAGTAGACACTATGGCTCCTATTATGCCTCCTATAGTAAGTCCTACGAACGTTGCACAATTTATAGCTATAGGTCCTGGTGTCATTTGGGATATAGAAACTATATCTAACATAATATCATTAGTTATCCATGCGTGTCTATTTACAATATATTCTTGTATTAAAGGTAACGCTGCATATCCACCACCAAAAGCTAGTAATCCTATTTGAAAAAAAACAAAATATAGTTTTAAATATATAATCATTTTCTAACACCTTCTATTAATCCTATTAGAGCTGATAATATTAAAAGGATAAAAACTTTAATATGGAAAAAATAACTAAGTAAAAACACTATAACTAACAGTGGCAAAAATTTATAATTGATTTTTTTTATCATATTAACTACTGTTACTAATAAAATAGCACTAACCATGGCACCTATAGCTTGTAATACAGATTTTACATAAACATTTGTAATAAACACTTTATATGCCATAGAAATTATCCCTATTATTACAAGGCAAGGTAGAACTGATGCCATTACCGCAACAACACCACCTATAACTCCTCTTAACTTATATCCAACCAAATATGAAGTAGATATCGCTAATGCCCCTGGAACACTTGCAGAAAGAGAAATACAATCCATCATTTCTTTCTCATCTATAGCATTTAATTTTTCCACAAATTCTTGTTTTATTATAGGAACTATTGTATATCCTCCACCAAATGTGAAAGTATTAATCATTAATAAAGTATAAAAAAGTTTAAATAGTGTAATTTTATTGTGCACTGTTGATTTTATCAAATTTATCACCTAGATTTCTTGATGTTATTGCTATATTTTTTACATCTTTTTCTATTGTTTCAATATCTTTAACTAATTTATCCCATCTTTCTTTATATCTTCTAAACTCTGGGCTAAGGTCTTTTAATTGTTTATACAATTCTTTGGCATTTTCATTTTTTTGTATATTTATTATAGATAATTGTATAGTCGTTAGTATAGCCATTAACGTTGTAGACGATGCTATCCAAATTTTGTTCTTATATGAAAATTCAATTAATTCAGGGCAATTTGCTAAAATATATATGTATACTGCCTCACTCGGTATAAACATAACCGCTTGATTCAACCCTTGCAATTTCACATATTTTTCATATATATCTGTTATATGTTTTTTTACATCTGCTATAAACTCACGTCTTGCATCAATTCCTTCTTGTATTCTATTAAAATTTTCTAATGGAAATTTTGAATCTATGGGAAGTAATCCCATTGGGTCTTTACAAAATACAACTGCATCAACTTTTTTACCTTCATTTTCCATTATATATTGTAGTTTATACAATTCCCCTTCTTCACCAAATACATTGTATAAAATTTGATTTAGCTGTATTTCTCCAAAATTACCACGTAATTTTTTATCCGTCAATACTCTTTGCAAATCTAATATATTCTTAGATAATTTATCTATATTTTTTTGAGCTTCATCAATTTTAGATAATCTCTCTATTACAGATGTAAAAGTTTCATTAGATTTTTTAAAACCATCTTTTAAGCTTTCTTCTAATTTAAGTCCTATAGCTTCTTTAAATTTATTTATATTTTCTTGGGTATTTTTATCTAAATTATTACTTTTATCTAACTTATCTTCCACTTTTTTTATTAAATTATCCATATTATTGTTGATGGTATAATTAGCGTTTTCTTTAAATAAATTTAATTCTTTAATAATTTCAGATTGATTATTAAAAAGATTTTTAGATATACCTTCTTTTATTTCATTATTCTTATCTACAATTTTTTCAGTAATTTCGTACTTATTTTTATTGCTAAAACTTAAATAAATTAGTATGACTAATAAAAGTACTATAATCACAAGTAAAATAACGGTTATTGTCATAACTTCACATCCTTTATATACATATTTTCATTGTATTGAATATCATTTTCTATAAATATATCTGCACAATCTTTTTCCTCAAACTTATCCAAAATTTCCTTTATTTTAATATCACTTGGATCTCTATTTACTTGATACACTATATATCTATTCATAAGCTTAACTATGTATCCCATTTGTTCTAATATTTCTAAAGCTTTAATAACATATGGTTTTTTAACACTTAATCTTTCAGATATAGCTTTCGCACTAAGAGGTGTATTACCTTTATTAAAATTACTTACTATTAATGCATAAACTAATATACAAAGTTTTTTTTGATTTTTAATATTCATATTAACATTCATAATTATCATTCTGTTGTCTAAATAATAGTTTAACCTTACACCTAATAACACTATTATCCAAAGATACCTAATCCAAACTAAAAATAGTGGTACAAATGCCAAACTTCCATATATAGCGTTATATCTTGATATACTTTGTTGTATAAGAGTGTAGAAATTACTAAGTATAAGTAGCGTAACAACTACCGTACTAGAAGAAATCAAACTAGACTTCACACTAACATAAGTATTAGGAACTGCATAATATATGAAAAATAAGATGGCTATAAAAACACCTATTTTCAATATATTCATAATTATAACAGTTATTATTCCTATATTACTAAATCTATACAACAATTCTAATATTTTATCGTTAGTCCCTATTAAAAAAATTAAAGTTATAGGAACAAGAAAAATAATCGCAATATAGTTAATAAGTCTTCTTGAAAATTCTCTTGTTTTTTTTACGTTCCATAACAAGTTAATAGAATTTTCTAAAATACTTAATAAATTTATTACAGCATAAATTATGACAATTAATCCTACACCCGACAAAATACTTGAATTTAGTGCCTTTATCATCTTTTCAGCAACAGATATAATATAGTTCAATTGCTTTTCTGTTGTTGGTATAGTTAATTTTATCTTATTCACCAAAAGAAGATCTAACCCGAACCCTTTAGAAAGTCCTAGTATCACTGCTACTGTAGGAAATATTGATAGAAATGATACATATGTTAAATTAGTTGCTAGATCCATTATTTTTTTATCTGTAAAATTTTTAATAAAAAGCTTTAAAAATTTATTCAACTTATTCACCTCTAATTATTAGAAACTCCTTACTATCATATATATCGTTTAATATTTCATCATAATTAGGAATTTTAGCTTCTTCTTTCAATACATCTTCTAATTTAGGTTTAGTAACTGGGTGCTTAGGTGCAAACATACTACATGAATCTTCATAAGGCTCTATAGATTTTTCATAAGTACCTATTTGATTTGCAAGTTCCATTATTTCAATTTTATCTGTTCCTATTAATGGTCTAAATACTGGTAAACTTACACTTGAATTTGTACATGTAAGTCCTTCTAATGTTTGTGAAGCCACTTGACCTAAACTTTCACCTGTAACTAATGCCTTATAATCATTATCATAAGCTAATCTTTGTGCTAATTTCATCATACATCTTCTTGTTAATATTGTCGTATAGTCAGTATTAGTATATTTTTTTATTGCATCTTGCATTTTTAATATATTTATTTTAAATAAAGCACTAGCTCCGTTATATTCACTTAAAATTCTAACTAATTCCTCTATTTTTTCTAATGCTTTTTGTGATGTAAATGGAAAACTATGGAACGTTACATAAGACATTTTAAGTCCTCTTTTTGCCATTAAAAATGATGCAACTGGACTATCTATTCCTCCAGATAATAATGCTAATCCATGTCCTGCACTCCCTAGTGGCAATCCTCCATATGATTTTCTTTTTTCTGTGTATATGTACGTATTTTTTCTAATATCTACATAAATTAGTGCATCAGGATCTTTCATTTTAACATTGGTAAAACTTGTGTTTTTTAAAATGTGTCCTCCTAAACTTTTGGCTAATTCTAATGAATTTATAGGAAAGCTTTTATCAGCTCTATTAACTTCTACTTTAAAAGTTCTAGCTCCTCTGATATATAATTGCTCCGCTATTTCTACAATGTTTGATTCTATAGATTCAAGACTAGTTTGCATTCTTTTTGATAAAAAAAGACTATTTATACCAAATACATTCTTAATAGATTCAAGAACTTTTTCTGCATTTCCTTCATCAAAAAATATATATTCTTTAGATAAATCATTTACTAACTTTGTTTCTATGTCTAATTTTGACAATTTATTTTTTATTCTCTTCTTTATATTTCTCTCAAATGTTCCTCTATTTTTACCTTTTAAAACTAATTCTCCATAACCTAATCCTATTGAATCAATCTTCGTAATATTGATGTTCATTTTTCATCCTTTCTATAAATTCCTTAGTTAAGTGTTTTTTGTATTTTCTTTTTATCAACACTTTATATATTTTGTCTACACATATTCTTTGCAATGCTATTATTAATATAACTACAGCAATAGCTGCAAGTAAAGATATAGTTTCATGAGGTATCCTTAATAATATATGAAATATTAAAGCAACCACAATAATAAGTGCTACAAGATAAATAAATAAAGCTTTTCTAAGTATTCTACTTCTTACTCTTCTTACTTTTTTTAAAGTTTGCTCATCTATATATCTGTGTTTTAATTCTTCAGTTGATACATAGTATTCTAATTCGTATTCATTCATTTTTACCACCCATTTAATTATATCATATACAAAAAAAAATATAAATTACATTTTTATTTTCCCTATAAATAAAAAGTTTTTGCATTTTTAGTCATTTTAGTATATAATACAAGTTAAGGTGAAGTTATGAAAAGCATTAAATTAAAAATTAAAAACGAACAAGGTCTTCACGCTAGGCCTTCGACTAAATTTGTTAATTTAACAGAAAATTTCGATGGTGATATTATAGTTTCTACATCTTCTCAAAAAGTTGATGGTAAAAATGTAATGGGGCTTATGCTATTATCACTTGGATTAGGAGATGAATTTACTATTACTGCAAATTCAACTAAATGTGATGACAATAGTGAAACTGAAATTTTAAATAAATTACAACAATTAGTAGAAGTCTTAAAATTTGATGAGTAAGGAGAAATATTTTTATGAACGATACAAGTTTTGAACAACTTTTAAGCAACTATCTTCCAGGAGACTATAAACCAGGAGCAATAGTTGAAGCTACTATTACAAGAAAGGATGTTGAATATTCATTTCTAGATATTAGTAGTAAACTAGAAGGGAGAATAAGATCATTTGAAATAAGTGATTTGAATGTTGGAGACAAAGTTTCAGTTCAAGTCATCAGAAGCGAAGAAGATTTCGTAATAGTTTCTAAATTAGCTCTTGATAGAATACGTGAACTTGAAAGTTACAATGTTTCTGATATTGTTACAGGTACAGTTGTTAAACAAATTAAAGGTGGATATAATGTTAAAATTAAAAACATTAATGCATTCTTACCTATTTCACTTTCAGGTGCTAAAGGAAATGAAATTGTTGGTAAAACATTCGATTTTCTAATTAAAGAAAAAAATAAAAGAGGAATTACATTATCTAAAACTGATCTAACAAGAAAAGAAATTGTTGATTTTGTTAATTCATTAAATTTAGGTGATGTTGTTAGTGCAAAAGTTAAAGAAATATTAGACTTTGGTGCAATACTTGAATTAGGTCCTACAACAGGATTGTTACATATATCAGAAATTAGTTGGGAACAAACTAAAGATATTAACTCTGTTCTTAAAGTAGGACAAGAAGTTAATGTTAAAATTATTGAATTAAACAAAGAAAAATCAAAAATTAAATTTAGTATAAAACAATTAACATCTGATCCTTGGCTTACTACTAGAGAAAAATATACTATAGGTGAAAAAAGAACAGGTGTAATTAAAGAAATATTAGATTTTGGTTTAGTTGTTTTAATTGATGGTACAAACGATGAAGGATTTATGCATATATCAGATATAAACTACAGAAAATTCTTTAAATTAGATAAAAACTTTAAAGTAGGAGATAAAATCTCATTTATTATCTCTCAAATTAATGATGAAAAACAAAGAATTTCTTTAAGTGCAAAAGCATTATTAGATGAACAATGGGAAAATATCGATAATATTTTAAGTGTTGGTGACATCGTTAAAGGTAAAGTATTATTTACTCAAGACTATGGAATGTTTGTAGAGTTAGAAAATAAGTTGGAAGCATTTATTCGTAGAAATGAATATGCATGGACTAAAGCGGAATTGACTGAATTTAATGAAAACAATGATATTGAATTTAGAGTAATAGGAATAGACAAAGAAAATAAGAAGATAGCTGGATCTATAAAAGAAATGTACATTTCACCATGGGTTGAAGCTATGGAACAATACAGAAATGGTCAAACTATTGAAGTACCTGTTACTGACAAACTAGAAAGCGGATTATTAGTTGAATTAACTGACAGATTCAAAGGATTAATTCCTTCAAGAGAATTAGTTGAAGAACACAATGTTGGAGATGTAATTAAAGCTTGCATCATAGATTCAAACGAAAAGAAAGCTTCTATAATATTATCTGAAAAAAGAGTACACGATAACAAACAAAAAGTTGAAATGAATGAACTTATGAAAAAATATGGAGTTGAAGAATAAAAGGGTCAAAATGACCCTTTTTTCTATAAAAACATTGCTAAATATGCAGGTAAATATACCACATTTTCTTTAACTGCTAAATCCTTAGCATATACAACATATCTATTTCCTATTCTCTGAGAATATTTTTCACAAAAAACATCTAATGATTTATGTGTCTTGTAACTAGAAGATTCAACTTCAATAGGACTAATTTTTTTACCGTCTGAAATTAAAAAATCTACTTCATAATTACGTTTTTGTAATTCATTATACATAGTATGATAGTATAGCTTATGTCCATTTGTTGCTAGAATTTGTGCTACAACATTTTCATAAAATATTCCCAAATTAATATCTAATTTATCACTTAAAAGCTTTAAATAAATATCATTAGAAGTAAAATCTTTGTCTTTAAACATTAATGTTACAAGTAAACCTATATCAGATAAATACAATTTAAAATTTTCTTTATTATACATGCTATTCAATCCAACATTTGGGTCATTTATGTTATATGTAAGCAATACTGTTTTAGACTGTATAAGTTCGTACAATTCATTTAACAAACTTTCCTTATTATTAGGAAATATACTTGAAATTTTAAAGCCTGTACTATGTCTATTTAATTCACTAGGTATTGCATCATATATGCTTGAAATTTTACCACTATTATCTATTTTATAAAAATCATCTTCATATAAATTTATTATTTCTCTTTTTACAATATCTACCATTTTAAGATTATTTGTATTAATATATTCAGTTTTTTTGCAAATTCTCTAACTATTGTAGACTTTCCTACACGTCTTGCTCCCTCAATTAAAAGTGCTCTACTTCCCTTGCATTCATTTTTCCACTCTAATAATTTATCATATATTTTACGTTTAAACATAGATTCCCACCACCCGCATTATTTAATAAAATCTCTTATTCGCTCATTTTCTGTATTAAACACTTTTTCAGGCGTATCATCTATTTGCACAAGTCCTTTTTCTAAAAATATTATTCTATCTGCAACATCTCTTGCAAAATTCATTTCATGCGTAACAACTAACATAGTCATCCCCTCTTTTGCAAGGTTTACCATAATTTTTAAAATTTCTGATACCATTTCTGGGTCTAATGCACTTGTTGGTTCATCGAATAACAATATTTCAGGATTTACACATAATGCTCTAGCTATTGCAACCCTTTGCTTTTGTCCACCTGATAAACTTATAGGTTTCTTATTCAAAAAATCTTTCATACCTACTTTTTCTAAAAATTTTAAAGCTATTTCTTTTGCTTCACTATCACTTTTATGTTGCAACTTTTTTAATGCTAGAGTACAATTATCTAAAACATTTAAATTATTAAACAAATTAAAGTTTTGAAACACCATTCCTACTTTTTGTCTATAATTTTCATCTGGTATAACTTTTTGGTTATGAAATAAAACATCTCCACTAGTTGGTTCTTCTAAAAAATTTATGCATCTAAGAAGCGTAGATTTTCCACAACCTGAAGGTCCAAGTATTGCTATAACTTCTCCTTTTTTTACATTTAAGTTTATTCCTTTTAGTATTTCTTTTTCTCCATATGATTTTTTTAAATTATTTATCTGCAATATCATAACTATCCCTCTATTCTATCTAGTCTTTTTTCTAAAATTGAAACTAATTTACTAAATACTGTTGTAAGTACAAAATATATAGCACATGTAATTATGAATACTTCATAATATCTAAAATTTGTACCAGCTATTTGTTTTGAAACTGTATATAGTTCAGTAACACCTATTGCAAATAATACTGATGAGTCTTTAATATTTACAATAAATTCATTTCCTATTGCAGGTAATGCATTTCTAAAGCTTTGTGGCATAATTATATACTGCATTATTTGTCTATGATTAAATCCTAAAGTTTTGGCTGCCTCATATTGCCCTTTATCTATACTAGCAATTGCTCCTCTAAATATTTCAGATATATATGCTCCTGTATTGACAAATATTATTACCATAGCTGCAACCAATGGATTTAAGTTTATTCCTAATAATTGTCCCAATCCATAGTAAAATATCATAGATTGTACTATCATAGGTGTTCCCCTAAAAATTAATATATATATGTAATTTATACCCTTTAATATTTTATTACCTTGACTTTCATTAACAAATGCAACTACCATCCCTATTATTCCACCAACTACTGTACCAAAAGAAGCTAAAAATAGAGTTATTACAGTCCCCATTAAATATTTTGTCCAATATTTACTAATAATTTCATATACCCACTCTACAAAATTTTTAGATTTAGGAGTTTCTCCTAATGGTTGATTTTTTATTGCATCTCTCATTAAATTATCTCTTGTATCTTTATCAATTTTAGATAATGCCTTATTTACCCTATCTTTTAATTCTATATTACCTTTTTTTAATCCTATTGCAACATTTACTTCATCACTATTGTATTTAAATCCATTTTTATGTATTTCAACATGAGTTATACTAGAATCTGAAAACTCAGCTGACAATGCACTTGGTTTTTCTGCAATATATCCATCTATTTTATCTGAATTAAGTGCTACAACCATACTAGGAAAATTTTCCATAGATGTCTTTTTTACAACGCCTTTTAATTGATCAATTAAATTATAGTGTATTGTGTTTAATTGTCCAGTTATTCTAGCACCCATAAAATCATTTAATGTTTTGGCATTAGAATATTTACTATTCTTTTTTACAACTACTACTATATCTGACTCATAGTATGAGTTTGTAAAATCTAGACTTTTACGTCTTTCACTTGTAGGTGACATTCCAGCAATTACAAGATCAATTTTATTAGAATTTACAGCAGGTCCTAATAATGAATCCCAATCACTTGGTACAATTTCTAATTTCATATTAAGTTCTTTTGCAATTAATTTTGCAATTTGAACATCATAACCATTAGCATAACCACTTGATATTTTAACTGCACCATTATCAGAAGTATTTTGGAACCAATTAAATGGTGCATATCCAACTTCCATACCTACTCTTAATATTTGTCTATTATCTTTTCCGCAAGATACAAACAATGTTAATACGCTAAATAGCATAATAATAATTTTTTTCAAGCTAATCCCTCCAAATAAAAAAACTGATAGATTAGCTACCAGTGTATATGAAAATATACTTGATAGCTCACCCATTATTTAAATGGCAGTTATATAGATATTTTCTATATACCCAACTACTAGCTTTGCTTACTAGTGTTTCGGCATCATTGCCTTTCTATTACTTCTAAGATTGCCATCTCCATAATATACTGATCTTTGATGCACCTCTATCTAAATTAACTCATTTTAGCATAATTTAAAATAAATGTAAAGGGACAGCGAACTGTCCCTAAATTTTGAAATTATTTTATTTTTTTAATTTTAATCTTAACATTTTCATAGAATTATCAAAAGTTATTGTCCGACCATTCTCAAAATCAGATTCACTTTCTTCTAAAAGTCTATATAATTCTCTACTTGATTTAATTTT
>CABURZ010000003.1 GCA_902494065.1 uncultured Sneathia sp. | reverse complement strand
TTAATTTTGTATATGATCCTGCACCTATAGATAAAATATTTTTATTTTCCTCTATTATATCTATATTATATCTTGATTGATATCCTTTTTTACAAAATCCTATATTCTCCGCTTCTCTAAAACTTGCCTTTTGTCTATACATATAGTAAGGTAAATATTTATTATCCTTTGCATATTTATATATAGCATTATATATTTTTTTAAAATCTACATTTTCATAATTTTGTTCATATTTTTGTTTTGTTAAAAAACTTGAGCTTTTCATAGCTAAAAAATGTATAGTTATATTCTCAGGATTATATTCACTAAATTTATTTATCGTATGTAACATATCAGAAGTATTTTCATAAGGTAGTCCCATTATATAGTCCATATTTATACAAAATCCTAATTTCTTAGATATGTCATATACTTCATCTAACTTTTCTTGACTATGATATCTATTTACTCGTTTTAATGTTTTTTCATTAAAACTTTGGGGATTAATACTAATTCTATCAACATAATATTCTTTTAAAAGTCTTAATTTTTCATAATCTAGCGTATCAATTCTACCTGCTTCAAATGTATATTCACATAAATTAGAAAAATCGAAATTATCTTTTATAGTTTCAAGCATCATCTTTAATTCACTATGATCAAGAAAGCTAGGAGTTCCACCTCCTATGTATATTTCTCCAACTTTAAGGCTATATTTTTTTACAATTTCAGATATTTGTTTTATCTCATCTAAAATAGTCAAAAAATACTGACCAAATTTTTCTAAATATTTGCCCTTTTTTAAATATGCTGGAAAAGAACAATATGTACATTTTGTAGGACAAAATGCTAAACCTATATATATTGATATAGTCTTGGTATCAATATATCCTTTTTGATTGTTTATTATATCAAATAAAAGTTCAATTTTCTCATCGGATATATTATATACCAAACTTAAAATTTTTTTAACTTCTACGATATTTTTTTCTTTAAGTAAGCTATTTACTAATTTTGTAGGTCTAACTCCTACTAAACTACCCCATGCAAGATTTAGATTATATTTTTTTAAAATTAAACTTTTATACATTGCATATTTTTGTTTTTCATAATCAAAAAGTACAGGCAATTTAACTTCTATATTACCTGTTACTAAATGTATTAAATTACTATCACTTAAATCTTTTATATATACCATATCCTCATTATTCTTAAAATTAGTATACAAAAATTCTGTGAATTTATTTGTGTCTATTTCTTTATTACTTACTATTTTCAAACTAACCCCACTCTTATTATATATCTACATTTTAAGGCTTTCATAATTTAACAAAAAATCAAAAATATTAATATAAATTATTCCATCTTCATCTCTTGTAGTTTTTATCATATCTTTAACTATAATTATTTTTTTAAAAAAATCTTTTATATTCATAAATGATGCTTTTTCTTGATTTATTTTACTTATTGTAGGTAAACTTAGTGCAGACTGTATATATATTTTATCAGAACCAAGAGTTGCTATAAAGTCTACTTCTAATTGTTTTTTTTGACCTGCATCATTAACTTTAACTACACCAACATCTACACTATATCCTCTTAATCGTAATTCGTTGTATATAATATTTTCCATTATATGTGTTTGTTCTACTTGACTAAAATTTAATCTAGCATTACGTAATCCTATATCTTCAAAATAGTATTTTAGAGGTGTTCCTATATATTTTCTACCTTTAACATCATATCTATTTACTTTTGAAATTAAAAAAGCATCCTCTAAATAATTTATATATTTATTCACTGTATTCAAGCTTATATCAACATTCAAAACACTTTTAAATGTATCTTTTATTTTTGTCGGATTAGATAATGTCCCTATATTTGATGCTAAAATATTAACTAAATCATCTATTTGTTCTTGTTTTTCTATTTTATTTCTTTCTAATATATCTTTAATATATGTTTGTGAAAATAGAGATTTTAAATACGACATTTTTTGTTCTTGTGTTTTCATAAGCACTACTAAAGGTAAACCTCCATATGTAACATATTCTTCAAAAGTTTCATATTTATCTAATTTAGATATGCTCATTATTTCTTCAAAATTTAACGGATATACATGTAAAATATCTCCACGTCCTCTAAATTCTGTTACTATATCACTAGACAAAAATTTTGAATTACTTCCAGTAACATAAATATCTAAATTTTTTAAATAGAGTAATGAATTTAATATATTTTCAAAATTTTCTAATAATTGCACTTCATCTAATAAAATGTAATACATATCATCTTTTTTTATTTTTTCATTTATATATTTCATAAATTCATCTGCTTTTTGATATTTAATATTCTCATATTTGTCAAACTGCATTTCTATTATATGCTCTTCATCTGTAATATTTTCTAGTAAATATGTTTTAAATATATTGAATAATAAATATGATTTACCAACTCTTCTTATTCCTGTTATAACTTTAATTAAGCCATTATTTATTCTATTTTTTAATCGTTCTAAATATAGATTACGTTGTATGTGCATATTCATCACCTCACAAATATTGTATCATATATTCTGTGAAAAACAAGGTAAAAATTACCTTATTTTTCACAGCGTTTTGATGTTTGTATATGGAAATCACACATGAAGAAATACGTGAATACGTTCATCGTTGTTATTAATGTAAGCAATATATTTATGATAGGAACTATATCATGTATAATTATAGTTACTGTATCTTTACTACTATTTAAAAAAACAAGGTTATAACCTTGATTTTTAAATAAGTAATATTGCAACTATTATACCTAAAATTATCCTATAATATCCAAATATTTTGAAATCATGTTTTTTTATATAATCCATAAATATTGCAATAAACATGTATGCAAATATGAATGAAAGTATAAAGCCTAAAACTATTAAAAATATTTCTTCTACTGTTAATGCTTTTATTTTTAATAACTTTAGTGCAGTTGCACCAAACATAGTAGGTATAGCTAAAAAGAATGAAAATTCAGTTGCAGCTATTCTTGATACTCCTAGAAGCATTGCTCCCATAATGGTTGAAGCTGATCTTGAAGTTCCAGGTATCATAGCTAAACATTGAAATAAGCCGATATAAAAGGCTTTTTTATATGGTATATCATCTAATTTATATGTCTTTCCATTTTTGGCTATTCTTTCAAGGAAAATCAAAACTATTCCATATATTATTAAAGTTGTAACAACTACATAAGGATTAAATAATTTTGAATCAATAAAATCATCTAATAAAAGGCCTAGTACTACAGCTGGTATTACTGCAACAAAAACCCTTGTCCATAAAAATATATTTATAGGAAAAATTTTTGATCTAAAGTATATAATAACTGATAATATAGCACCTAATTGAATTATTATTTCAAAAGAATTAACAAAATTTTTATTACTTGATAATTGCAAAAAGTGTTCTATTATTATCATATGTCCTGTACTACTAACTGGTATAAATTCTGTTAACCCCTCTATAAAGCTTAACATTATTACTTTAAGTATTTGAAAAAGCATCATTCCTCACTTTCATATTTCTTTGCTAATGCTATTAATTTTTTTGTGTATTCGTGCTTTGGATTATTAAAAATTTCTGAAGTGATGTTTTTTTCTATTATTTCACCCTTATACATAACATAAATTCTATCAACAAAATGTTTCATAGTGTTTATTTCATGGGAAATATATATTATTGACCCTTCCTCTTTTACATTTTTTAATAAATCTAAAACTTCTTCTTTAGTCTTTGTATCAAGTGCAGTTGTTATTTCATCAGCAATCAGAATTTTAGGCTTTCCTATTAGTGCTCCTGCTATAGCTAATCTTTGTCTTTCTCCACCACTACATTCAAATGGATATTTTTTTAAATAATCTTTATTATCTAATCCCACTTTATTAAATATTTCTTCAATAAATTCTGAAAATCCATCCAGCTTATTATAATGAGAAATATATAAATGCTTTAATTGTTTGCCTATTGTTACTGTAGGATTGAATAAAATAAAGGCATTTTGGAATATTGCACCTATGCTTACATTTTTTTTAAATTCATCATAATTTATGATACTTTTTTCTGGTAGTATTCCCAGTATAAATTTAGTTGTAAGAGTTTTACCACTACCTGATTCTCCTAAAATACCAACTACTTCATTTCTATAAATAGATATATTTATATCCTTCAATAAATGTTCATCATCAATAGTAACGTTTAAATTTTTAATTTTTAATTCTTCTTCCATTCTTTTTTCCTTTTTTTAAAGTAAAATTATTTACTTTAAATACTATATATATTATTGCTAATCCTGGCATAAGCGTGAACCATGGAGCTACAACAAAATATGATTGCGAACTATTTAACATATTTCCAAGAGTAGGTATAGATGGATCTATTCCTATACCTAAAAAACCAAGACTTGCTTCTGTTAATATTGCTTTTGAAAAATTAATTTCAAAATTTAGCAATATATATTTCTTTATATTAGGCAATATGTGTCTAAATATTATACGTATGTTTTTTACACCATAAGTTTTCGCTGCCATAACATATTCTTTATTTTTTTCTTTTATAGCAAGTCCTCTTGCATAATTTGTTATAGAAGGTAAATACATTATTAAAATTGCAAGAATTAATGCTTTATATCCAGACTTTAGTATAACTACAACAGTTATAGCTATCAATATTGAGGGAATGGATAATATAATATCTATTATTGTTTGTATAATATTGTCTATTATACCTCCAAAATATCCTGATAAAAATCCTAAAAATACTCCTATTAATGTTGCTAATATCATAGATAAAAATACTATAATCAATGTATTAAATGTCCCTATAACAAGCCTTGTATATATATCTCTTCCTAAATTATCTGTTCCTAAAATATGTATTAAACTAGGTCTAGATAAAATATTCCCATTTTCTATAGAAAAAGGATTTTTTAAAAAGAATAAAAATGGTAGTATTAATAAATATCTTAAATATTTTATCATTTTACATCACCTAACTTTATTCTTTTATCTAATTTTGCGTATAAAATATCATTTAATACATCTACTATTATTACAAAAGTGGAACTATATATTATTAGTCCTTGTAGTAATGGAATATCTCTTGTATAAACAGAAAGAAGTAACAATCTACCTATACCTGGTATAGAAAAAATTTGCTCTATAATTACAACTCCAGTTATTAAATCTATAATCATAAGACTAATAAGAGGAAGTAAGGGTAATATGGCATTTTTTAGTACATATCTATTCAAATATTTCATATTCATTCCATTAGAATAAAGGTATTTAATATATTCTTGTCTTGTTTCATGGTATAAATTTTTCTTTAAATTATATGTTATTTGTCCTACCTTAGGTATAGCTATTATCAAACAAGGAATTATCAATGAAAAAATTGTATCATTGTAGCTTAGATAAAATAGCTTTAAAACTACACTAAATAGGTATATAACAAGAATTGCAAGCCAAAATGACGGAATAGATATAGTTAATGCTAAAACTTTATTCCATTTTTCTATACTTTTCTTGTCTTTTATTTTATTTAAATAAAAGGCAAATGGTATAGAAATCAAAAATATTAAAACTAAGGTTAAAAGAGTTATTATCATTGTTAAAGGTAATTTTTCTAAAATCAAATTTTTAACTGGTATATTTAATTTTAACGAATTCCCAAAATCTCCAGTCAATACTCTTTTTAACCATTCTAAATATCTTTCTAATATAGGCTTATCTAATCCAAAATTTTGTCTAAATGCTTGTATTCTATCAGGAGTTGCATCAACTCCTAAAATTGCAATTGCAGGATTCCCCGGTATAAGAGATATTAAAAAGAAAGATATTGTTGATATTATATATATACTAAAAATACCCTTAATTATCTTTCTTAAATAATACATTTTTATTTCCCTTCTATTTTAAGTTTTGAAAAATCTATAAACGAAATAGTATATGGTACAAAGCCAGTAATATTTTTATCGCATATAACTATATTAGAAGGATCTACTATAAATACACTTGCCTTTTCTTTCAATAAAATTTCCCAAGCCTTGTTATATAACTCATTTCTCTTTTCTGGATTTATAGTAATTTTTGCTTCTTTAACTATTCTGTCATATTCTTCATTAGAAAAATTACTAAAATTCTTTTTGTAATCTGATAAATATCTTCTAAATACTGCGTCTTTATCTAATTTACCAGTAAATCCTATTAAAGTTAGTTCATAGTCTCTATTTGTGTATACCTCTTGTAGCCAACTTGCCCATTCAATTTGGATAATATTTACACTTGCCCCAACCTTATCTAATTGTTGCTTAATAACTTGTGCTGAATCAGTGTACATTTTACTATTTACAGGAACTTTTAAATCAAATTTCATACCTTTTAGTATACTTGTATCTCCTGTTTTATCTTTATCTAATAATTTACCATATCCATTTAAAACTGTATTTTGTATTTGTTCTCTATTTATTGCAATACTTAATGCTTCTCTTACTTTTTTATCATACTTTTTGTTGTTTATTCCTAGTATATATAGCATATTTCTTGGATATTTTATAATATTTTTATCTTTTATTTCATTAACTCTTTTTGAATCAACAGTATAAATGAAATTTAACTCACCACTTAAGTACTTTAAGAAAATTGTATCACTATTTGGAACAATTTTTATATTAACATTTTTTACATTAGGCTTATCTCCCCAATATTTATCAAATGCTTTTAAATCAATTTTTTGTTCTCTTTTGTATTCTTTAACTTCATAAGGCCCTGTTCCATTAGCTTTTTTTTCTATTTCAGAATATGTTTGTTCATCTACTATAGGTGATATTAAATAATATATTAGTGAGGCATCATTTTTTTCTAGCTGTACTATAACTTTATTCCCATCAGATTTAACATCTTTTATATTTTTAAATGCTGGTTGCAACTTCAACTCTTTCATTTTATTTAATGAAAATACAACATCACTAGGTGTTAAAAGCGATCCATTATGAAAATACACATCATTTCTAATGTCAAATGTATAAGTTAAACCATCTTCTGATATATTATAGCTTTTAGCTATACATGGTGAAATATCCCCTTCTGGAGTTTGTTTAACTAACCCTTCATAAACATTAAACATAACTTCTTCAGTCGAACTTCCAACAAATTTATATGGATTCAAACTGTCGATATCTACAGGCATTGCAGTAATTATTGTATTACTTTTATCAACATTAGAACATGCCATAAACAACACTAAAAGTAATGATAAAAATATACGTTTCAATTTAATTCCTCTTTTCTATCTTTTTTCCATATTATACCACAAACCAATATTTAAGTAAAAAAAATGGTGCCGCTTATCGGATTCGAACCAATCACCTACTGATTACAAGTCAGTTGCTCTACCAAATGAGCTAAAACGGCATCACAATGAAAGTATACTAAAATACATGGGGTTTGTCAATAGTGCAACTTAAATTTATATCAACAAACCCTTTATTTTCAATGCTTTTAATTTTTTTGAAATTAAAAATTTTGTTGTTTTGCAACTTAGTGCAACTTAAAATTTATTGTTATTTATATTTTTTCATGTTAAAATTATTATTATACATTTAAAAGGAGTCAAAACATGTTAAAAAAAGAGTTTATTAAACCAATTTCAATATTAATTTTTAGATTACTTTTAGCAATAATTTGTGTAGCACTAATTTATCCTAAAGATAAATTAACATGCATTTTACTGTTCTTTATTCTTTTGATGCAACCCGTAATTAGCTTATTAGGATTAAAAAGAATACATAAAGTAGATAAAAACTTTAATTTTTTATCATTAAATTCTAACTTTAAAAAGATATCATATATTCTATATATCGTATTTTTAGCAATATTTGTTATTTCACTTGTAATATTTAAAGCTAACACTTTAGCTATTACTATATCAATAATTTCCCTACTTTATGCCTACAATTTCAATGAAAAAAGTGTAATTGCGTATAATAAAGATATAGCTATTTATGGAAAAACTACAATAGACCTTAAAAAAATATCTATTATTAGTATAAATAATAATAGTTTAACCATTTCATATTTTAATGGTACAAAACAAGAAATAAAGGTAAGTTCAAATGATGAAGCAAAAATACTAGAAAAAATTCTAAAGAAAAGAATATAAAAAAAGAGGCTAAACTATATTTATATAATTTAGCCTTATTTATTACCATGTATATTTAATATTTAATGATGATTTTACATCAAATCTATCAAATTTCATAGGATTTTTATCGCCTACTTTTGTAAAATTAACTGGAACTGCAACTGAACTTAAAATTTCTAAATTTTTTATTGGTGTATATTTAAATCCTAATTTAGGTGTTAATATTATTTCGTGCATTTCTTTATATGTTTTTTCATATCCATAATATCCACTAATTTCTGGCATTAAAACAAATTTATCAGTTATAGCATAATCATATTTAGCTCCAAGTTTTAAATACACTCCTGTTTCATATGAAAGCGAATCGTCTTCTTCTATTGTTTCTCTTCTAGCTCCTTCAACTAATAAATTACCTTTTAATGTTAAGTTTTGTATTTGCTTATACTCTCCACTTAATTCTGCTCCATATTGTAGAGATAAATTACCTTGATTATTTTGACTTTGAACAAGACCTTCTAATTTAATAAAGCTTTTATCTATGTATTTTTTTAGTCCTAATTCATATGAATGACTATATGATTTTGCCACTATTAAATCTAGATTTAAATTTTCATAATCTTTTAATTCATTAATTTTTTTTCTAAATAAGTCAGTATATTCAACTCGTCCATATAAATAATTAGAATTATCACCTAAATTATTAAAGACATATATATAATTGAACTTCCCTTCTATTTCAAGATCTTTAATTCCTAAATATTTAGCATTAGCATTTAATTTAACATATTTAAATACTTTATCTTTATCATCATATGAATTTCTTAATTCTAAACCTGTATCTAACTTTAATTTATCTGTATTTGCATCTATATATATTTTATTTGTTGTATACACTTTCCCATTTAATGGAACTACTGTATTTGAATTTAATCCAACTTTAACACCTTTACTTACTGTGTAATTTACATCAGCTCCTAATGAAATATCCGCATTAAATTTATTTTTATTATCTATATTTAATAATTCTGCTCTTAATTGTGTATTTACTTTACCCATTTCTGGTAATTTGTAATTAATGTATGCACTAGAATTATTTAAAAACTTATTTTTAATATCTTCTACTATAGGAATTTTAATACCTTTTCCTTTGAAAACTCCTCCAAAGCTTAACCCAGTATTTAATACTTGTACATTAGTTTTTATTCCTATCTCATTTACTTTAAACTCTGTTTCTAACTTATTAGAATTTTTTGTGTTGGTCAAATAATTAACATTAAAAAATTCCACACTACCCTTAGTTCCACTTGCATACATTACACTTGTTGTAGCTAAAATGGTTGCTAAAAATGTTTTTTTCATACCTTTTTTCCTCCTAGTTAAATTCAAATAATTTTACTATATTTTTTTCATATTTTCTAATTTTTTGTTTATATTTTAACAAACTTTTTTAACTAAAAGAGTATAAAATGTATATTTTTCACTAAATATTAATTTGAAAATTATCTAAAAATTTAGTCAAATTTCTAATTTCTTTAATTACCAGCTAGATCCTCCTCCACCAGAAAATCCTCCGCCAGAATATCCACTATATCCGCTTGAAAATCCTCCACCAGAAGAATTTGAATTTTCAACTTTAGGTCTTATGCCATCATATATTTTTCTACTTATATTATCAAAATTATATAAGTATCCATAATACATTCCATCATATATATAATATCTATCATAACCTTTTTCTGAAATAGCTTTATCTAAAAGAGTAATAAATTTTTTACGTATTCCTAATGCAATAGCATATGGTAACATTTTTTTTGCGTATTGCATCATTTCTTCTTGAGTATTAAATGATTTAAATATATTTTTTTCTGTCATATCAAAATACATAATAAATCCTTTAAGATTTCTTACAATATCTTTACCACTTTTTTTCAAATTATATAATTTAGAAGATAAAAGTATGTTAATAATTGAAAAAGCGATAACGACTAGAATACTTACATTAAATTCACTATTTAAAATACTATTAATTATTGATGCAAATATTAAAAATATCGATAATACTATTGGTAATACTATTCTATTTCCAACATTAGTTTTGTATATATTATTTAAATAAAGATTTGCTTTTTCATTAGTTTCTCTTAAAATTTGTTTACTACTTAAAAGATCCTCTCTTTTTTTAAATAGATTAATTACCGCCACTTTTTCTTCTGGTGAAAGTATATCATTACTATTTAATGCTTGCTCTATCTTATTTGATTCTACAAACTTATATATCTTATCTTTTTCATGTGTCCATGATTCTTTATAGTCAAACTTAACTTCTGGTTTTTCACCTTTTTTTAAAACGTATTCATTGTCCTCATATCTATCTTTTGAAACTATCAAATCTTTAGATAAAAGGCTATAAAAAATTACTGTTAAAACTGCATATCCACCTTTAAATGAAGATATATTTTGACTATATACCTTTGATGCAAGGCTTGGGCTAATTCTATCATCAACCTTAAATTCTGGTTCTATAGGTCTTTTATCTTTTAGATTAAATCTTAAATATATTATTGCAATCATTATAGCTATTAGTAAAACAATAATTAATATATTACCTATTAAACTTGTATATGCTTTAAAAATATGTTTTATTTTATCGTTTGTTTCAAAATTATATACACTTTTATCTAAATTCAATTTAAAAGTGATACCTTCTCCTTCATTTAAAATTTCTTTATTTTCAATAGTTTTTCCTTTAACAACAAAATTTTTACCACTCTCATACAGATTACCAGTATAAACATATAGATTTTGTATAGCTTTGTCATCAAAATTTAAAACTATTTTTGCTTTTTCTATGGACATATTCCAGTAATTACCTATAACATTTAAATATATTTGTGTAGTATTATCATTTGTTCTGACTATATTATATATATCATAACTATTTTTAAATGTAGTTATCGTATTTTGTGGCAAATATTTATCTGCTTCTCCCAATCTATATTCATCATAATTTTCATCTTTTGTTAAAGTGAAAGGAAAATTTGATTTAAAGTTTTTAATACCAACTTTACTGTTAAATCCAAATGTTTTACCTACATTGTCATTAACAATGTATCTTTTTAAACCATGAACAACTTTTTCTTCTGGATTATATTCTATTTTTTCTTCTATATGAACACTCTTATCTTCATTTAAACTCACAAAAATAGTATAATTTTCAATTTTTTCTGCATAAATTATACTAGAAATAAGGAGAAAAAATATACTAATTATTCTCTTCATTTATCCTTCTTTCTATAAATTCAAGTAACTTATCTGTACCAGTATTTTTTAATGATGAATGAAAAAATACATCTTCATTATCAAAGACTAATTTCTTTTTAATTTCTTTTAATTGTCTAAATCTTTCATTATTTGATACTTTATCATTTTTAGTAAAGATAATATAATATTCGATATTATAGTGTTCTAACCACTCTAACATATTAATGTCATCTTGAGAAGGTATTCTTCTTATATCTAATAAAATAAACACAACTTTAGATCTATTGCTTGCAAGATAAGTTTCAATAATATTTCCCCAATTCTTTTTTATATTTACAGGAACTTTTGCAAACCCATAACCTGGAAGATCTACAAAATATACTGAATCATTTATTAAAAAGAAATTTATTAATTGTGTACGTCCTGGAGTTTTACTTGTTCTTGCCAAATTTTTTCTGTTTGTTAATGTGTTAATAAGTGATGATTTCCCAACGTTAGATTTACCTATAAATGCAAATTCTATTTTCTCATTTTCAGGATATTCTTTTTTATGAATTACTGATTTTAAATATTTTGCACTTTTAATATTCATTTTTTATCCTTTCTATTAAACTTTTTAAATTAGTTTCTAATTTATCTAAATCATAGTTTAATAAAACATATTTTGTTTTTTTCTTTTTTTCCTCTATATCAATTTGCGTATTTAAAATATTTATAGCCTCTTTTTTAGTTTTTTTATCTCTTAACATTATTCTTTCAATTTGAGTTAACCTATCTACATATATTAATATTACTTTATCAAAATATTTTTGTAAATTTAATTCATATAAAAGAGGAACTTCAATGAAAGTTATTTCACTTTTTTCTTTATTTTCTTCTATTATTTTTAGCATTTTATATATTATTCTTGGATGAACTATTTCATTTAATTTTTTTCTTTTATCCTCATCATTAAAAACTATTTTAGCTAATTTTTTTCTATCTATTTTATTATAACAAAAAACAGTTGCAGAAATTTCCTGTTTTATTCTACAAGCTATATCTTTTTCATTTAAAACTTCATGAGCTATATTATCTACATCGTAGATTCTATAGCCAAAGTTTTCCAAAGCTTTTAAAACAGTAGATTTACCACAACATATTCCTCCAGTTAAAGCTATAACCATATTAATCACCTGTTATATTTTTACATTGTTCATTGTGATCATGATGTAATTCATCACACTTAATATATTCTTCAATGTAATGTAGCACCATATCAGTAGAACTAACTCCTGTTGTTATTAAAAAATAGTTTGCTTCCCACATGGCTGCTCCACTTAATTTTTCTCTAACTTCTTCAAATGTGTTTTTTATTTTTCTGCTTGAAGCACTTTTAAATGCGTTTATAAACTTATATAAATTTGTAGTTGGATATGCCTCAAATTTAAAGTGCATATGCGTTTTTTCATAATGTACACTACTCAAATTAACTTGATATGATGTTGCAATATTTCTAAAAATATCTACTCCAAATTCTGCTATATGTTCATCAAAAATTGGAGTTTTATTTTTAGTTACCAAAACTAATTCATAATGTAATGAAAATGCCGAATGATTATATTCTTTAAGCATGTTATCCTTTCTAATATTTAAGTATTGAATATACTTTGTTTCCGTGTAATTTTTCTCTTCCATTTAAATCTTCTAATTCTATTAAAAATGCCAATTCATATACTTTCGCTTTTGACATTTCTACTAATTTAACCATAGCTTCAGCTGTACCACCTGTTGCAAGCAAATCATCAACAATTAAAACTGTTGATCCTTCTTCTATTGCATCTTCATGTATTTCTATTGAGTTTGTTCCGTATTCTAATGAGTATTCTGCTTTTATTGTGTTTGCAGGCAATTTACCAGGCTTTCTTGCAGGTACAAATCCTGCTCCTATATTATATGCAATTGCTGCTCCGAATATAAATCCCCTTGCGTCTGCACCTAACACATAATCTATTCCCTTACCAGAATATCTTTTTGTAAAATCTTCTATTATTAATCTTAACCCTTCTTTATCCCTTAATGCTGTTGTTATATCTCTAAAAAGTATCCCTTTTTCTGGAAAATCTTCAATACTTCTTATCATATTACTTAGTTTTTTATTTTCCACATCAGTCATGGTCTTCTCCTTCTTCATTTAAAGTTATTATTCTAACCTTAATGATTCTTTTATTTTCTACACTCATTACTTTTATAATATAGCTTTTTTCAGTAACTTGGTCATTTTCCTTTGCAACTTTTCCTAATTTATATTGAACATATCCTGAAATTGTTTCATACTCATCAGATAAAGGAATATTTATTTCAATTTCTTCATCTATTTCATCTACAGTTGTTTCTCCTAAAACATCAAATATATTTTCAGAAATTCTTACTATATTATCTGTTTCAGTATCATATTCATCTCTTATCTCTCCAACATATTCTTCTAGAATGTCTTCTATCGTAACTATTCCTGATGTTCCGCCATACTCATCTATAATTATAGCCATATGATTTTGTTTATTTCTAAAATCATCAAATAATTTAAATATATTCATTGTTTCAGGAACATACATAGCTTGTCTTATGTATTTTTCTATTTTTTGATCTAAGTCTGCATTTAATATATCTTTTAAATACAAAATTCCACAAATATTATCTATACTTTCATTATACACAGGTATTCTTGAAAATCCTTGCTCTATAATCTCATCCAAATTATCTTTTAAAATTTGATCTTTATCTAGTGCATAAATAGAAGTTCTTGGTGTCATTATTTCCTTAACTGTTACAGAGTTTACTTTCAACTCTTTTTCTTCTTCCTCTTTTTTTTCTATTTGTTCTTCTTTTTTTATATTTTTTAAATTTATATAGAAATATATATTAAATATTATTGAAATAACTAAGACTATTATGAGGCCAAAAGTTCCCATAGATTTTCTCCTTTACTTTATCTGATTAATATCTGTATGTTTTCTCCAAAAATTAAGTTCTTGCAATTTTGCTGATATATCCACAGAAATAACAACTATCTCTCGTGGTAATTCTATTTTAAATGCTGTCAAGTTTAGTATACCCTTAATTCCATATTTTACAAGTTCTTGTGCAACATTTTGTGCAACTTGACTATTTACAGCTAAAATTGCTTGCTTTATATTTCTTGATTTTATAATTTCTTCTAACTGACTTGAATCTTTTACAATAAGATCAAGCCCTTCTGCTATTGTTCCTACTTTATCTTCGTCTTTATCAAAGACTTCAACTATCTTAAACCCTTTACCTAATACTTCATTATTAGATACCAGCATAGATCCCATTTTACCATAACCTATTAGAATAAGCTCAGTTTGCTTATCTATATCTAGTATATGTTCTAATATTTCTATCAATTTCTCAACACTGTATCCTTTACCTCTAACACCAAATTCTCCAAATGTTGATAAATCTTTTCTAACTTGAGCTGCAGTACTATCCATTTTTTGTGCTAAATCAACTGAATTTATACTATCTTGATATTTTTTTACATCATTTAATATCATTAAGTATTCAGTTATTCTAGTTACCATTCTGCTTGAAATATCTTTAGATGTAAAATCAATTTTTTTATCCATTTAAAACATCTCCCAACAAAATTTTTCTACCATTAACTAAATCTGCACCTGTTTGTACCTTTTTACCCTGTATTTTAACTTTCAATAACTTTATAGCTCCTCTACCACATTTAATTATTGGTCCTTTTTTTGTAAGTTCTACTACTTCGCCTAAAACTCCTTCATATTCTCTATCAATTTTTTCAATCTCATAAATTTTAATGTTTTCTTCTTTTAACATTACATATGCAGTAGGTTCAGGATTAAAAGCTCTAACTTTATTATATATTTTTTTATTATCATCTCTAAAATCTATTAAAAGATCGCTTTTCTTTATTAATCCAACTACACTAGCCTTTGAATTATCTTGCTTAGTTCTAACTAGAGTGTTATTTAATAATTTTGTTATTGTTTCATCTAATAAATCATATGATAAATTAGATAATTTTTTAGTAAGTGTACCTAGAGTATCTGTTTCATCTATATCGACTTCTTTTATATCTAATATATCACCTGTATCTAAACCTTCATCTATCATCATAGTTGTAACACCTGTTTTTGTATCTCCATTTAATAAGGCTGCATGTATAGGTGATGCTCCTCTATATTTAGGCAATATAGATGAATGTACATTTATTATTCCATAAGTTGGTAATTCTATTAATTTTTTTGGTATAATTTTACCATATGCTGCAACAACTATTAAATCAGGCTTTAAATCACTTAATTTTTCATATATTTCATCTGTTTTTACACTTTTAGGTTGTATATATGGTATGTTATTATCCGTAGCATATTTTTTTACACTAGAAAACACTATTTTATTCCCTCTAGAATTTACCTTATCTTCTTTCGTAACGACAAGAAGCAAGTTAGTTTTTTCATATAAGTATCTCAAAGATTCCAAACTAAACTCTGGAGTCCCCATAAAAATTGTTCTTATCACTACTTTTCACCTCTTAAAACTCCCTTGGTTGTGAATGCTTTTTTATTTTTTCTAATCTTTTTTTAATTAAATTTTTATTTATAGGTGAAAGTCTATCAATAAACATCATACCATTTATATGATCTGTTTCATGTTGAAATGCTTTTGCCCATAAACCTTCCATAACTTCTTCGATTTTTTCCCCATTTTCATTTAAATATGAAACACGAATTTTATTTGGTCTTGCTACTTTTTTGTATATACCTGGTATAGATAAGCATCCTTCTTCAACTTCAACACTAGGTTCTAAAATTTCTAGTATTTCTGGATTGATACATTTTTTTACAATGTTGTCTATTTCTAATACAAAATATCTTCTGTCAATATTGACTTGATTAGAAGCCAATCCCACTCCATTAGCTAATCTCATAGTTTCAACCATATCATCTAGAATTTTTCTTAATTCATCATTAATTTCTTCTTTTTCTAGTGGTGTAGATTTTGTTCTTAAAATCTTATCTTCATAAACATATATATTCAATTTTATTCCTTTCTAGCTCATATTAGTAGGATCTACATCAATTAAGATTCTTGTAATTATTTTAGATCTTAAATTTAAAAGTCCTCTAAGTAGCTTTTTTACTATACTATCATTTTTTCTATCATATATTAAATTTATATTTAACCTATATCGTTTGCTTGCTTTATACATACTGCATTTTGACACTGGGTATATTTTAGCATACATACTAAATTTATTCAAAAGAAGTTCATATGTTTTATTTGCTATATCAAAACATCTTTTTTCGTTTGTGTCTGTAAATAGTATTTTTATATGCTTTGAATATGGGGGATAAAAAAGTTTTTCTCGCATTTCCATTTGATTTTCATATATTAGATTATAGTCATTATTAACTACTGATTTTATTAATATAGAATCTGGATTAAATGTTTGTATAAAAACTTCTCCACTTTTCTTGCTTCTCCCCGCTCTACCAGAAGCTTGAGTTATAAGTTGAAAGCTCTTTTCAAAAGCTCTATAATCTGGAAAAGATAACATTTGATCAGCATTTAATATACCTACAAGTGTAACATCTGGAAAATGAAATCCTTTTGCAAGTATTTGTGTTCCTATTAGAATGTCGTATTTTTTAGATAAAAAATCTTGATATGCCTTATCTATTTTTGTTTTACTTGTCATAGAATCTGCATCCATTCTTAAAATTTTATTTTCATCAAATAATTCTTTTAATTTTTCTTCTAACTTTTCAGTTCCTACTCCTATTTTATCTAATTTTATACTTGAACAATACTTGCATGATTTTACCATGTTATATGTAGTCCCACATTCATTACACTTTAATATGCCTGATTTATAGTATGTTAGTTTGCAACTACATTTATCGCACTCCATCTCCCTTTTACAATCTCTGCATTTAACTAATACAGAATATGCTTTTCTATTAAATAAAAGTATTACTTGCTCTTCTTTCTCAATTTTTTCATTTATATTTTCTATTAATTCTTGAGTTAAAAAATCTTTTTCATTTGATATATCTTTTACTATATATGTAGGTAGTTTAGCTCCCATATATCTTTTGGTTAATCTATGATAAACTATATCACCACTTTTTACTTGATACATAGTATCAAATGAAGGCGTAGCTGATCCTAATACAACTTTTGCATTTTCTAATAACGCCCTTTTTATAGCAACATTTTTTACATGATATCTAGGAGATTCTTCTTGTTTATATGTAGTTTCATGTTCTTCATCTATAATTATATATTTTAGATTTTTAACATTAGTAAATATAGCTGATCTTGCACCTAAAACAACTTTAATCTTTCCCTGTTCTAATAATTTATAGTATTCATACTTTGCCTTTTTAGTTAATTTACTATGCCACAATGCTATTCTATCTCCAAAAGTTTTCTCCAAACTATTCTTCAATTGACTTGTAAGTGTTATTTCAGGAACTAAAATTATACTTCCACAATTTTTGGATAGTGCATCTTTAATAAGTGAAATATATACTTGCGTCTTACCACTACCAGTTATTCCATCTATCAAATGTACTAGTTTATTTGAATTTTTTATATCTTCATACACTTTTTTTTGCTCATCATTTAAAGTATAATCTTGTGATTTAATTTTTTTTATATTTTTATCATTAATTTTAGTTTTTTCTGGTTCTTCTATAATAGGTATTAAACTACTAAATGGTTCTAAATAATATCTATGTATCCATGAAATTAGCGAAAATAATTTATCATCTAGTTTTTTATCTAAAATCTCCTCAATTTCTTTTATTTCAAAATCAAATTTTAATTTAGACGACTTTTGAACAACTACAGCCTCTACTTTTTTATTGTTATAATCAACTATACAATATGTCCCTAAATCTATTTTTTTATCTGTAAAATATGTAAATAACATATTCATTTTTCCTATTTGAAGATTATAGTACATAGTTCACCTACTTTAACTCTAAAATTATTACACTGTTTGAATCAATTTTTGATCCATTTTTTACATTCTGATTAACAACTTTTCCGTGTCCTTTAAAGTTTATTTTATACTTTTTATATTCACTAATACTTATTATTTGCCTAACTGTAAGTCCAGTTAAATCTGGCATAATTCCCATATTAAATATATTATTTATTTCATTTAAATCTTTTTGTTTTGCAACTTTTTTTATTACAGTTTCTACTTCTTTTATTTCTTCTGGTATATATGTAGGTTCTATTCCTTTATATTTTATTAATTTTTCTATAATTTCTCTTGCTGGTGGCAATGCAACTGCAGCTCCATAATATGCTCCATGTGGCTCATTTACAGTGATAAGTATAGAATATTTTGGCTTATCTGCTGGGAAAAATGCAAAGAAAGATGAAAAATATTTACCTCTTTCATATCCATGAGGCCCTGCTTTTTGTGCTGTTCCAGTTTTACCACCTAATCTATATCCTGGTATAGCTATACCTCTTCCAGTACCTGACATAACAACTTGTTCTAACATTTCACGAATTTGACTTGATGTAGCTTCACTTATTGGAGTGTGCAATACTGTTGTCTTATTTTGTAATTTAATTTCTCCTTTATCGTTTACAACTCTATCTACAACAAAAGGTTTTAAAAGTTTTCCTCCGTTTATAGTGGCATTCAAAGTAGTCAACATCTGTAACTGTGTCATAGAAATACCTTGCCCAAATGAAACATTTGATTTTCTAACTTCTGTAAATGATTTTAACGGAAATAATTTACCTGAAGTTTCAAATGCTGTATCTATACCTGTTTTTTGTGCTAATCCAAAATTTTTTAGGTAATTATAGAAAATAGAACTTTCCATAAGCTGTGCTATTTTTACCATAGCAACATTTCCTGAATGCGTTATTATTTTTGTTATAGTAAGATCTCCTATAGTAGTTCTGTCATGATCGTGAATAGTTCTATCTTTTACTTTAACATATCCATCTGAATGTATTATAGTGTTTTTGTTAATTAATTTTTCTTCTATTGCTGAAGATACAGTTACTGGTTTAAAGATTGAACCTGGCTCAAATAAATCAGTTATAGTTCTATTTTTTATTTCAGCTTTATTTGTTGACTTTGGATAAGAATCCATAGCAATTATTTTTCCTGTGTCTGCTTCCATTAAAATTCCCATAACAGATTCTGCACTAAAATCTTCGTATACTTTGCTTATAATCTCATCCATTCTGTACTGTAATACACTGTCTATAGTCAAATATACATCACATCCAGGTCTAGGCTCTTTTAAAACTTCATTAAATATTAAAGATTGCAATGTGTAACCTTTATATAAGTCAATAGCGGGTTTATACACACGAGCTTTCCCAGGTATACCTTTTAAATATTTATCATATGATTTTTCAACACCATATACTGCATTATTTTCATTATTTAAAAATCCTATAATAGATTCAAATTCATTTCCTTCTACATTATATCTTTCAGATTTTTGAGGATAAAATATCCATTTACCTATAAGTTTACCTTTACCGCTTTTTTTTACTTGCTTTTTATACTCCTGTATATCGCTAACTAAACTTTGTTTTGTATCATAGTTAATCTCTAATTTAAAATCATAAAATTTTTTACCTTTTTTTCTTGCATCGCGTATTATTTCTACTATTTCTTGTTCTTTTTTTCCTACATATTTAGATAATATTTTTGAAATATCTTCAGTAAATTTATCATCTAAATTTGTTGGATCTAAAACTACATTAAATTTTTCAACATCAAAAGCTAATTTATGCCCGTCATAAGAATAGATACTCCCTCTAGTTGCATAAATATCTTCTATTTCATATCTTTTATTCTCCATATTTTTTCTAGCAGCTCTAGAATCAATTACTTGATATTTAAATAATGTTAATAATGTAGTTATAAAGGCAAATACTAAAAAAGAATAATAAAGATTTATCATTTTTTTTGTACGCCATAATACAGCCAACATTAATATTATCATTATTGCTATTACTATTTTCATTTTTTATCCTATTTACATTTTTCTAATATTAACTCTGTAACTAATTTAGGGTTAGCTTTACCCTTAGATAATTTCATAGCTTGTCCCATTAGATGTTTTAACGCTCTATCTTTACCTGATTTTAAATCATTAACTGATTCAGGGTTTGCATTCAATACTTCATCTACTAAATTTTCTATAAATTTACTATCTGTAATTTGTGCTAAGCCTTGCTTTTCAACTATTTGTTTAGGATCTAAATCACTATCCAACATTTTTTCAAATACATCTTTTGCTATCTTTGAACTTATTGTTTTATCCAGTATAAGTAAAATTAATTTCGCTAATCTATCCTCTCTTATATCAAAATGTTCAATGTCACAATTTTTTTCTTTTAATATTCTTAAAACTTCAGTTAATATCCAATTACAAGAAAGTCTAGGATCTTTTGATATCTTTGCAACATTTTCAAAATAATCAGCTAATTCTGGATCATTAGTTAATAATTTTGCTTCAACTTCTGGTATATTGTAATCTCTAATAAATCTTTCCATTTTTTCTTGAGAAAATTCAGGCATATCTTTTTTTACTTTTTCTAATCTTTGATCACTAATTACTACTGGAGGTAAATCTGGTTCTGGGAAATATCTATAATCCATAGCTTCTTCCTTAGATCTCATTGTTCTTGTAACGCCATTTTCTTCATCCCATAATCTTGTTTCTTGAGAAACTTTTCCACCATTTTCTAAAACATCTATTTGTCTATTTATTTCATACTCTATAGCACGACTTACAGCTTTAAATGAATTTAAATTTTTAGTTTCTGTTCTTGTTCCAAGTTTAGTTTCTCCAACTTTTCTTACAGATACATTAGCATCACATCTAAGTGATCCTAATTCCATGCTAACATCACTAACTTTTGTATACTTAATTCTTTCTTTTAAAGTTGTAAGATAAGCATATGCTTCATCAGCTGTTTTTATGCATGGAGTTGTTATTATTTCTAATAATGGCATTGATGCTCTATTAAAATTAAGCAAACTTTCATGAGTTAAATGTATGCTTTTTGCAGTATCTTCTTCTATTTGTATTCTTTGTATCTCAACTTCTGCCTTTTTACCACTACTTGTAACTATTTCTAATTTACCATTTTCCGCATAAGGTTTAAAAAATTGTGTTATTTGATAATTTTTTGGTGAATCTGGATAAAAATAGTTTTTTCTATCAAAATAACTTATTTTATTAATATTGCATCCTAGGGCAAGTGCTGCTTTAATTGCATAATTTAGCACTTCATCATTTAACTTAGGTAGAGCTCCAGGTTCTCCAACACAAGTTGGTGTTATACATGTATTAGGAGCTTTATCATCATAATTTGCATCTGCACTGCACCATATTTTTGATTTTGTTTTTAATTGTACATGTACTTCCAATCCTATTACAGACTCATAATTCATATTTTATTTCCCCTCTAACCTTTTCATATACATTCGCTACATTTAATAAAAGATCTTCTTTAAAATAGTTTCCTATTAATTGCATTCCAACTGGCAATTTACCTATAAATTTAGTTGGTACAGATATTGCAGGTAGACCTGCTAAATTAATACACACTGTATAAATATCTGATAAATACATTGTAATAGGATCTTGTATCTTTTCTCCTTTTTTAGATGCTACAACTGGTGAAGTTGGTGTTAAAATTAAATCAACTTGCTTAAATGCATTTTCAAAATCTTCTTTTATTAATCTTCTTATTTGTGAGGCTCGTTTATAGTACGCATCATAAAAACCTGAACATAATACATAGTTACCTATCATAATTCTTCTTTTTACCTCTGTACCGAACCCTTTACTTCTTGATTTTACATACATATCTTCTACTGATTCGTTACTAGTTCGTAATCCATATCTTACTCCATCATATCTTGCAAGATTAGAAGCAGCTTCTGCTGAAGATATGATATAGTAAGTTGCAATTGCATATTGAGTATGTGGTAAACTGATTTCCTTAAATGTCGCTCCCAATTTTTCTAATTCGATTTTTGCTTCTTCAATTTTACCTCTAACTTCATCGTCTAATTGATCTGAATAATACTCTTTTGGTAAACCTATAACTAAACCTTTAATATCTCTATCTAATGTTTTAGTATATTGACTAACTTCTACGTTAGCAGTCGTTGGATCTAATTCATCATACCCCGCTATTATTTCTAATAAACTTGCAATATCTTTTGAATTTCTTGCTAAAATTCCTATTTGATCTAATGAAGATCCAAAAGCCATAAGTCCATATCTTGATACTCTACCATAAGTAGGTTTTAAGCCGACTACACCGCATAAGCTTGCAGGTTGACGCACACTACCTCCTGTATCACTTCCAAGAGCTATAAATGCTTCTCTTGATGCTACCATTGCAGCAGACCCTCCACTTGATCCTCCAGGTATTCTATCTAAATCGAAAGGATTTGATGTTTTTTTGACAAAAGATGTTTCTGTAGATGATCCCATCGCAAACTCATCCATATTAGCTTTACCAAAAGGTATTATCCCTGCTTTTCTCATTCTAGACACAACCGTTGCATCATATGTTCCTACATAATTAGCTAACATTTGTGATGATGCTGTTGTTTTATCTTTGTATGACACTATATTATCTTTTAGAGCAACAGGAACTCCATGAAGACTAGATAAACTAGGAATATCGTCTAATTTTTTAGCTAATTTAAGTGCCCTATCTTTATCATAACTTACATATGCTCCTACTTTATCATCTATATTTTCTATTCTTTCAACTAATTTTTCCACAACTTGTGTAGCTGTTATCTTTTTTTCTTTTATCATTTTTGCTACATCTGTCGCACTAAATTCATATATTTCCATAACATCTCACTCTCTTAAACAATTTTTGGTAATATAACAAAATCATCATCTGATTTTGGAGCATTAGATAGAAAATCAATTTTTTTCTCAGTATTTTCTACTCTGTCTTCTCTAACTCTATCTTTAATATCTAATACATTATACAAAGGCTCAACATTTGTAACATCTACTTCATTTATTTTTTCTATATATGAAAATATGTCATTTAATGAATGTTGCATACTTAAAAGTTCTTCATCATTAAATTCTAATTTAGATAGTTTGGCTATCTTTTGTACTTCTTCTATACTTAACATTTTTACTCCACTTCTTTAATAAATTCAAATATATTATAATTTCTTTAAATATTCAACTTCTTCATTTGTAAGTCTTCTATATTTACCAACTTCAAGATCTTTTAAAGTTAACTCTCCGACTTTAACTCTTTTTAAATTTTTAACAGTATATCCTAATGTTTCAAACATTTTTCTTATCTGTCTATTTCTTCCTTCAAAAATTGCAATTCTTATTTCTGTTTTATTTAACCTTTTAACTTTTGCAGGAGCTGTTCTTTTACCTTCAATAACAACTCCGTGAGTTAATGCTTCTATATGATCATCTGTTATTTCTTTATCTATGTTTGCTATATAGCTTTTATATAGTTTTTGTCTTGGATGCATTATTTTATTATACAAATCACCATCATTGCTTATTATTATTAACCCTTCTGTCAAATAATCTAATCTTCCATAAGTAAATAATCTTTTATTTGATTTTATTAATGATACCGCTGTTACTCTTCCAAATTTATCTTCATTAGAACAAATTACTCTTTTAGGTTTATTTAGAATATAGTACTCATATTGATTTTGTTTAACACGAGCTTTTTGTCCATCTATTCTTACTATATCCTGTTCTCTAACGACATCTCCTATTTGTGCTATATTATTATTAATAGTAACACGTCCTTCTTCTATTAATTTATCAGCCTGTCTTCTTGAACAAAATCCTGATAATGCAATATATTTATTTATCCTCAACTTCTTCCCCCTTATATTCTTTCAACCACTGTGCCTTTTCCATTGAAAATAGTTCTTCTTTTGAATTAACACCAACATAACCATAAAAGTTTTCAGTTACTTCATATAACTTAGGATTTCCTAATGCTTTTTTTCTTCCTACAGAAAATATTAAATTTTTTTCTAACAAAGTTTGAACACTTGCGTCTACACTAACTCCCTTTATTTTCTCTATTTCACCTTTAGTTATAGGTCCTCTAAAAGCTATTATAGTTAATGTTTCCATGCTTGATTTTGACAATTTTTTTATTCTAACTTCAGGGTCAAAAAATTTTTGTACCTTTTCTCCACATAATGGGTTAGTAACAAATTTTGCAAATCCATTACTTATACTTAAATGTATACCAGTATCGTTTCTTTTATCCTTTAATTCAAATAAAAGTTCTTTTATTTCATCTGTTGTTTTTTCAAAATGACTAGCTAATTCTTCTATAGATACTGGATTTTGTGCTAAAAAAATTATAGCTTCTATTTCATTTAATATATTAATCATTTTAATACTCCGTATATTGTGGTACTATTATATTTTCATATTTATCAAAATCTTCAAATATACGTGCCATCCCGTTTACAACAGTATGTATAGGATCTTCTGCAACTGTAACTTTCAATTTAAACTCTTCTTCTATTTTTTGTTTTAAAATACGAATATTTGCTCCTCCGCCTGTTAAATATATACCTGTTTCATAAATATCTGCAGATATTTCTGGTTCTATTTCTTCTAGAGCTATTTTTATCTTTTCAACTATTTTATCAACATTTTTCTTAATTGCTGCATCAACTTGACTACCAACAATAACTAACTCTTGAGGCAATCCATTTGCGGTACCCATTCCTTTTATAGTAATTTCTTCTTTATCTGTGTCAGCACTTGTTGCAATTATTTTTAATTTTTCAGCTGATGTTTCACCTATGACTATGCTATATTGATCTTTTATAAACTCAATTATATCAACATCAAAATCATCCCCAGCTATTTTTATAGATTCTGACTTTGAAGCACCTCCTGATGCAACAAAAGCTATTTCAGTAGTCCCTGCACCTATATTTACAATCAAATGCCCTTTAGGCTCAAATATGTCTATACCAGCTCCAATAGCAGCAACTATTGGTTCTTCTACCAAATACACATCCTTGATTCCTATATCGCTTACGACATTAAAAAACGATCTTTTTTCTACTTGTGTTACTCCACTTGGAACACAAACTATAGCACGACCTTGTAATATCGCGTTTTCACCTATTTTATTTAAATAATCACTTAACATTGCAACAGTCATTTCATAATTTGATATTACACCATTTTTTAGTGGACGTATTATATCAATAAAATTTGGTTTTCTTCCAGCTATTCTTTTAGCATCATTACCTATTTTGTCTATTAATTCTGTTTTAACATTCATAGAAACATATGTTGGCTCATCTATAACTATACCGTCATTTTTTAAGTAAATTATTGTATTAGCTGTACCTAAATCTATTCCTATTTCTTTGTAAACTTTAGCTTTAAAAAATTTGTCTTTTAAGTTATTTAACTGTTTAAGTATTTTCATTTTCTCTCCCACCTATATATTTATTTTATAACCACTTTCATCTAATACACCATTCTTTTTCAAGTCTTCATTTATTTTTGAAGCTCTATTAAATCCTATTTTAAGCTCGCGTTGAAGCATTGATATTGATATTTTACCATCAACATTCTCTATTAGTTCTAATGCTTTTCCATAATATGGATCAACACTTTCTTCATTATCTTCAGTTGGAGTTAATATGTCCATATTATAGCTAACTTCTGCTTTTGATTTTAGTACTGTTGTAAGATTTACTACCTCTTCATCTGAAATATATGCTCCTTGTATTCTTTCTAATTTAGAACTTCCATTTTCAAGAAGTAACATATCTCCTTTACCTAATAACTTTTCTGCTCCTATTTGATCTAATATTGTTCTTGAGTCAATTTGTGATCTTAATGCAAACGAAATTCTACTTGGAAGATTTGCTTTTATCATTCCTGTTATTACGTCTGTACTAGGTCTTTGTGTTGCAACTATTAAGTGTATTCCAACAGCTCTTGCTTTTTGTGCTATACGTGCAATAGATGTTTCAACTGTATTTGCTGAAACCATCATAAGATCTGCTAATTCATCAATTATTATAACTATATATGGCATTTTGTAATTAGGCATCATTTTGTTATATGACTTAATATTTCTTATACCAAGTTCTGCTAATTTTTTGTATCTTAATTCCATTTCAGAAACAGCCCATTTTAGTGCAATAGCTGCTTGTTCTGGGTCGATTATAACGGGAACTAATAAATGAGGTATACCATTATATGGCATCAATTCTACCATTTTGGGGTCTACTAAAATAAATTTAACTTCATCTGGACTTTTTTTAGATATAAGTGTTGATACTATTGTATTTATTGCAACACTCTTTCCTGATCCAGTTTGTCCTGCTATTAATAAATGTGGCATTTTAGCTATATCTATTATCTTGTCTTTTCCTATAATATCCTTACCTAAAACTACATTTAATTCTCCTGCTTCAAGCTTTTTATCATGTATAAGGTTTGAAAAATATACGTTTTCTTTAATCTTATTAGGTGTTTCTATACCTATAGTAGCCTTTCCTGGAATAGGTGCTTCAAATCTAACGCTTTCAGCTTCAAGATACATTGAAATTTCATCTGATAATTGTGTTACCTTATTAACCCTAACTCCTGTTGGTATAGTAATTTCGTATCTTGTTATTGTAGGTCCTGTTGCATAATCTACTACTTTTGCATCAACACCAAAATCACTTAAAACTTTTTCTAACTTTTGTATATTATCATTTATTTCATGCTTCATCTTTATTTTTTCTTCTTCACTTGCTTTTTTGTAAATAAAGACATCTTCTATAGATTTTTTTAAGTCTTCGTCTATTTTCATTGATGCTTTAGGTTTAGAATTAATTTCTATTTTTTCTTCAACTTTAGGACTTTCTAATTTTTTAGGTTCTTCTTTAACTTCACTTTCTATTTCTTTTTCTAGTTCTTCTTTTCTACTTTTTTCATCTTTTGCATATTTTAATTCATTTTGTTTTGCTATATATTCATCCCATTTTTTTTTGTTGTTCTTCTAGTTCTTCATGAGAATAATATTCTGTTTTATCAAAATAGCTTTCTTTTGGTTTTTCTGATATTTTTTTATCTAATTTATCATTAGATAAAGTAATAATGACATTTTTCACTTTATCTTCTCTTACTTTATTTAAAATTGCTCTCTCTTCTTCTTCAATTTTTTTCTTAACTTGTAAAATTTGTTTTTTCTTTAAGTATTCTTCTGAGTTATAGTACTTATTAGTTTCTATAATCAAACTAATTAATATTACAATAACACGTGAGAAAGAAATTATAAAAAATATTATAGATAAAAATAATAAAGATAATTTACACCACCACTTAGAACTTACTAATGCTATAGGTATACTTGATATTGCTCCAACTAATCCTGCCCCATTAGTAGTAAATCCAAATTCCAATAAATTTTGTCCTGCTTCTATCAAACTTTTTTCATTGCTTACATCTATTTTGATTATAGTTAAAAATGAAGACAACATTAAAAATGCAATGCAATACACAATTTTTTTATATTGTGATACTTTTATTTCCAAAACATTATATATCACAGTTATTATTAATGTTAAAACAAAAGGATAATACATATTACCAAACAATATATGAATACCTTTATTAAACAACAATAACCCATTATTCATAAACCCAGAATTAACTTCTAAATATTTTTTAAATAACTCACTTACAAGAAGTAATAATACTAAAAAAGCAGTAAATACAATTTTCAATATATTTACCCTTTTAGATGTTTCATTTTCTTTTATTCTTTTTTCGCTTATATTAACTTTTTTCTTTTTCACTTTTTCACCCTTATAATACTATTTGCTTGTATATTTTATCACAATTTTCAAATTTTTTAAATACCGTAAACTAAATTATATGTTATTTAATTAACTAATCATATCCCTTTAAATATGGTATAATAGGATAGATGATAAAGGAGGCTTTCTCATGTCAAAATACACATATATTAAGTGGTTTGATGAAATATCAAAACAAGATGTGTCTATTGTAGGTGGCAAGGGAGCAAATCTTGGAGAATTAACTCATCTAAATTTACCTGTACCTCCAGGATTTTGTATTAGTTCACGGGCATATGAAGAATTTATTGAATTTGCAAAATTAAACGAATTTGTAAAATCTTTAATGTCCACAGTAGATGTCGAAGATGTCGATTCACTATTTGACGCTTCAGAAGCTATACAAAATAGGATAATAGAAAGTGAATTTTTTGAGCAATTAGAACAAGAAATTATTAGTGCATACAGGAAATTTTCTTCAAATTTAGGAATTATTAATCCTAGAGTTGCTGTAAGATCATCTGCAACAGCTGAAGATTTACCTGATGCATCATTTGCAGGACAGCAGGAAACTTATCTGCATATATCAGGTGAAAAAGAATTGCTTGTACATATTAAAAAATGTTTTGCTTCATTATGGACTTCACGTGCTATATATTACAGAGAAAAGCAAAAATATAATCACTTTGATGTCGCACTATCAGTTGTTATACAAAAAATGGTAAATTCTGAAAAATCAGGAGTTATGTTTACGGCAAACCCTATTTCTTTAAATAAAAATGAAATGATGATAAATGCAAGTTATGGTTTAGGAGAAGCTGTAGTTTCAGGTATGGTTACACCTGATGAATATATTATAGACAAAAGAACACATGAAATAATTAGTAAAAACATAGCTTCAAAAAATTTTATGGTGGTAGAAAAAAAAGACCATGTTGGTACTGAAAAAGTCAACATTGAAGACTATTTAGGAAATGAATTTGTTGAAAAAGAATGTTTATCAAAAGATGAAATTAGAACTTTAATTGAGCGTGGAATAAAGGTAGAAAAGCTTTATGGTAGCCCTCAAGATACTGAATGGGCTTTTGATAAAGACACAAAAGAATTCTATTTTCTACAATCAAGACCTATAACAACATTAAAAGATGAAGATGAAGAAGAAACTGAAATTTTAAATGTATTATGTAAAGGTTTAGGAGCTTCTCCTGGTATAGGTAGAGGTAGAGTAAAGTTAATTAAAGATGTATCTGAAATTAATTTGATAGAAGAAGGCGATATATTAGTTACACAAATGACAAATCCTGATATGGTACCTGCCATGAAAAAAGTTTGTGCTATAGTAACTGATGAAGGTGGTAGAACTTGTCATGCTGCTATTGTTTCAAGAGAATTACAAATACCTTGTATAGTAGGTACGAAAAACGCTTCTAAAATACTACATGCAAAAGATTTTGTTACAGTAGATGCAACACATGGAATAGTGTATTATGGAAATGTTTTAAATGAGGGAACAAAGAAAAAAGAAACTAGTAATAGTATAACAGATGAATTGAAAACTCTACTATCCCCAACAACTGCTACAAAAATATATATGAACCTTGGAAATCCAGAATTAATAGATAAATACAAAAATTTACCTATAGATGGTATAGGGCTTATGAGAACTGAATTTATATTCACAAATATGATAGGAGCTCATCCTATGTATTTAATAAAAAATGGCCAAGAAAATTTTATGATAAATCAATTAGCAAAAGGTATATCTAAAGTTGCTCAAGCTATATATCCTAAAAATTGTGTAGTGAGAATGTCTGACTTTAGAACAAATGAATTTAGAAATCTTACGGGAGGAGATGAAGTTGAGCCACTAGAATCTAATCCTATGATAGGTTGGCGTGGTGTTTCAAGATATATTTCAAGTGAATATGAAAAAGGATTTAGATTAGAATGTCGTGCCATATTAAAAATTAGAACTGAATATGGATTAAATAACGTAATTGCTATGTTACCTTTTGTAAGAACAGTAGAAGAATTAAAAAAAGTTAAAGAAATTATGGCAAGCGAAGGTTTAGTACAAAGTAAAAATTTTAAAATTTGGATAATGGCTGAAGTACCTGCAGTAGTGCTAGAAGCTGAAAAGTTTGCCGAATTAGTAGATGGATTTTCTATAGGCTCAAATGATTTAACACAATTAATTATGGGTGCTGATAGAGATTCAGAAGTTTTAAGTAATATGGGTTATTTTGATGAAAGAAATGATGCTGTAAAACACGCACTAAAAATTCTAATAGATACCTGCAACAAAAAAGGTATTACCTGCTCTATATGTGGTCAAGGACCTAGCCAATACCCTGAACTTGCAAAATTTCTTGTTGAATGTGGAATAACATCTATAAGTGTTAATCCAGACACTGTTGAATATACAAGACGAATGATATCATCTGTAGAGAAAAAAATAATTTTAGATAATATACGAAACAGCCTAGTAAACAACTAAACAATAGTATCTACAACATCTGCCAAAAACAAGATAAAAAAGTTAACTATATATGCTAAGTAAAAACAAATAATTTATTTGCATTTTTATTAATAATACATTATACTATATATAGATGTATTAAGGTACATTTAGATAGTAATTATATAGTAGTCAAAAAAATCTAAAAAGGAGGAACATCAGATGAAAAAAATCGCATTATTAGCAATAGCTTTATCATCAGTTAGTGCATTAGCTTGGGAAGCTGACGTAAAAACAGGTTTTGATTTTTACAGAGGTCATCACGTAGTTAAACACTTAAAAGATCAAAATAAAGTTGATGATAACGGATGGACATTAGGTGCTGAATTTATTCCTTACAACAAAGGAAGAATTGATCTTGGTGCTGGATTTGAATATAACTTTGGTGTAACTAAAGCTAGATACACATATAAAGTTGATAATAATTCAACAGAAGAACATCACTTTGCACCTATATATGCATTAGCTAGAGTTAAATTACATAAGAGTGAAGACAACAACTCATCAATCTATGCATTAGCTAGATTTGGTGGTGCTGTAGTTGGTAAAAAGAATGACAGCAAAGGCGGTGTATACTACGGATTAGGATTAGGATTTACTGCAGGTCCTGCTGTAGTTGAAGGATTATACGATGGAGCATACACTCCAGCAGATAACAACTTCCACCACAAAGTAGGAGTAAGAGTTGGATTTAGATTTGGTGATTACAAAGTTGCTAAACCTTTAGTTATTGAAGAACCAGCTCCTGTAGTTGTAGCACCTGCTACTGTAGTTGAAGCTCCAGTTGAAGGTCCAAAAGTTATTAAGACTAAAGGATTAATTCACGCTTCATGCAGTACTGAAGAACAAAAATGTATAATTTACGGATTCAAGGTTGATGGAAGAAAACCTAACAAGGAAGAAGAAAAGAATTTAGCTGAAATTACAGCTCAATTAAACGACTTCTACAAAGCAGGTACTATTGATATAGTTGGTCACACTGATTCAACTGGATCAAATGCATACAACCAAAAATTATCTGTTAAAAGAGCTACTGAAATCAAGAAATTATTAGAAAAATACGGATTAAAGAGTGAATACACTATTAAATCTGTAAGTGGTAAGGGAGAAACAAGTCCTATCGCAACTAATAAGAATAGACCTGGTAGATACAAAAACAGACGTGTTGAATTATTATTCAGCGACATAGTTAGATAGTAATACACGCCCTCCTTTGGAGGGTTTTTTATTTTTATGTAAAATTCTGTTGATTTTTCTTCATTTTTGTGTTATTATGATTTGTAATACCGAAACGGTCCTCTAGATTTTTATCCACGAACGTTTTATAACGAAGGGAGTGTATATTTTTTGAAAGAAAGATTAATTGAACTTGTAGAAAGCAAATATCTTAAAGCTGACGTTACTAAAGAAATGTTTAAAGCTGGAGATACTGTAGCTGTTCATTACAAAGTTATTGAAGGAAATAAAGAAAGAATTCAAATATTCGAAGGAATAATAATTAGAATTTCTGGTACAGGAATAGCAAAAAATTTCACTGTAAGAAAAGTTTCTTCTGGTATAGGAGTTGAGAGAATAATACCATTAAATTCTCCATCTATCGAAAAGATTGAAGTTAAGAAGATTGGTAAAGTTAGAAGAGCTAAACTTTACTACTTAAGAAATCTTTCAGGTAAAGCTGCTCGTATAAAAGAAATCAGAAAATAAATAAGAGCTAAGCTATTCGCTTAGCTTTTTTTTTACAAAGGAGAAAAATGAATTTACTATTAATAACATTAATTTTACTACTTGCTCTTTTTTCAATAAAGATATCGCATAAATCTGGAATTCCATCACTTATACTATTCCTTTTTCTTGGAATGGGATTTTCATATTTTGGAATTGATTTTAATGATTTTCACATAGTAGATAAAATTTCAACCCTTTCACTTATGGTAATAATGTTTTATGGTGGGTTTAGTACAAATTGGACTATGTGTAAAAAAGTTGCATTTAAAGCTTCTATTTTAGCAAGCTTTGGTGTTATTGGTACATCACTTTTAACTGGACTATTTTGTTACTACATTCTACATTTCAATTTTACTGAATCTTTACTTTTAGGTTCTATAGTTGGATCTACCGACTATGCTTGCGTTTCAAACATATTAATTTCAAAAAAATTAAATTTAAAATATTCAACAGCACCACTACTTGAAATAGAAAGCGGATCAAATGACCCTACAGCATATACACTAACAGTAATATTTTTATCAATTATGCTGGGAAAAAACATTTCAGTTCCACTTTTAATATTTAAACAAGTTTTCTTTGGAGTGTTAATAGGATTTGGTGTAGGATTTGCATTTATTAAATCTTTAAAAATATTTAAATTAAATGAAGATGGTTTATTTAGTGTATATATAGCAGCAATTATGCTTGGAACTTATGGACTTTGCTCTATCATACAAGCAAATGGATATTTAGCCTTATATATCCTAGGAATATACATTGGAAATGTTGAGTATGTAGGAAAAAAAGATGTAATTTTCTTTTATGATGGTCTTACAAGCCTTACACAAATTGCACTATTCTTTTTACTAGGACTTTTATCAAATGTTTATGAGGTAATAAGGTACATACCTTCAGGTCTTCTAATTATGTTATTTATGCTTTTTTTCGCAAGACCAGTTGTTGTATTTAGTCTAATGAAGCCTTTTAAGTTAAAGAATAATCAATTAGCATTAATTTCAATTGCAGGTATTAGAGGAGCAGCCGCCATCGCTTTTTCTATAATGGCAGTTAATACAAATTTAAATTTTAGCATTGATATTTTTCATATAGTTTTTGTTATTTGTCTTTTTTCATCACTACTTCAAGGTTTAATAATGCCACTGGCTACAAAAAAATTAGACATGCTAGATAATAGCGATACCGTTCTTAAAACATTTAATTACTATCAAGATAAAACAAATTTAGGTTTCATAGAAACAAAAATTTTAAAAAATTCTAAATGGATAGGTAAAAAATTATCTGACTTACAGTTAGCATTTAATGTAATTATTGCAAAAATTGAAAGAGGTAATAAGACTATAGTCCCAAGAGGAGATACAATAATATTAGAAAACGATACGCTAATTTTAGCAGGACAATCTCATTTTGATGATACTGGTATAAATTTAGTAGAAATTACTATATCAAGCAATCACAAATGGGCAAATATGCATTTAAAAAATATAGATATAGATAAAAATGAATTGATAATTTGCTTAAAAGATAATAATGGGCAAATTATTATCCCAAATGGTAACACTTATTTAAACATTAATGATAGGATAATTTTATTAAAAATTTAGGAGGAATTATGAAAAAAATTTTAATTTTAGCTTGCTTTTTTTCTTTAATCATATCATGTAACAGAATAGAAAAAAGACCTATAGACAAAAATATTTTAGCAACAGAAAAAATAGTCTTAGATAAAAAAGAATATGAGCATAAAGATTATAAAGGCATAACACTAGGATTTCAAAAAGATATCGTGTACGGATATACTGGAATAAATTTCTTTAATTCAAGATATGAAATTAAAGATGGTAAATTAATTACACACGGTATAAATATGACTCTTGCTGCAGGTGATCCAAAAGCTACTAAAATAGAGCATGAAATTTTAGATCTTTTACGTTATAACAAAAAATTTGAAATAACTAGGGAAAGTGTAAAACTTACAGATAAATCTGGTAAAATTCATGAATTTAGAATAAAATAGAAATTTTAGAGTGTCAAAAAGCAAGAATTTTCTAGCTAATTTGACACTTTTTTATTTATATTATACTAGCTAAATGTTATCAATTTAGGATTAGAAATACCTGCTATGATTTTTATAACCAAAAATACATAGAAGTGTCTAGCTCATTTTCATATTTTTTTAATTATATAGTCTTTAAAACTTAATGCTAATCTATTTGAAATTTGTTCTATTACTGGTTTCTTTTGTTTTATCATATATTCTTTTCCCATTTTCTAATTTTTTAGGATATTCTAATACCAAGTATTTTTTATCGACTAAATCTTTCAATAAATATTCAATGTTATTGTAGGTTATAAAGGATTGAATTTGTTTTAATGTTAAAGGCATTCCGTCCATTCATTCAATTCCTTCACTTACTTTTCCTTTTAATTCTATATCCCACGAATGAATATTTTCTATTCCACCACGTTTATCCTTTATAGATTTCCCGTAAAGCTCATTATAGCTATATTTACCTAATAATTTTTGTGTAAATTCTGTATTTATTATATCTTGATTTTTTTGTTGTATATCTTTAAAAGTTACATGTTTTTTTTTCAAAATTTTCTAAAGATATTTCTTTAATTAACGTCCCAACTATATACACTCTTTTTCTACTCTGAGCTAATCCGTGTTCCTCTGCATTAATTAAATTATATGTTACTTTATAACCCAAATTTTTTAAGGAAGAAAGTATTAATGACATTGTTTTTCCTTTGTCATGATTTAATAAACCTTCAACATTTTCTAATAAAAATCCATATGGCTTTTTTTCTTTTAAAATCCTCGCTATTTCAAAAAATAATGTACCTCTTGTATCTTCAAATCCTAATCTATTTCCAGCAAAAGAAAATGGTTGGCAAGGAAATCCTGCTAACATTTGGTATTTCACTAGATTTTATTTTTGAAATATCTCCATATATTTTTTCATTATTAAAATTTTCTGAATATGCTTTTATTGCATGTTTTTTTTCTGATGTAAATACACATTGTGTTTTTAATCCCATTTTATTAAAAGCACTCTCAAATCCTATTCTAATTCCACCAAGACCTGCGAACAAGTCTATAAACTTCACAGTATTTGTTTTTTTATACTCAGAAATTGCAAAATTCAACAAATGGGAGCATTTACTTGAAAATGTTCCTCTTTCTATAATATTATTTATATTATTCAATTTTCTTTTCTTCCAGAATTTTTTCTTTTACCACCCAACTTTTTTTCTTCCTCTATTTTTATTAAATTATACCATAATTAAATTGAAAAACAAAAAATTTTATTGCGGATTTGCAGAAAAATCTATATTTTTTATTGCGGATTTGTGGTATAATGATATAAATTAAACTGCGGATTTGTTTTGAAAGGGGAATATACATGTTTAAAAGAAAAATATATGAAAAATTACTTGAATGGAAAACTACTTCTTTAGGCAAAACAGCTCTACTTATTGAAGGTGCAAGACGTGTTGGAAAATCTACTATTGTAGAAGAATTTGCTAAAAATGAATACAAGTCATATATAATTATAGATTTTGCATTTGCGACTAAAGATATTCAAGATTTATTTGAAGATATGAATAATTTAGACTATTTTTTCTTACAACTTCAATTACAATGTGCTGTCGATTTATATGAAAGAAATTCTTTAATTGTTTTTGATGAAGTTCAATTTAATCCACTTGCTAGACAAGCAATAAAAAAATTAGTTGCTGATGGTAGATATGACTACATAGAAACTGGATCTTTAATTTCAATAAGAAAGAATGTAAATAATATTTTAATACCTAGTGAAGAAACAAAAATAGAAATGTTTCCTATGGATTTTGAAGAATTTTTGTGGGCTGTGGGTGATGAAATAACAAATAAGTTATTGTATAAAGCTTTTATGCAAAAAATACCATTAGGAGAAGGACAAAACAGAAATATGCTTCGCAAATTTAGGCTATATATGTTAGTTGGAGGAATGCCACAAGCCGTTAAAACATATATTGAAACCAACAATTTTAAAATGGTTGATAAGGTAAAAAGGGATATTATAACTCTATATGAAGATGATTTTTATAAAATAGACCCAACTGGTAAAATTTCTATGTTATTCGATGCTATCCCAGCTGAATTATCAAGAAATTCAACACGTTATCAAGTTTCAAGTGTGCTAAAAAATGAGCGAGCTTCTAATTTGCTTGAAAAAATTTCAGAACTAAAAGCTTCAAAAACAGTATTACTTACATATAATGCCAACGATCCTGATGTTGGACTAACAACTAATTTAAATTTAGATAAATTTAAAATTTATTTAGCTGATACTGGACTTATGGTTACTTTAATGTTTAAAGATAAAGATTTTACTGAAAATGTAATTTACCAAAAATTGTTGAGTAATAAATTATCAAAAAATTTAGGTATACTTTATGAAAATATTGTTGCACAAACACTTTATGCTAAAGGAAATAAACTATATTATCATGCCTATTATGATACTACACAAAAACGGACTTTTGAAATAGATTTTTTATTAACTAGTAAAAATAAGATTAACCCCATAGAAGTAAAATCTTCAAATTATAGAAAATATACTTCATTAGATAAATTTTCAAAAAAACATTCAGATAGGATAAATACTAAATATTTAGTACATATAAAAGATTTAAAAAAAGAACAAGACATAACGTTTTTACCATTTTATATGACTCAATTTTTGTAATTGGAAAAAGCCTAAAACTCAATATATAAGGGATTTAGGCTTTGTTTCATTTATTTAATACTTATAATCCTACATATATCTTTAATCTATTATGAATTAATACCACTATTAATACACATAAAAGTAATCTAATATTTTTATTTTTACAACAAGTAAATTTTAATGATAAGAAATCCATAATAAATTTAATAACTGTATATGCTATAATCCATAATACTAACCATAATCCAAATTCTTTAATAATATTCATTTTAATCTACCTTTTCATGTTCACAAGTTGCTGTATATGGATAAGGATTATCACATTCTCCTATTGGTTTTGATGGTTGTTCTTTTCCATAATCTTCTAATTTATCTCCTACTTTTCCCCCTACGGCTCCACATATGAAATTTCCTACTTCTCCTGAATAAGATAAACATGGAATTATTGTTAAACATAAAATCTTTTTCATCGTATTAACTCCCACAACTTTTTATAATGTATATTACCTTATTATCGTGTACTGTCAAGTTTACTTTTCAGTTATTATTCAGTTATTTTTCAATTTTTAATCTAATGGAACTCCAGCTTCTAAACCTTCTTCTTGTTGCATTTTAAGTAGCTTTTCATAGTATTTAGCTAATCCTCCAGTAGATGTTTCACGATAACCTTCTCTTAAATCTTTTCCTGTTTCTGCCATTGTTTTTATAACATCATCAAAACTTATTATATGTTCAGATTCAACAGACATTACATAATTTGCAGTATTCAATGCTTTAACTGCAAATATTGCATTTCTTTCTATACAAGGAACTATTACATATCCTCCTATAGGATCACAAGTTAATCCTAATGCATGCTCCATTCCACTTTCAGCTGCATATTCTATTTGATCTACATTACCACCTAAAAAATATGTAGCCATCGCACTAGCCATTGAACAAGCTGATCCTATTTCTGCTTGACAACCACCTTCAGCTCCGCTTACAGTTGCATTTTTCTTAATTAATGCTCCTATTAACCCTGCTATTGCAAGTCCTTTTAGGGCTTTATCCTTATCTATCTTAAATTCTTCTACCATAGCAACTAATACAGCAGGTATTATACCACAAGATCCACATGTAGGTGCTGTTACAACCCTTCCTGCAC
>CABURZ010000002.1 GCA_902494065.1 uncultured Sneathia sp. | reverse complement strand
GCTATAGCAGATTGTGCTGATTATGAAACATATAGAACAAGAAGATATGTACCAGCCATGATGGGAACAATGTTTTCTTTTATAGATAAATTAGTTTCATCTCTAGCCAATACAATTATAGGTCTTGTAGTTTTCTTAATAGGGTATAGAAATGCATTTCCTCAAATAGGAGATCCTTATACAGAACCATTATTTTATGCAGCAACATTTTTATTCTTAGGTATGCCTATATTAGGTTGGATAGCATCTTTAATAGCATTAAAATTTTATCCGCTAAGTAGAGAAAAAATGGAAGAAATACAAAAAGAAATAGCACTTATAAAATGTGAAAATAAATAAAGATAGCGTAAGCTATCTTTTATTTATTATACTATTATATTTATCTACAAATGATTTACTAACTTCTGTAATGTTATCAAATCCCTTAGCAGTTAGAGCAGAACCTATTCCTATAGCGTATGCTCCATTTTGTATCCACTTGTCCATGTTATCAATATTAACTCCGCCTGATGGCATCATATTTGCATAAGGAATAGGTCCATGTACGTCTTTTATAAAATTTGCTCCAAGTATTCCACCTGGGAAAATTTTTACTACATCTGATCCATTTTCAATAGCATTTATTACTTCTGTAACACTACCACAACCTGCTAAATATGGAATAGAATATCTATTACATACAGTAGAAATATTTTTATCAAAGTGTGGGGATACTATAAATTTAGCACCATTTAAAATAGCAATTCTTGCAGTAATATCATCTAATACAGTTCCAGCACCTATTAGTACATCATTATTATTTTCATATTCTATGCTTAATGATTTTATAGCAGAATCTGCAAATTTAGTTGAAAAAGTAACCTCTATAGTTTTTATGCCACCCTCAATTATTTTTTTTGAAATTGCTATTGCATCAGTGTCATTTACACCACGAACTACGGCAACTAGACCGTTTTTTTTAATTTTACTCAAAATACAGTGTTTCATATTTTTTTCCTTTCATTATTATTAATAAATTCATTTAATTCACATCTATTAGGCAAAAATTCATTATCACTTTTATTTGTAACTTGTCTTGCACCTATTGCATTAGCTCTAATTAACATAGAATTTATATCTAAATTTTCTAATATAGAACTTATTATACCAACTGCAAAGCCATCTCCAGCACCAACAGTATCTACTACTTTTTTTACAATAAAACTTGGTTCAAATATTTTTCTATCTTTGTCCATGTAATATGACCCGTTTGACCCATCTTTTAAAATTATTTTTTTAATACCCAAACTAAGCAGTTTTTTTTGTATATTGTCAATATCTTTAGAATCTACTAAAATTTCACATTCATTTATTCCTGGGATAAAATAATCTGAGTATTTTGCAATTTCAAGTATGGTGTGTTTTAAATCGTTTAAATCATCCCACATAGATATGCGTATATTTGGATCAAAAGTTATGGTTATGTTATTTTCCTTGGCTTTTAATATAGTATAAAAAATAGCTTCTCTAAATGATTTAGATATTGCAAGAGGAATACCTGTTATATGTATAAAATCTATATTTTCAAAACGTATTTTTTTTATATCATGTATATTAAATTTTGTTGCTGCACTATTAGATCTATAATAGTAAATTTTTGGATCTCCTACATTTGTTTTTGCCTTTAATTGTAAACCAGTTTTTTCATTATTTAATATGTTTATATATTCAGTTCCTATATTTTCTTTTTTTAAAAAGTTATATATAGATTTTCCAAAAGGATCATTACCCAGATTTGTTGCGTATTGAGTATCAAATCCAAGTCTTGTAAGACCTACGGCTACATTGACTTCAGCACCTGCTGTCATTTTATAAAACGTATTTATGTCTTCTAATTCACCAATTTCATTAGCAATTAATAGGTATAATGGTTCACCTATTAATAATATATTTTTCATAGTTTTGTCGAGCTCCTTTTAATTAATTTGGTTTTAATTTCTATGTATTCAATTTTTTTGTCCATATTTTCTAGTCTTTCAAATAAAAGATTTGCACACATTATGCCACATTTGTAAGAATTTTGTTTTATAGTTGTTATATCTAGAAATTCTTGCCAACCCCAATCATCAAAACTACATATGCCTATTTTTTCTTTTTTTAGTGATAGTCCTAAGTCATTTACTTTATTTAAAACTTCAAGTAAAATTGATCCATTTACACAAAATATAGCAGTGTTTGAGTTTCTGTATTTTTTTATAAATTCTTTTAAATTAAACTCATCTATGAAAGTTAAATTTTTAGGATCTTTTTTAAAAATCTTTTTTATGGCATCACAAAAGGCAGAATATCTTAGTTTTTTTACACTATTATTTTTCATGTTACTTGTAAAAAAAGCTACATTAGTAAATCCTTGATCATTTAAATATTGCATACATTTATATGTGGCATTATAGTTGTCACAAGTGACAGTATCTATTGTATTTTCATATTTTATATTTCTGTCTGCTAATACTATAGGTGTAGTTTTTTTAGCTGCTAAATCTTTTAAATATTTATCATTTCCACCTATTGTGTTTATAATAAGGCCATCTATATTATATGAAAGTAGAGATTTTATTGCTTCTTTTTCAGAATCTTTAACTTCAGTTACTAATACGTGATATCCTTTTTTTGTACATACTTCGCTTATACCTTTAAAAATAAAGCTAGAGAATTGATTTTGCATATCAGCTATAGTGCAGCCTATTATTTTTGCTTTTCTAGTTTTAAGACTACGTGCAAGATAATTAGGTTTATAATTTGTTTTTGTAATAACGTTTTGTATTCTATTTTTTGTTTCATTAGACATGAACTCGTATTTATTATTTAAAAATCTAGAAACAGTTGTTTTAGAGACATTAGCTAATTTAGCAATATCATTTATAGTTAATTTCATAAGCCCTCCTTAGAAACCGTTACACATACATTATACTCCGAAAAATATAAAACTGCAAGAAAAAAGCATAGTTTAAACTATGCTTTTTTAATTTCTATAATCCACAACTTTCATTTTCACCTTTTGCTAGGTTGTATAATGTTTTAACGTGAACTCCTGTTGCACCTAAAGGTAGGTAGCTGTATGGTTTAGATAAGTATGCAGTACCAGCTATATCTAAGTGCACCCATGGAAGGTTGTTGTTAAATTCAGATATAAACATACCTGCTGTAATAGTACCAGCCATTCTACCACCTGTATTTTTTATATCTGCAACATTAGATTTATTTAATTTTGCAAATTCAGGATCTGTAGGTAATTGCCAAATCTTTTCTCCAACTTCTTTTGCACTTTTAATTACTTTGTTTAAAAATTCTTGGTCATTAGTTACAGCACCAGTATAAACTTCACCAAATGCAACAAGACAAGCACCTGTAAGAGTTGCAAGGTCTATTATTTTAGTTGCACCCATAACTGTAGCGGCATAGTATACAGAATCTGCTAATGTTACTCTACCTTCAGCATCAGTATTATCTACTTCGATTGTTTTCCCTGAAAAACTTGTTACTATATCTCCAGGTTTGTATGAATGACCTGATAGAGCGTTTTCACAAGCTCCTATTACTCCAACAACATTTATTTTTAAATTTGCTTTTGCTATTGCATGAATAGTTCCTATTACAGTTGCAGCTCCTCCCATGTCATCAAACATAGTTTTCATACCATCGCTTGGTTTTAATGAGTATCCACCAGTATCGTAAGTAATACCTTTACCAACAAGACCTAATTTTTCAGAACTATTTGGGTTATTTGAATATTCTATTACTATAAATTTAGGTTCTCTATCTGAACCGCTACCAACAGCTAAGAAGGCATTTAATCCTATTTTACGTGCTTCATCTTCTCCATAAATAGTAACTTTAGCTCCAACTGCTTCTAATAGTTCTTTAGCCTTATTTGCTAAAGTTTCTGGATAGATATAGTTTGATGGAAGGTTTACTAAATCTCTTGTAATGAATACTGAGTTTAGTAAGCTAGTTGTTTCATCTATAGCTGATTGTATTTTAGGTAATTTTTCTTCATCAACTAAAGGTTTGTAATTTACAGTTAATTCATGTTTTTCTTTTTTAGAAGTTATGAATTTATCAAATTTGTATTCAGATTGCATAAATCCTTCAACTATTGCAGAAGTTAATTTTGCCATGCACAATCCTTCGATTTTTTCAACTTCAAGATAAATTTCAGATATTTTTAATTCTTCTAATTTTTTTGCAAGATTGAAAATTGCAACACGAACTTTTTCTAATGTTAAATCTTTTCTAGTACCTAATCCTAAGAAAGCTACATTTTCGTAAGTATTAACATAAATATCATTTAGTTTACCACCAAATAGTTTATTGTCTATTGCGTGATTGTAAATTTTGCAGTCACATTGAAATCCTTCAAAGAATAATTCAACTACTAAACCACCAGTTTTGTTTAAATTAAATTTCATTATTTACCTCCTATATTTGATTGTTTATAACTCTTTCCACTACATTTCTAGCGTGGTCACATATTCTTGTGAAATGGCATATTATATCTACATAATATAGACCAGATTTAATATCACAATCACCATTTCTTAAACGGTTAATATGTTTTTTTCTTGATTTTTTTTCATATACATAAATTGAATTATGTAAATCTAATGCTTCTATTGCCTTATTTTTATCATTTTCAATAAATGATTCAAGTGCTAATTTTAACATTTCATTTGTAATGTTAGCCAAAATTGTAACTTCATATACAGCATCATCTGAGAATATCATTTTCTTTTTTATTTGGTAATCTACATCACGAGTTAACCCCATAGCATGATCACCTATACGCTCTACATCTCGTGATATATCCATAAGATTAGAACCTATTTCACTATCAGTATGAGCAAGATGTTCGTGAAATAAATTAGTTAGGTAATTGTTTATAGCACTGTCTAGATTATTTAATTCATCTTCTTTTTTTGCAACTTTTTCTCCAATAGTAGCTTCTCTAGTTTGAAAATATTTAACAGAACGGTTAAGATTTTCAATAGCTTTTCTAAACATAACTTCTAGTTCTTTTTTTGCTTGTCCCATTGCAACAGATGGAGCATTGTGAACTAGCATTTCATCTAAGAATTTAGGCTTGTACGCTTCATCTTCTTCATTATATGGAATAATCCTTGTAACTATATATGCTAATACTCCTATAAATGGGAATAAAAGTATAGTTGTGAATCCATTGAATATGGAGTGAGCAAAGGCAATAGTCAATTTAGGTGGAACTTTAAGTAAGTGCTCTATATATATTACAAATTTTGTAAATGGAGTTAAAAGTATACTAAAAATTACAGTCCCTATTACATTGAATAATGTATGTGATAAAGCAACTCTTTTTGCGGCCTTATTTGCACCTATACATGCAAGTATGGCTGTTATAGTAGTACCTATATTATCTCCGAATAAAACAGGTAGTGTTGCTTTTAGAGTTATTAAATTTTCTTGGTACAAATTTTGTAGTATGCTTATTGTAGCTGAAGAAGCTTGAATTAATATGGTAAGAGCTGTACCAACAATAACTCCTAAAAATGAATTTTTACCTAATTCTATCATTAATTGTGAAAACCAAGGCTCATATTTTAAAGGTTGCATTGCACTTGCCATAAGTGTTAATGCGTAAAATATTCCACCAAATCCATAGAATATCCTACCAATATTATTTAAAGTAGTTTTCTTTGTGAAAAACAGCAAAGCTGTTCCTATGAATATTATGGGTAGTGAAAATCGTGAAAAATTAAATCCTATAATAAAGGTTGTAAGGGTTGTCCCTATATTTGCACCCATTATTATTCCTATTGCTTGTTTTAGATTTAGTAGTCCTGCTCCAACTAACCCTACAACAATTACTGTAGTACCAGAACTTGATTGTAGTAAAATGGTTACTAAAATTCCTGTTAATACACCCAAGAAAGGGTTAGTTGTATATTTATCAAGTAGATTACGTAGTCTATCACCAGCTGACATTTGTAATCCATCCCCCATATACTTTATACTAAATAGGAATATACCAAGACCTCCTAAAAACTGAAATAAGGCATAATTATAGTTCATTAATATTCACCTTCTTCTCAAAAGCTAATCTATCCGTACCATCTTCAACTTTTATAACTGCACTATAACTAAATCCATTATTTTCTATAGATTTTCTCATAGGAATGTTATCTTTATGAGTGTCTATCCTAAGATAATAGGTTGAGTTTTCTATAGCTAATTTATAAGAAAATTTGAAAATGTATTTTGAGTATCCCATAGATCTAAAACTATCATCTACCATAGCGGTGTGTATTGTAGCATATGGTTTATCGTATTTAAATTTACCTTCATAAGTTTTTAGGTAATTTTTTTCAACTCCAAATTTAAGAGAAAAATATGCTACAATTTCATTAGAATCTGTTAGTATACAGTATCCTGTATTTTGTTTTGCTTGCTCAATAAAATCTATGCTAGACGGATAATTTTCATTCCATTGAGCTAAGTTGTTTTTTTTCATAAATAGTTTGGCATTTTCTGCCATTTTAGATAATGTGTCTATATCATCTAAATTACTTTTTCTTAGTTTCATCAAAGCCCTTCCCACTATATTTGTTTCTTAATTTTTCAAAACTTAAATCGTTTTTAATATCTTCTATCAGAGAATTAAATAATTCAAATTTAGATTCTATAATTTTTAAATCATCACTTGAAAAAGTCCCTAATACATGACCTATAGCTCCATTAGTTTTATGACCTATACCTACTTTAATTCTTATAAAATCTGTGCCACAATGAGATATTATTGATTTAATACCATTATGTCCTCCAGATGATCCTGAATTTTTAATTCTAATTTTACCAACTTCCATATCCATATCATCGTAAATTACATAAAGATCTGATGATTTAATTTTATAGTATTTCATAAGATCTTGTATAGCAATTCCAGAATTGTTCATATATGTTAAAGGTTTTTGAAAATAAACATCATCTAGCTTAATATATTCAGAATTAAAATCTTTTTTCATTTTTACATTTTGTAAATAGTTGTCAATAATAATAAATCCAAGGTTATGTCTTGTATTTTTGTACTCTGTACCAGGGTTGCCTAATCCCACTATTAGTTTCATACTATCACCTCATGTATTATATCATAAAAATCATTTTTATGATATAATATATCAAAAGAATGGGGGTAAAAATGGAAAAAATATATTTTGATAATGCAGCTTCTACAAAAATTAGAGAAGAAGTTTTAGATTATTTAGTCGATTGCTGTAGAAAATATTATGCCAATCCTTCAGCTGTACACGATCTGGGAAGACAGTCGCGTGTGATGCTTGAAAAAGCAAGATCAAAGGTAGCAAGTTTATTAAACGTTAAACCACAAGATATATTATTTACATCTGGTGCAACAGAATCAAATAATCTTGCAATAAGAGGACTAATTTCGAAGAGTAAAAAGAAAGAAATAATTACATCTTCTATAGAACATTCAAGTATATTAAAATTAATGGAGCAATTAGAAAAAGAAGGATATACAGTTCATTATGTTAAAGCACTTTCTAATGGTCAAATTGATATAGAAGATTTTGCTAGATATTTAAATAAAAATACTTGTTTAGTGAGTATCATGGCTGTTAATAATGAAACAGGGACAAGACAACCTATAGATAAAATATCAGAAATATTAAAAGATAGAGATGTTTATTTTCATGTAGATGCAGCTCAACTTATGGGAAAACAAGAAATAGATCCATATTTTTTAGGAATAGATAGCCTTACAGGGTCTGCTCATAAATTTTATGGGCCTAAGGGTGTAGGTATACTTTATTTAAAAGATGATATAGAAATACAAAAGCAAATGTATGGTGGGCCTCAGGAAAGAAATAAAAGACCTGGGACTGAAAATCTAAATGCTATATTAGCTACAAGTTATGCAATGGAAATTGCTTACAAAAATATGAAAAAAGAAAATGAATACATTAAAGAATTAAGCGATTATTTAATTTCTAAATTAGATAAAAATTATGTTATAAACGGAGAAAATAGGATACCTAGTATAATTAATATACAAATAAAAAACAAAAATATTCAAACTCTTGTTCCTTTACTTGATATGAAAAAAATTATGATTAGTGCTGGATCTGCTTGTATGTCAGGTAGCATTAGTCCATCAAAAGTTTTGTTAAATATGGGATTAAGCGAAGAAGAAGCTAGAAGTTCTATAAGAGTTTCTCTTGGTATACATAATACTAAAGAAGAAATTGATTATTTTATAACTTGTTTGGAGAAATTATAGTATGTTCATAAACTTAAAACTACACACAGACTATACTCTTCTAGAAGGGGTAGCAAAAATTGAAAATTATGTAGAAAAAGCAAAAAAACTAGGAGTTAATAGTATAGGTGTAAGTGACAAAAATTTATCCTCAGCTATGAAGTTATATAATATATGCAAAAAAGAAAATATAAACCTTGTTTTAGGATTAGAAGTATATATTTATGGAATTAATTTAGAGGGTAAATATGCACTAAATATTTATGCAATAGGTGATGTTGGGTATAAATCTTTAATAAAATTAGCTAATTTAAGTTATTTAAAACATGATATTTTAGATATAAAGGATATATTAGAAGCAAAAAATGTAATAATATTATCGGGTGGGATAAATTCTGAAATATATAAATTGATAGAAAAATTAGATCTGTATAACGCCAAAAATACACTTTTAGAATATCAAAAAATTCCTAATTTTTATTTAGAGTTACCTTGTTTTTCTATGCCTAAAAAATGTGTAGAAAAATATGTGGAGTTTGCAAAAGAGTTGAATGTAAAATTAGTTGCGACTAACGATACATATTATTTAGAAAAAGAGGATGCAAGTTTACAGAAAATAGTTTCTGCTATACGTGAAAATACTACAGTTAAACTAGTTAAAAATTATTATACTGTTCAGGATTTATACTTTAAAACTGAAAATGAAATTAGACAAAATCTTAATTTTATAGATGAAAAAATTGTGAATGAGGCTATATTAAATACAGAATATATTTCAAAATTATGTACATTTAATTTTGCAAAAAGAGAAAATAATTTGCCTAAGCTAAATTTAGATATTTCTGAAGGACAATATTTAAAAAATTTAGTTTATTCTAAATTAAGTGAAAAATATGAAAAAAACTATAGCATAGCAAAAAAAAGAGTAGATACAGAATTAGAAGTAATAGATAAAATGGGATTTAGTGCATATTTTTTAATAGTTTATGATATAGTAAATTATGCAAAAAATAATAACATTATGGTAGGTCCAGGTCGTGGATCTGCTGCTGGATGTATAATTTCATATATTTTAGGTATAACTAGTGTTGATCCTATAAAATATGATTTAATGTTTGAGAGATTTTTGAATTCTGGTAGAAAAAATATGCCAGATATAGATTTAGATTTTGAAACTACAAAAAAAGATAAAGTAATACAGTATGTAATGAATAAATATGGAAAAGATTATGTGGCAAATATTATTACTTTTTCTACTATGAAAGAAAAGCAAATAAAAAAAGACTTATCTAGAGTATTTAGATGTAATGAAAATTCATCTACTATAAAGCCTTATATACCAAAATTATTGGGAAATGTAAGACATAGCTCAATACATGCCTCAGGTCTTGTTATAACAAGAGAAAAATTAGAAAATATAGTTCCAGTAAATAGAGTAGAGTCACTTAATATAAATATAAGTCAATATCAAATGGAAGAATTAGAAAGCATGGGACTACTTAAAATAGATTTTTTATCCCTAGCAAATCTTGATGTTATAGCATCCACTATTAAATTGACTAATTTAAAATTAAGTGATATTCCACTAGAAGATGAGGATACCTTTAAAACATATAATGTAGGTAAAACTTTGGGGATTTTTCAAGTTGAATCAAGGGGGATTACTGAGTTAATAAAGAGATATAGGATAAATAATTTTTTTGATATATCTATAGTTTTGGCACTATATAGACCTGGGCCTCTTAAAAGTGGTATGGTAAATCATTTGATAGATGTAAAAAATAAAGGGGAAAAAATAACATATCTTTTAGATGATTTGGAAGATATATTAAAATCTACCTATGGAGTTATAATATATCAAGAGCAAATAATGCAAATAGCTAAAAAAATAGCAGGATTTACATTAAATGAAGCAGATGATTTAAGACGTGCAATAAGTAAGAAAAAAATTGAAATTCTAGAAAAATATAAAAATAAATTTATTAAGTTTTCTATAGAAAACGGTTATGATAGAGAAAAAATAATAAAATTATATGATCAAATAGAAAAATTTGGTGAATATGGGTTTAATAAGGCTCATACTATACCTTATGCTATGTTATCGTATTATACTGCATATTTTAAAACTCATTATACTAAAGAGTTTGTTGTATCTATATTAAATTCACAATTAGGTATACATGATAAACTACAAGCTTATTGTAATATTTTAAGAGAAAAAAATATAGGTATACTATTACCAGATGTTAATAATTCAGATGAAATCTATATAATACAAGAAAATTGTGTTAGATATGGTCTTTATTCTATAAGCAATATTTCTTTATCTCTTTCAAAAGATATAGTTTGTGAAAGACAAAAAAATGGGAAATATATAGATATTATAGACTTTGTATATAGAATGCAAAAATATTCTTTTACCATAAGACAATTTGAAGTTTTAGCTAAAGTTGGAGCCTTTGATTTATTTTCAATTACAAGAAGAGAATTAGTTGAAAATGCGAAAGAAATTTTTTCTATAGCTATGAAAAGAAAAAAAATAGAAGATGATGTTTGCATGGACTTGTTTTTTGAAAGTAATATGAAAAAAGAAAAATATATAATAAAAAACACTAAAGAATATAGCTTAGATGAAAAATTAAAATATGAAAAAGAACTTTTAGGTATTATGATAAGTTTGCCAAAAAATAGTATTGTAAATGTAATAGTAAATAAAAATTCATATGATAATGGATATATTTTTAATGTAAAAGGTAAATGGGTAAAATTTGATGATATATATAAATTAAAAGATAGTGTTATAAATATTTTACTTGATGGTTTAGATGATAAAAAGAGGGAATCTTTAAAAAAAATAATTAAACAAAGAGGAGGATACTCAAAAGTTAGATTTTATGAAAATAAGACTAGATTAAATATGAAAAAGCCTATATATTTCGACATTAGATACACAAAAAATTTGATTGAATTAATAGGAGAAAAAAACATTAAGATATTCTTGAATACAATATGAATTGAGAAAATTTAACCTCTATGTTATAATATAAAAAATAAAAAAGGAGTATGTATATGAATGAATTAGGAAATATAACAATTTCACCTAATGTTGTAAAAGACATAGTTGTGGAAGTAATAACTGGAATAGAAAATGTTGTTGGAGTAAGTACACCTGAAGTTCGTGCAAAATTATCTAATTTATTTAAAAGCGACGAAAAGAAAAGTCTTGAAGTTGAAATGGGAGAAACAGAATGTGTTATTGAACTATCAATTTCAGTGGTTTATGGTTGCAAAATAAGAGAAGTAGCAGCAGAAGTTCAAAAGGCAGTTAAAGAGAAAGTGGAAGAAATGACAGGAGTAACTGTTAGGGAAATAAATATTATAGTTGATAAAGTAGTTAAAGAAGATGAGGTAGAGAATGTTTAAAATAATACGTAATATAATAAATTTAGCACTTTTAGTTGTACTAGCATTATCTTTATACTTTTTAATAATTCAACCAAGTTATGTGGTATATATACTAGATGAAGTGTCATTAGAAATTTCTAATAATGGGTTTGTAAGATTCTTAGTAGAAATAGTTATAGTAATATATTTTGTTATTTTCTTATTATCGCTTATTGAAAGATTTTTTAGAAAACCTAAAAATATACATATTAAAGGTTCAAATGGTAATATAGTAGTTAATTTGAAAACTATAGAAGAAGTTTCTAAAAACTTTTTAGAAGAACAAAGTATTATAAAAAAAGCCCAAGCAAATGTAAGACAAGGATATAAAGGGTTTGTAATTAATGCTAGCATAGAAAACTATAAAACTAATCAATTGAATAATAAATTAGGAGTAATTAGCAGTCAACTTTCAGAACATATAGAACAAATGATAGGTGTTAGACCAAAAGATGTTAATATAAATGTTAATAAAATAAATAATGAACATATAACAGAAGAAACAATAGATAATGAAAATTATTTTGAAAAAGTAGTAAATTCTGAAAATGAAGATATGGTGAGTTTGGATTAGATATGGAACAAAGAAAAATAAGAGAAGAAATATTTAAGATACTATTTGAGCATGAAATAGTAAATGCAGATGCAAATAAGAGAAAAGAAGAATTTTTAAGTGAAAATAAATTGAGTAAACCTAAAGTAGACTTTGTTAATGAGTATATACAAGGTTATTTAGATAGTGAAAATGAAGTTGTAGGTAAAGTAAAACATTATTTAAAAGGTTGGACCTTTGAGAGATTAGGAGTAGTTGAAAAAGTTTTACTTAAAATGTCGTTTTATGAGATATTAATAGAACAACAAAGTTATGAAATAGTAATAAATGAAGCAATTGAAATAGCTAAAATTTATGGAGATATTAAGACTAAAAAATTCATAAATGGAATTTTAGCTAGTGTAGTTAAAGAAATGGACTGATATGGAAAAATTCATATATTTCAATGATAAAAAAACAACATATGATGAAATAAATAAAGTTGAAAGTGAATATGATACAATAATATTAGATTTAGGGGATTTAGATATAGATCCCCCATTCTTAAATTATTTACTAAAAATATTTAGAAACGTTAAAAGTAGTGGTAAGGAACTTTATTTTATTTCTAAAAAAGGTTTAAAAAATGAAATAAATAAGTATTTTAGAGTTTTTAATTCTTATGAAGAATACAGTAATATGAAATTATTTACTTCTTATACGATAAAAATTTATTTAGATAATGAATATGTAAGAAATTTATTAAGAAATCTTTTTGTAACTAATGGTTTTTTAATTAAAGAAAGAGATGAAGAAAAATTTTTAAATAAAGAGCATGATAGTGAAAATAAAGATATTTATATAATAAATTTTGAAAAATACCAAGAGGAAAAATTAAATGAAATTTTAAAAATAAAAAGAAAAAATAAAAATAGTAAAGTTATTCTTTTAGTTGATAAAAAAACAGCTTATAGAGCGTTAAAAACTGTACAATTAGGTGTAGATAGTATTATAGAAAAACCTATAAACACAGATAATTTACTAGAAACAGTAAAAAAATTAGCTATACAATCTCAATTGAGATATGAAAATATACAATTAAATAAAAGAATAAAGGAATTGTATAAAGAGCTTGAAACAGAGCTAGCTATAGCAAATGATATACAAAAAAATTTAATGCCAAAGGAAAAAATTAATTTTAATGGATATAACATAGAATATATATTTTGTCCTTCACAAAAAATAGGTGGAGATTTTTGCGATATTTTTAAATTAAATGATGATGTACTAGCTATAGTATTTGCAGATATTTCAGGACATGGTATACCGGCTGCACTTTTATCTACAATGTTAAAGGCGGTTATTCATTCAGAGTTTAAAAACTATTTTAACATAAGCGAGCTTATGTTAACATTAAATGAGAGAATAATTAAGTTTTTTCCTAGCGGTAAATTTGCAAGTCTTTTCTATATTTTGCTTGATACAAAAAATAATAAGATAAGTTATTGTAAAGGTTCGCAAGAAGCGGCACTTATGCTAAATAATGGTAAAGTAGAAGAGTTAGAAACAGAAGGACAAGTATTAGGTGTATTTTCTAATGAAATTTTTCCTGACTTAGTAAAATATGAGCAAAAAACATGTGATTTTTTAGAGGATTCTGTTGTGTTACTATATACAGATGGTATAACAGAAGCATTAAAAGATGGAAAAATGTATGGTGTAGATAGATTAATTAAAAATTTTTATGCTACAAAATATGATATACATGCATTAAAAGAAACTTTAAATGAGTATGTTTTAGAAGATGATTTAATGCTTTTAACTATATGGAGAGAACATGAAAAGAATATATAAAGTAAAAAATATGTCTTGTAGTGCTTGTGCTAATAAAATTGAGCAAGAACTAAGCAAGTATAATATTAATGCTAAAGTAAATGTAATATCAGAAAAAATGGTTGTAAAAGATGATTATATAGATGATTTGAAAATAAAAAGTATAGTTGAAAAATTAGGATATAATCTAGAAAATAGTAAAGTTGAGGAAATAGAAGATTATAAAATAACACCTATCGCAATTTTTTCTATACTAAATATTATACTAGCCATGTTTATGGTGAAAAATACACAAATTATACAACTAATACTATGTACTCTTGTAATAATTTTAACTAGAAAAATTTTAATAGATGGTATAAAAAGTTTAATTAATTTAAGTTTTAATATGAATTCCCTTATAACTTTAGGATCTAGTTTTTCATATTTATATAGCCTATATAACCTATTAAATATGAATGATAACATATATTTTGAAGGGGTATCTAGTATTTTATTTATCGTTATAATAGGTAAAAAAATAGAATCTAAATTGAAAAAGAGTGCTAAAAGTGCTATAGATGAACTAACTGATATGTTACCTAAAATTAATTTAAAACTTAATGATATTCTCACATTAAAAGAAGGGCAAATAGTTCCAGCAGATGGTAAAATAGTTAAAGGACAAGCATATTTTAATGAGAGTCTATTAACTGGAGAAAGTAGCGTTAGATTAAAAAAAGAAAATGATATCATTTATGCAGGTTGTTTACTAGAAAAAGGTAATGTAGAGTATAAAGTTACCGCTTTAGAAGACGATATGGTAATATCAAAAATAAAAAATATATTAGAGTTATCGTTTGATATTAAATCTAATATAAAAAGTATTACAGATAAAGTAACAAAATATTTTGTTCCTATTGTTATAATAATTTCATTTATTACATTTTTAATTTGGTATTTTGTTTTTTCTGATGTTTATAAGGCTATTAATAATGCGGTTTGCGTTTTAGTGATAGCTTGTCCTTGCTCAATAGGACTAGCTATGCCAGTGTCATTAGAGGTTGCAACAGGAATTCTTGCAAAAAAACATATATTAATAAAAGATATGACAGCACTATTAAGAGGCTATAAAATAGATAGAGTTATCCTGGATAAGACAGGGACATTAACTAGTACTAAATCTAGCGTAGTCGATAATACTTGTGATATGGAAACTTTACAAGCAGTATATAATATAGAAAAATATATAGATCATCCTATAAGTAATATAATTACAAATTATATTAAAAAAAATTTTAAAGTAAATGATACAGAATTTAAAAATGTACGTAACTTTAAAGGTTTAGGAGTTGGTAGTCAAGAATATACTATAGGTAATTTGCAATTAATGAAAAGAAAAAAAATTAATTTAAGTGATGAGGATATTTTTGAGTATAAAAGGTTGTCAAAACAAGGAAAAACTGTTATACTTATAGCTAAATATGAAAAAATTGTAGGTTATTTGACAATATTTTCAGACATATTAAAGGAATCTTTTGATTTTATCTCATATTGTAGTAAAAATAATATTAAAGTTAGTATGTTAACGGGTGATAATATTGATACATCAAGATATATAGCAGATAAACTTAAAATAAAGGATGTTATGGCTGAAGTTTTACCATATGAAAAAAGTAAGTATGTTGAAAATATGTTAAATAAAGATAATACAGTTTGTATGATAGGTGATGGAATAAATGATGCACCATCTCTAATAACTGCAGATGTAGGAATAGCTATAGGAAGTGGAGCGGATGTTGCTATAAAATCGTGCGATGTTATAATCACTTCGCTAGATGATGTTAAACACTATATTTCCATAAGTAAATTGTGTATGAAAAATATAAAAGAAAATCTTTTTTTCGGATTTATATACAATATTTTAGGTATAGTTATAGCAACAGGAATTATTAAAATAGAGTTAACACCTATGCTTGCATCTATATTTATGATGCTAAGTTCAATTTCAGTTTTATTAAATTCATTAAGATTAAAAAGGAGTGCAAAGTAAATGAAAGAAAAAATACTAATTATTGATTATGGGTCACAATACAGTCAATTAATAGCAAGACGTATTCGTGAAATGGAAGTTTATTGTGAAATAAAAAATAAAATTGATGTTAATAATATAGATAATAGTATAAAAGGTATAATATTCTCAGGAGGGCCTGCTTCTGTTTATGAAAAAGGAGCACCAAGCATAGATAAAAAAATATTTGAGTTAAATATACCTATTTTAGGTATTTGTTATGGTATGCAATTAATAACATACTTAAATGGAGGAACAGTTGAAAAATCAACAAAAAGAGAATTCGGTAAGGCAACATTAGAAATTACTGATGTAAATAATCCTCTATTTTCAAATGTGCCAGAAAAATCTTTAGTTTGGATGAGCCATGGAGATCATATAACAAAGATGGCAGATGGATTTAGAACTATTGCAAAAACAAGTTCATCAAATGCCGCTATAACTAATGATAAAAATGTATATGCATTACAATTTCATCCCGAAGTATTACATTCAGAATATGGTAAAACTATGATAGAAAATTTTGTATTCAATATTTGTAAAATGTCTAAAAATTGGATAATGGGAGATTTAATTGAAAACAAAATAAAAGAAATAAGAGAAAAAACAAATGGTGAAAAAGTGTTGCTTGCTTTATCGGGTGGAGTGGACTCATCTGTTGCAGCACTTTTAATTAATCGTGCAATAGGTGATAATTTATACTGTGTATTCGTTGATACAGGTTTACTTAGAAAAGATGAGGCTAAAAAGGTAAAAGAACAGTATAGTGATATTAGTCATTTAAATATTGAATTTATAGATGCAAAAGAAAGATTTTTATCTAAATTACAAGGTGTGTCTGATCCCGAACAAAAAAGAAAAATAATAGGTAGGGAATTTTTAGAAGTGTTCAATGAAGTTGCTAAAAAATTACAAGAAGAAAAAGAAATTAAATTTTTAGCACAAGGAACTATATACCCAGATGTTATTGAGTCAGCAGGAGATGGAGTTAGTCATACTATTAAATCACATCATAATGTTGGAGGATTACCTAAATACTGTAAATTTCAATTAATTGAGCCTCTACGTGACTTATTTAAAGATGAAGTAAGAAAAATAGGGTTGAAATTGGGGCTAAGTGAAAAATTAATCAAAAGACATCCTTTCCCAGGGCCTGGACTAGGAGTTAGAGTTGTAGGAGAAGTGACAGAAGAAAAGGTTAGATTGCTACAAGAAGCAGACAATATTTTTATAGAAGAATTAATTAATCATAACTTATACGATAAGGTAAATCAAGCATTTGTTGTATTATTACCAGTTAAATCAGTTGGAGTAATGGGAGATGTTAGAACATACGAATATGTTGTTGCACTAAGATCAGTAAATACTATTGATTTTATGACAGCAACATGGTCAAAATTACCTTATGAATTTTTAGAAATAGTATCTAATAGAATAGTTAATGAAATAAGAGGTATAAATAGAGTCCTATATGATATTTCATCTAAACCTGCTGCTACTATTGAGTTTGAATAGAAGATATTTTGCTGAAAAAGACTTATTTTCAAGGCTTATAGTCTGTTAGAATAAGCAACTGGGACAAAATTGGGTAAAGATTTCAAAAAGAATAAATCCAATAATAGATTCAAGTGACTTTACAAGAAATTATAAATAATTAGACCGTAGCTTAGTTGTTACGGTCTTTTTGTGTTTATTTATGTCCTTTTAGGAACCGAGATTTTTTCGGGGAAGACAATTTCCAATCCTCAAATTCCTTATCTGTAATTTTCCCGTTATAGTGTTTCTTTCTCATTTCATCTCATTTGACTAAAAAATTATCAAAATGTGGATTATGGGATAAAAGAGCAGTAGGCTCGCCATTTCCTGAAATGGGACGGAATTTCATTTCCTTTTCGTAGTCAAAGATGATATGCATGATTTCAAAAATAGAATTTGGCTCATGGTCGATTAAATCTGAAATATCACATTTATTTAACACATTTTCATAATTTAGTTTTTTAAAAATTGTAGCCAAAATGTTATATTATATAAAATAACTTCATAAACTTATAATTAAGGAGTGAAAATATGAAAGTCAGTTATAATGGATTGTGGAAAGTTTTAATAGATAAAAATATGAATAAAAAAGATTTGGCAAATGCTTGTGAATTATCTCCTGCAACTATATCTAAAATGGGCAGAGGCGAGTTTGTAAGCATGGATGTTTTATATCGTATTGGAACAAAATTAATGTGTTGATTTTAGAGATATGGTTTCAATTATAGAGCAAAAGAAATAAAAAAACTTGAGGTGGCAAAATGGAATCTCAAGTTTTAAAAGATGGAGGTATTTATGACAGAAGATAAAAATCTCGACATTGTTGATAATAGATAAATTTGAAGTTTATCATATAGGTGCTTCCATCAAAGATGCTGGTAAAAATAGCTTTGGAATTACGAAGATAGAAGATAAGGACTTAGTTAAGAGTCTTGTAAATAAAGTGAGGTAGGAAATGGCGAATTTATCTAAAATCAAGCGAGAAAAAATGCTTGAATATCTTTAAAATTTGAAAGAACTAAATAATGATGATGAAAACATTCATGCAATAACAGAGATTGAAAATGCTCTTAATGAAAAAAGGTACTTTGTAAATAAGGTGGGCAAGAAATGAGAAGCCTTTATTTTGAACGTTTTTGGATGAAGTGAACAGCAGAAAAAGAAGAATGTGAATAAAGGAATATATAATAAGAGCTAATTATAATTTTATACATATAATTAGCTCTTTTTTTATTTTATTAATTTTTTTCCTTCAAATAAGTTATTAATCACAAGTGCTAATGCACCAAGTGCTTCTATATTTTCTAAATTAGAAAAGTTAATATCTGTATTATTATATAACGATTGATCTATATTAATTTCTACAGTTTCTTTTATAGTGTCTATCATACAAGGATAGTTTGTTAATAATTTTCCTGCAAGTAATATTTTACCTATATCTAGTATCTTTAATACATTGCTTAATGCAAGTCCTATTTTTTGCCCCATATCAACTACTAAACTTTTATATGGATCAATATTTTCGTTTGCTTTTTTGAAAATGTCACAAACTGTCATATTTTCTGTATCAACATTTTTGTAATGTGAAAGTCTATCTAGTATATTAGAATTTTCACAATAACTTCCAAGTGTTATATCAGTGTTACTGTAAGTACTATCTAATTGACCTGCACCAAAGTTGGCACCTGCATGAATTTGATCATCTATTAAGAGAGAAGATCCTATACCATTTTGTAAGAATACAAAAAATGCATTTTTATCTTCTTTTAAATTTCCAAATAATTTTTCTGCATGAAGCATGGCACGAATGTCATTTTCAATAACACAAGGTATTTCAAAAGTGTCAGAGATATATTGCTCTATACGTATATTTTCACCTTTAAAAATATGCGATTTCTTTATTATACCTGCTTTTGGATCAATTATACCAGGTATTGCAAGTCCTATACCTGCAACGTTATTCTTACCATATTGTTCTATAACATATTCAATTTCTTCAACCAACATTTTTATTAATTTTACTTGCAACATGGTATATGAACGTTTTCTAACTCTTGTTTCTATTATTTCACCGTCTAATTTTGCTATTGTTGTTGAAATATAATCATTTGATAAAAATATTCCAACAATTTTTTTGTAGTTATTATTGAGTATAAGTACTCTACGGGGTCTACCTCCATTAGATGGTAAAAGTTGGCTAGATGGTAAAATTAGTTTTTTTTCGGTTAATTTTTTTACAATTTTAAAAACTGCTGGGGCTGTTATGCCTAAAATATCTACTAATTTTGCTCTAGACATTTCTTTTGATAACAGAATACTGTTTAAGGCAATATAATCATTGTGATTAAGCTTTTTCATAAAATTACCTCATTTCTATTTGCTCTCACTTAATGATAACTTGTTTTTAAACTAATTGCAAGGACTTTTTTAACTTTTTTAATTGTAAAAATTTTTTTGATAAAATGTTAAATTTTTGATAAAATATGTGTGATGGTGTGAAAGGTGGAATATAATGGAAACAAAACAAGTTTCAGAATCAATAGAAGTATCAATGCTATTAACATTTATAGGGGGATTTTTAGAAATATATTCTTTTTTGTTAAAAGGGCATGTATTTGCTACTACGATAACAGGTAACATAGTTTTGATGTTATTTAACCTATACAGTAAAAATTTTAACATAATAATTAAATATATTTTTCCTATTCTAGGATTTTGCATAGGAGTAGTTTTGTCTATAATAGCTAAAAAGAAATTATCTAGAAATAGACTACATTGGAGAATATATGTTATTTTCTTTGAAATGTTTTTAGTGGTTTTGATATATTTATTGCGTTCTAAAGATATATTTATTATAGATGTTTGTTTGATATCTATGCTTAGTGCTATACAAATTCAAACTTTTATGAAAATAAAAAAGAAAATATATATGTCAACTATGTGTACAGGGAATACAAGAAAATTTATACAACATTTGGTAAACAAAGATTATGAAGGTGCTGTTATATACGGACTTGTAATACTTAGTTTTGGAAGTGGTGTAATATGTGGAGGATATTTAATATACAGATTAAAAGAAGCATCTATACTGCTTATGCTATTGCCATTAATGTTGGTAATGTATTTAGTTCATAAAAATTAAAATAGCTGGGATTTCCCAGCTACTATAATTTACAATTATGATGAACTTTTTGTACATCATCGTTATCTTCAAGAGCATCAATTAATTTGAATAGTCTTTCTTTGTCTGCATCTGAAATATTTTCTACTTCTATTGTTGGAACATATGCTAGATCTGAATCTAACAATTTGTATCCAGCATTTTTTAATGCGTCACAAACGGCGTCAAAATTTTCTATAGGTGTTGTAATGTAGAATGAGTCATCGTAAGTAGTGATATCATCCATACCAGCATCTAATGCAACTTCCATAATATCATCATCAGTAACGTTTTCTTCTCTTTCTATTTCTATAGTACCTTTTCTGTTGAACATGTATGATACACAACCAGGAGTACCAACATTTCCACCAAATTTATCAAATAAGCTTTTTACTGATGAAGCAGTTCTATTTCTGTTATCTGTTAATATTTCTACTATAATCGCAACACTACCAGGACCATAACCTTCGTAATTTAATGAATCAAATGAAACACTTCCATCTGCTCCACTACCTTTTTTTATTGCTCTTTGAATGTTGTCGTTAGGCATGTTAATACCTTTTGCTTTTTCTATAGCATGTTTTAATGCTACATTATAGTCAGGATCTGCACCATCTCTTGCGGCTACAGTTATCAATCTAACGTATTTTGTAAATGCAGCAGCTCTTTTTTTATCTTGTGCTTCTTTACGACCTGCTATTGTACCGTGTCTTCCCATATATTTCCTCCATAAAAAATCTTATTAAATTATATCATAAAAAAAAAAGAATGTAAAATTTAGAAAAAGCTTTCAAAACTAAAGAAATGATTAAATATATAATTCAATATTTAAATAGAGATAGAATGTTGGTTAATAAATAATACGAAAAAATCTATGTAAAAGGATTAAAAAAAGAAAAAACATTAATGTTATCAAGCTTATTAGCTGTTGTTACAATGGCAGCAGGAACTACAGGAAGTGTAGAATTTTTTAATGAAAATACAGGATCATTTGATGCTGGACAAACAAAAGGTGTATATACAGTAAATAAAGCAGGAGTTAAAACTGAAGTTAAGGTAAAAGATACTGGTTTAAGTTTTGGCGGAGAATTTAAAGTAGAAGATGTAAAAGTTCCTATGGAACAAAACAAACTATTAAACAACTTATTTAATCACTCAAATGTATTTGTTAAATATGATTTACCAGAAATTAAAGGTGTAAACTTATATGTTAAAGGTACATTAAATCCAAAAGTTGATGATGCATTAAACTTCAAAAAAGGTAACGCAGAATTAGAAGCAGACGTTAATTACGAAGTAGCAAAAGACCTTAAATTAGGAGTAAACACTAAGACTACATTCCCATTTGAAGTAACGGATTATGCAAAAGCAGTAACATCTACACATAAAGCATATGTTAAAGGAAATTACGCACCACTTAAAGATATTAAAGCAGAAGTAGAAGTTAAACACTCATACAAAAGCACTCCAAAAACTAACGATGCTTTAAAATATGTATCATTGCTAGCTGAAGCTAAATATGATGTTATGAAAGATTTAGAGTTGAATGGTCAATTTAGATTTAAGCATCAATTTAATGATGAAATGAATTTTAAAGATCAATATTTAGGAGATAAAGATTTATTCGAAAAGAAAAAAGAATTTAAAGGAGATATTGATTATATACATTCATATGCATTAGGTATGAAATATGGCGATGAAAAAAAGTGCCAAATTTTAATTTGACACCTTTTTCTTTACTTTTGACTATCACTTTTTAAATTTGCAACAGCCCCTTTCTATTAATTGGGTTTTCTTCTCAAAATCTTCTTCTAAAATAATATTGTCTACGGATATGTTAAATCTTTTTAAATATGGCTCAATAAATTTATTGATTTCAAGGGCAGCTTTTTTTTCACCCTTATCTTCTTTTAAAAAATTGATATGTTCTATTAAAGTTTTTTTTACTTCATCTAATGAAGGATTGTATATTTTTTGTTCTTTAATTTCTCTAATTAACCAAGGATTACCTATTATACCTTGAGCAAGCATTATACCATCAATACTAAGACTTTTAATTTTTTTGTAATCTTCTAGACTATAAATTCCACCATTTGCGATAAAGTCAAAGTTTCTTTTTAATTTGCTTAATCTTTCTAATTCATTAAAATTTGAACTAGTTGTTTTTAGGTCATCATATTTAGTCCTTGTATGTACGCAAAGATAAGGTATCATATTATCGTTAGCTAATTTAAATAACTCGTCTATATTTTCATTTAATCTTATCTTAAGAGAAACTTTAATACCAACTGTATTTAACCTTTGAAGTAAAGCGTTAATATCATCTATTCTATATAAAAGATTAGCTCCACTACCATGTTTTAAAATTTTTGGTTTAGAACAGCCCATATTTAGTAATAAATTTTTGTACCCCAAATTATTCAATTTACAAAAATTTTCATATAATTCTTGCATATTTGAGCCAAATAATTGTATGCCAGTATTTTCATCATTACTCATACGCATTATTGTATTAAGAGTTTTTTTGTTTTCTCTTAAAAATAGTGTAGAATTAACCATTTCAGTATACATTAAATCAGGTTTAAATTTTTTTAAAATTTGTCTATATGAAAAATCAGTTATCCCTGACATGGGAGCAATATATATTTTCATATTACATATTCTTTGCAATTTCACAAGCTAATTTAACGTTGTTAAATACAAGGTGTATGTTAGCTTCGAGTGAATTTCCGCCAGTTACTTTTTGTATTTCATCCAATAAGAAAGGTGTAGTATCTTTACCATGTATACCTAAAGATTCAGCTTTTTCAACTGCTTTTTCTATAACATCTTCTATTAATTTTGCGTCCATTTCAAATTCGTGTGGTATAGGGTTTGCTATAACTACTCCGCCTTCTAAGCCAAGATTCCACTTAGTATTTAAAAGATCCGCTATTTCTTTTGCACTATTCATCTTGTAATCTAATTCAAATCCTGATTTACTTGTGAAAAATGCAGGTAATTCTTTAGTCTTATATCCTAAAACTGGTACACCTTTAGTTTCAAGATATTCTAAAGTTAATTTTAAATCTAATATTGATTTTGCACCAGCACATACTACAGCAACACTAGTTTTAGATAATTCATCAAGGTCAGCAGATATGTCCATAGTAGTTTGTGCACCTCTGTGAACACCTCCTATACCACCAGTTGCAAAAATTTTAATTCCAGCTAGATGGCTTGCTATCATAGTACCTGCAACAGTTGTAGCACCATTTAATTTGTTTGCAACAACATATGGTATGTCACGTCTACTTACTTTTATAACATTTAATCCTTCTTTACCTAAAATTTCAATTTCTTCGCTAGTTAAACCAATTTTTAATTTTCCATGTATAATTCCTATAGTAGCTGGTACGCAACCTGCTTCTTTAACTAATTTTTCAACCTCTAGGGCTGTTTCTACATTTTTTGGGTATGGCATACCGTGTGAAATTATTGTTGATTCTAGAGCTATAACAGGTTTATTGTTATCTAATGCTTCTTTTATAATGGGATTAATTTCTAAGAAATTATTAAAATTCATCTTCATCATCTCCTGAGAATATATTTTGATTATATAATGTTTTCATTTGTTCATTTAATAAATCAAATGAGAAGTTTTCTGGTACTGTACCTTTTTGTAATATTTTAATTGCAGATGCTGCTTGGGCAACTTTTGCACTCTTTGAAAGAGAAATATCATTTTTAGCACAGAAAACAAGAGCTGCTGTGAATATATCTCCAGCACCTGTAACATCTATCACGTTTTTAACTGCTGGTAGAGGCAATTTAAGAGATTTTTTATTATTCATAGCAAGAACACCTTCATGCCCTAGAGTTAAATAAATATTTTTAACTCCTTTGCTTAAAAGTTCTCTCATTGCTTGTCTAACTTCTTTTTTGTTTTTGAATGTAGTATTAAATAAAGATTCTGTTTCTAGTTTATTAGTTTTTAATACATCAATTTTATCTAAAATATTTTTAATTCTGTCAGCTTTTTTAACTGAAACAGTGTCTACTATTAATTTTTGGTTTTCTTTTTTTAAGCTTGCAAGATATTCTATACTATCTTGTGGTAAGTTTGCATCTATTACTATTATTTCAGCACTATTTATTATATCAATTTTTGATTTTAGAAATTCTGGTGTTAAATGACGCATAATATCCATATCAGAGATAGCTGCAACCATTTCTCCATTTTCATCTAAAATAGACAAATACATAGAAATTAACTCATCAGGTACTCTTAGAATATCAGTAGTATTTATTTTTCTAATATTTAAATCATCCATAATTTTGTTACTATAAAAATTTTCTCCTAAAACTGTAATAAAATTAACATTAGGAACTAAACTTTTTAGGTTAACTGCTATGTTTCTTCCAACACCTCCTAAACCTATATTGATTTTACCTATATTAGAGTCATGATAATTTAAATTGTCATTTGGAACTCCTTGTAAATCTAAGTTACAAGCACCTATTATTAATACTGCAGAATCGTTTTTTATAACATATTGTCTTCCAAGTATAAATCCTTTTTGTATTATGTGGGTTATATGTACAGCAACACTAGCACGAGAAATTTTCAATTCTCTTGCAATTTGATTTTGTGTTATACTAGGTCGAGACTTAATTAATTCATATATTTGTCTTTCTCTTTTTGTCATGAAAATAACCTCCTATTATCAAATAATTACCCTTATTATAACGTTTTTTAAAAAAAAGTCAACAGATATTAAAAAAAATAGAAAAAATACTTATTATAAAAAGTTATAAAAGTCCATTTTATTTATGTATAAAAAAAATATATTCAAAAATTTTTGCAAATTTTTTGCAAATAATGGTATAATTTAATAAAAAGCAAGGAGAAATTGAAAATGATTAAAGAGTATTTTCAAGGATTTAATAAAGAAAATATACCATATTTAAAATTTACACATAATAAACCCAATATAAAAAAAATAATTTTCATACATGGAATGTTTGAATCTATAGATTTATACCAAGAAATGGGACAATACTTTTTTGATAAGGGATATGATGTATATATACCTGAGTATATGGGAAATGGTGAACTTAGACAAAAAGAATATACCGATTTTGGAGAAAACGGAATAGAGGGTGTATTAGCTGATATGAGTGGATTTATTCATAAAATTTTTGAAAATGTTAGCTATAATGATATTATCCTTATGGGGCAAGGTATAGGAGCTAATATTGCATATTATCTTTTTATAAACAGCAATTTTAAGTATCTTGTAACTTCATCAATATTTATGGAAAATTTGCTTGCTACAACTGCTAATATTAGTTTATCAAAAATTGAAAAAACATTAGGTGTAACAAATAGTAGATTAAATAAATATTATTTTACAAGTAAAAAATATATTAAAGAAGGAAGTTTTGGATTTGTAACTAGTGATCCTAGCATTAGGCAAAAATTGAAAAAAGAGTCTATGTATAAAATAAGTGCAAGCCCAGCATATTTCAATGATGTTTTAAGATTGCTTAGATTTTTGAAAAAAAACTTTAAAAATATACGCGATGATGCTAATATATTAAATATATATGGTGGTTGCGATGAAGGAATTAATAGTGATAAAATAAAAAAATATCTTATACGTATAAATAATAAGATAAGAAATATAAGTATTTTTAAAAATAATATAGGTAGAAATAATAATATTTTAGAAATAAATAGAATAAAAGTTTATGAAAAAATCGAAAAGTGGTTAAAGGAGAAAGTTAAATGAACACAATTAAAATTTATTCCCCTGTAGATGGCGAATACTTAGGTCAAACACAAGCTATGACAAAAGAAGATATAGATAAGATTATAGAAGATTTAAAAAAAGGCTATGAAGAATTTAGCAAATCTGATATCCTATATAGATCAGAATTACTTTATAAATGCGGCGAAGCAATCAGAGAAAATGCAAGTACACTAGCTAATATAATGTCAAAAGAAATATCAAAATCATATAAAGATAGTTTAACTGAAATATTAAGATCCGTAGATATGATAAAATACACTATAGAAGAAGCTAAAAGGATAGAACCTAAAACTTATACAGGAGACTCTTATGGAGCATTTAATAAAGTTTGTCTATCTATAAGACAACCTTTAGGAATTATACTATGTATAGCACCATTTAACTATCCTATTAATTTATCTTTATCTAAAATTATACCCGCTATAATAACAGGTAATGTTGTACTATTTAAACCTCCTACACAAGGGTCAATAGTTTGTACAAAATTAGTTGAAATTTTAAATTCTATTTTGCCTAATAATATTTTAAAATTAGTTACAGGTTATGGGCGTGAAATAGGTGACTATATTAATACTCATAAAGATGTTGCATTCATCAATTTTACAGGAAGTACAAGTGTAGGTAAAAAAATTTCAAATCAGGCGGGATTAAAAGGTCTTTTAATGGAATTAGGCGGAAAAGATGCAGCTATAGTTTTGCAAGATGCAGATTTAGAAAAGGCATCAACAGAAATTGTTAAAGGAGCATTTAATTATTCAGGTCAGAGATGTACTGCGATAAAAAGAGTATTAGTACAAAAAAATGTAAAAGAAAAGTTATTAAAATTAATAGTTGAAAAAGTAGAAAAATTAAAAGTAGGGAATCCTTTAGATAATGCAGATATTACTCCTTTAATTGACGATAAATCAGCAGATTTTGTTCAAAAATTAATTGATGATGCGATACAAAAAGGAGCAAAGGTATTAATTGGAAATAAAAGAGAAAAAAATTTGATTTATCCCTGTGTTCTAGATAATGTTAAAAAAGATATGGATGTATACTTTGAAGAACCTTTTGGACCTGTGTTACCTATAATAGAAGTTGAAGATATAAAAGAGGCTATAGAAGTAGCAAATAGTTCAAATTATGGCTTACAAAGCTCTGTATTTACAAATGATATGAAAAAGGCATTTGATATAGCAAAAAAACTACAAGTTGGAAGTGTACATATAAATAATAAGACACAAAGAGGGCCAGACAACTTTCCATTTTTAGGAGTTAAAGATAGTGGAATAGGTGTACAAGGGATACACCATAGTCTACTTGCGATGACAGTTTTAAAAAATATTGTATTTGATATATAGGAGAAACAATGAAGTATTATGGAGGAATAGATCTTGGAGGTACAAATACCAAGATAGGATTAGTAGATGAAAAGGGTAATTTAATATTTAAATTAAATATTAAAACAAATTCTAAAGATGGTGTTGCTATAACAGTAAAAAGAATTTGTAGCATATTGTTAAATGAATTAAATTCTTCAAAAATTGATATAAAGGATTTAAATTCATTGGGTATAGGTATACCAGGGCCTGTTATTAAAAAGAAAGTAGTTAAATTTTTTGCAAATTTTGATTGGGAAAAGAATTTGAATCTTGCAAAAATATTTGAAGAAGAGTTAAAAGTCCCAGTATACATTGATAATGATGCCAATGTAATTACTTTAGGTGAATGTTGGGTAGGTGCAGCAAAAGGATATACAGATGTAGTAGGTATTGCAATAGGAACAGGTGTAGGAGCAGGAATAGTTGCTAATGGTAGATTAATTAGTGGTAAAGTAGGAGCAGGCGGAGAAGTTGGTCATATGAAACTAGTTGCTAATGGTAGATTATGTGGTTGTGGGCAAAAAGGTTGTTTTGAAGCATATGCTTCAGCAACAGGTGTAGTAAGAGAAGCAAATTCTAGATTAGCAGTCAATAAAAATAATTTATTGTATCAAATGACAAAAGATAGAACAGTTGAAGCAAAAGATGTGTTTGATGCAGCTAAAAATAATGATAAATTTTCTTTAGAAATAGTAGATGAAGTATGTGAATATTTAGCACTAGGAATATCAAATGTATTAAACCTTGTAGATTCACAAGTAGTAGTAATAGGTGGAGGAGTAGCATTAGCAGGAGATTTATTATTTGATAGAATAAAAGAAAAAATGAAAAAATTTGCACTACCACCTGTATTAGAAGGTTTGGAAATTAAACCAGCAATACTAGGCAATGATGCAGGAATATATGGAGCAGCGTATCTTGCAATGCTAGAAAATTTAGATTAAAAAAGAAAAATGAAAAACAAAAAAGATATTTGAAATATTTTAATAAATTAGGTTATATATACATATAAAGACTGCTTGCCGATGGTGCAGTATATAAATTATTCGGTTTGAAAATCCTTCTATAACAGAGGGATTTTTTTATTTGTTGAAAATAAAAAAGAAGATTTACATCTTCTCTTTTATTAAATCTGCATATTTTGCATTTATTAAATCAATTAAATTGTGTGGATTGATTTTAACTTGTAAGCCTACTTTTCCTCCACTAACAAATATATATTCTTTATCTTTGGCACTCTCATGTATGAATGTTTTAAATAATTTTTTCATACCTATAGGTGAGCAACCACCATGAATATATCCTGTTAGTGGTAAAAGATCTTTTTGTGCGAGCATATCTATTTTTTTAGCACCAACTGCATTAGCAGCTTTTTTTAGATTTAGCTCATAAATTGATGGAATTACAAATACAAAGTATTCTTTTTTATTTGAAAAAGTTACTAAAGTTTTAAAAACATATTCTGGATCTTCTCCAGTATTTAATGCAACATCAACACCAGATATACCCTTTGATGTATCGTATTCAATTTCTTCGTATTTTACTTTTTTTGAATCTAATATTCTCATCGCATTTGTCTTTTTCATTTTATCACTTACTAACCTTTAATATTGCATTAGTAACAGAGTTCATATTATCTCTTAGTGCAATTTCGAATGCTTCTTTTTTGTAAGCACCATTAGTCATATGGTTTAGAGTTGCAACATGAACACCAGTTTCTTTAAATATTGTTTTTGCTAATTTATGATTTGAAACTTTTTCATCAAATAATATTCTAACATGACTTTCTTTCATTTTCTTAATAGCTAATTTTGCGTCAGTAATACTTGGGCTTTGTACATATGATGGTTCTACAACAGCTGTAACACTTAACCCAAACTCATTTAACAAGTAGTCATAACCACCGTGAGTTGTTGCAATTTTAATATTTCTAGATTTACCTCTAACTTTTTTTAATGCTTCATTTTTAATATTTCTTAATCTACTAGTATATTTTATAGCATTTTGTCTATAGTATGTTGCATTTTTTTTATCTATTTTACCCAACTCTTGAGCAATGTAATTTATTTGTTGAATACTTTGAGTTACTGATATAAACGTATGAGGATTTACTTGATTTCCATGTCTTTGACCTGCAATTTTCATCAAAGTAGTTCGTTTATTAGCGTTAATTACAGGTATGTGGCGTTTTGTAGCACGTAGCATATCATTTAAGAACACATCGTGTCCTATTCCATTAGCAACAACAACATCAACATGATTTAATCTTTTTATATCCTGTGCAGTTGCGTCATATGTGTGAGCATTGACACTAGCTGGAACAAGAGGAACAACCTCCATTTTATCACCAACTATATTAGCAACATAACAATAATACGGTAGCATAGTTATACCTACCTTAATTTTTGCAAAAGATGTAAAACTTAGTAGCATAAGTATATACATTAATATTCTCTTCATTTCTAAACACCTCTAGAAATATACTAGCATGTTAATTTATTTTTTTCAATAAAGCTTATTTGGGTATAAAATAAAGGGAATGTTTAGTTCCCTTTATTTTAGGAGTTTTTAGAAATTTAAATTTTTTCAGTTATTAATATTTAAAAGCATCTACAAGATTTGTTTTTTCTAGTAAATCATTGTATACTTTTGAATTTTTTAAGACATATTCATGTGTTCCTTGACATTCAAGTTTTCCTTTGTCTAAGACTATAATATTATCTACATTTTCTATAGATTTTAATCTATGAGATATAATTATTACAGTTTTGTTTCGTATCAATTTGTTTAAGCTTTCTTGAATTTTCTTTTCATTATCAACATCAAGGTTTGCACCTAATTCATCTAGTATAAGTATAGGGGCATCTTTTAAAAATGCACGAGCTATAGCTATTCTTTGTCTTTGACCTCCAGATAATGAAACACCATTTTCACCTATTATTGTATCAAATCCATCTTTTAAGTTTTCTATAAATTCAGTACAATTTGCTAATTTTGCAGCCTCTACTACTTTTTCATCACTTGCATTAATATCGCCTATACGAATATTTTCTAAAATACTAGTGTTAAAAAGTATTACATCTTGAAACACTATTGATATTTTATCAAATAGACATTTAGTAGAAATGTTTGAGATTTCATTTTTGCCTATTAGAATTTTACCAGAATTATAGTCGTAAAGACGTGAAATAAGTCTTAGTATACTTGTTTTACCACAACCACTTATTCCAACAAGTGCTGTTACTTTATTTTCTGGTATTTTGAAACTAATATTGTTTAATATCATATTTCCCTTTTCATATGAAAAGCATACATCTTTAAATTCTATATCAAATTTGTCTATTTTTCTTTCAATTCCTTTTTGTTCTAACTGTTTTCTTATATCGTTTAATCTTTTGATTTTAGGAGCTAGGTAATATGTTTCAATAAAGCTACCGCTTGCAGTATCTAATAATTCTTTTAATTTTAGTGCAAAAAGTAGAAAACCAGCTAGATAAATAATAGTGATCTTACCATTTATTAATAAATTTAATCCTACTATCGTAACAATAGCTATGCTTATATATGAAAAAAGGTTAGATATAGTTAATACTAAAAATGAAATAGTTTCAGTTTTTAAATGTATTTTTTCACTTTGATCCATTTTATTGAATAAATTTTTAGTGAATTTTTCGCATAGGCTAAAACTTTTGATTTCTTGTTGCATTTCAATAGTTTCTTGGAATGCTTCTGAATTTTTTCTTAGTATATTATGATATTCTGTATAGTTTTTGATACCTATATTTCTTGCTAAAGGTATGAGTATAAAGCTAAGAAAAGAAGGTATAATTACGGCAAAAGTCATAGTAATATTTGAAAAAATTAAAAGAATGAATAATGTTGGGAATAATAGAATAAATCCACCAATTTTTATTAAAGAATGACCAAAAGCATGCTCAAATGCATCAATATCGCTCATAATGGTTTGAGATAAATCTGATAAATCATGCTTTGAAAAATATGAAAGAGGTAAATTTAGTAACTTATTTGCAATATCTATTCTTAAATTAGCACTTTCTTCATAGGTTGTGTTATACATATTATCATATTCTATATGTAGCAAAATATATATTACTATTATAGTTATTACTGAAAATATAATGTATATTTTGCTGTAAACATGTTTTTTTATTAAAACATCATTTGCAAACATCATAAGTAATATGGCAGGTAGCATAGTAGATAAATCAGTAAAAAATGAAATAAAAGCAGATTTAATTAATTGTTTTGATCCTTTTTCTGTTAAAGAAAATTTTTCCATTAAATATTTAATCATTACATTACCCTCCAATCATTAGCACTTAAATATTTAGCCCAATATGTAGCATATTTTCCGCCATTTTCTAGTAATTTTTGATGTTTTCCTCTTTCTATAATTTTACCATTGTCAATTACTAATATTTCATCAACATTTTTGATGCTTGATAGTCTGTGAGCTATCATTATTACTGTTTTATTCTTCATTAATACTTTAAATGCTTTTTGCAATTCATATTCATTTTTGGCATCTATACTAGCACTTGCTTCATCGAAAATTAAAATTTTAGAATTTTTTAGTAAGGCACGAGCTATGGCTATTCTTTGTTTTTCTCCACCAGAAAGGTAAACACCATTAGACCCTATAATAGTGTTTTCACGCATTTCAAATCTATTTAATATTTCATCACACCCTGCCATAGTAAGTGCCGTCATAACTTGATCTTTTGTAGCATTAGGATTTGCAAGTAAGACATTTTCAAATATACTTTTTTTGAATAATTTTGCATCTTGGAATACGAATGAAATATTGCTTATTATAGAGTTTTCTGTATATTTTGTTATGTCTACTCCACCTATTCTAATAGTTCCGCTATCTAGGTTATAAAACCCAGATATTAATTTTGCTATTGTTGATTTACCTCCACCAGAATTTCCAACAAAGGCATACACCTTATTTTCTACTAAATTAAAACTCAAATTATTTAAAACAAGTTTATCTTTATATGAAAAACAAACATTTTCAAATTCTATATTATAGTTATCAAAATCAGTTTTATCTCCAAATTTTATTGAATTTTTATGCATATCATCGTATAGCTTTTCAAGGTTAGAAATGGCATATTTTGCCTCATATACATATGAAAATACCCACATAACACTCATAAGTGCACTAAATATTACCCCTGAAAAGAAAAATATCACCATTAAATCTGCAGCTAGTAGTTTTAAAGAGTTAATATCTTTAAAAATAAATACTATGGGAACAATTAGCAAATTTGATAATGCAAAGAATATAAACTGATAATTGCAATAAGGATATTCACAAGATTTTGAATACTTGTAAGCTAGATTTGAATAATCAGTTATGCATTTGTATAAATTTTTAACATTTTTAACACTACAACTAAATATTTTAATTACTTGAATCCCCCTTATATATTCTACAGTTTCAGAGCTCATTTTATCTAGTGACTCTTGATATAGTTTCATGAAATCCATATTACCCATCATAGAAAATAGTAAAATTAATGAAAGTATACTAAGAACTAATATCGTTATTCCAACTCTAATATTAAGAGTAAACGATAATATTATTATTAATAGTGGCGTTAGTATGGCTTTTGAATTATCTGGTATTAAATGTGCGATTATCATATGTGTTTTACCTGCATTGTCATCTATAGTTTTTCTGATTACGCCAGAACTATTAGTTTCAAAAAAGCTAAAACTAGCCGTAGATAAACCTTCTATTCCTTTTTTCCTAAAATTAGTTTCTAATCTAAATCCTAATTTATGTGACATATATCCAGAAATTGCATATAAAATAGCACTTAAAGTAAGAAAAATAACTATTCTTATACTGTAAAGCTTTAAGTTAGAAAAATTTTCTTCTAGTAAAAGTGCATAAATGAATTTTGAAATATAGTAGTAACCTATAACATTGCTTACTGTTGAAAAAAAAGCAAAAATTACTGCTAAAATTCCAAATTGTAAATATTCTTTAGCGTAGTTAAACAATTTTTTATATAGTTTAAACATAAATACCCCCTCAAAATTATTATACCTCCTTAAAATTTTAATAACAATGTAAAAGGATAAAATATGTCTAAACAGATTGAAAGTCTATTTGAGATAAAAAAAGGGGCTGTTGCAATAAACTGAACCCAAGAGAGTAGACACTGAAAAAAGATTAAATAAGCAATTGATTCCTATATTGAGTAGGAGTCAATTTTTTTAAATTCCATTGATATCTGTAGTTATTGTAATAGTCGATATATTCTTTAAAAGTACTATTAACAGATATAACTTACATAAAGTACAAAGGATCAAATATGGTATATTTATCTACTATAAAAGATGGATCAACTAATGAAATACTTGCATACAAACTATCAAAAAACTTAAAAATTGATTTTGTGTTGAATACAGTAAAAAAATTAGTCAAGAAGCATAAAAGAATTTTAACAGGAGAATCTACAATACACTCAGATCAAGGTGCACATTATACGAGTCCTAAATTTCAAAAATTATTGAAAAGATATGGATTACAACAATCAATGTCAAGAAGAGGAAATTGTTGGGACAATGCACCACAAGAGTCGTTTTTTGGTCATATGAAAGATGAGGTTAATTTCTCAAAATGTGAAACATATTTAGAAGTTGAGCAAGCAATTAAAGAGTAGATGCACTATTACAATAATTACAGATATCAATGAAATTTAAAAAAATTGACTCCTACTCAATATAGGAATCAATTGCTTATTTAATCTTTTTTTCAGTGTCTACTCTCTTGGGGCCACTTTAAATTTGGCACCTTTTTCTTTACTTTTGACTATCACTTTTTAAATTTGCAATAGCCCCTATATTATTTCTACATTAGTTATTTCTTCTCTGTGACTAAGCCATTTTAATGCACTATCTCCAAATGTTTCAATTTGAATGTTGTATATATTTTTGTCGTGATATATTATTTGAGCATTAGGAAATTTGTTTAAAATATAGTCTACATCATTTCCTATATATCTAAATACAATTTTTTTTAGAACACCGCCAGTCATAAATTGTAAGTTATCAGTGTACTTTTTATCAGTCATATTTTCAAAGTATTTAATGCTGAATTTTTCGTCTAAAACTTTTAATCTTTTAATTCTATCTACTCTGTATATAGAAACAAAGTCTTCATCAGTATAACCTGTTAGATAAAAATAGTATTCAGAAAAAGCAATAGAAACTGGTTTTAATTTGTTTACTACTATTTTTTCATTATTTTCATCAATATATTCAAGCTTTACATATTGTTTGTCTTTAATAGCCCAAACTATATTCTCAAACTTGTATGTGTGTTTGAACATAAATTTTGGTTCTGAGTATATTAACAAATATTTATCTACTAATTCTTTGATATCTTTCTTTCTTTGTTTAGGTATAGCGTAAGTAAGTAATTTAGAAAATATGCTAGATAAATCTTCTTTTGTAAAAGCTCTACTAGATAATAGAATTTTAAAAACTTCTAATGCTTCTATATCAGTAAGTTTGTTTTCATTTATTCTTAACATATAATATTTTTTTTCTTTATGGTCATATGTTACAGTGTCGGTAAATCCTTCTTTTGTAAGCCCTTTTGCTAGAAAATCGCGTATATCATCTATATCTCTTTGAATACTTCTGTCATTAACTCCAAAGTATTTAGCACTTTCTTCTTTACTTATATGATTACCGTTCAACAATTTAGTGTATATTTCAAGGATTCTTTCAATTTTATCACTTTTTTCTTTTTTCATAGCTAACCACCTATATATGCATAAATTATATCAACATATTTTTATGTTATTGTGTTAAATTTGTATGTTTTTTGATTCTTTAATTATACCATTATATTTACTTTTGTCAATAATTCTTTTCATTTTTTAAAACAATGTAGTTTATGAGGGCAATATATAATAGAATAGTTGATGTTTTTTATTTTTAATATAGAAATTCTAAAAAATAGCTTGACTTTTATATTTTTAATTGCTATGATGAAGTTAGTAAAGAAAAGAATAACTTAAAAGAGAAAGTGTGACTAGGGTAGAGTTTCTAACCAAGCGTCACAGGTGTACAATAGTACACTACACCTAAAGGATAAAAGCCTAGGAGGTAGGTTTCGCAAAAGCCTACCCTTCTAGGCTTTAAATTTAGTGAACAAGTTTCCTTTTAAGTTATTTTTTTAAAAATGATAAGGGGGAGAATATGAACTCATTTTTAGAAAATTTCTTTAAATTGAAAGAAAACAGAACTACTGTTAAAACAGAAGTTTTAGCAGGTATCACAACTTTCATGACTATGGCTTACATTTTAATTGTAAATCCTAGCATTTTATCAGAAACTGGTATGGATAAAGGTGCAATATTTACAGCAACAGCAATATCATCATTTATTGCAACTTGTGTGATGGCTATATATGCAAATTATCCATTTGCATTAGCACCTGGCATGGGATTGAATGCATACTTTGCGTATACTATAGTTATAGGTAAAGGTTTAAGTTGGCAATTTGCGTTGACAGCTGTATTATTAGAAGGTATAGTTTTTATACTTTTAACATTAACAAAAGTCAGAGAAGCTATAGTAAATTCTATACCGCTTTCATTAAAAAATGCGGTTAGTGCAGGAATAGGTTTATTTATTGCGTTTTTAGGACTATATCAATCAGGTCTTGTAGTTGTAGGACAAGGTGTACCATTAGCTTTAGGTGATTTATTTAGTCCTGTGAGCCTTTTAACATTATTCGGTATAATTGTAACAATAGTGTTGGTTTATAAAAATGTGCCAGGTGGAATACTACTAGGTATGGTTATTACAACTATACTTGCAATACCGCTTAAGGTAACAAGTTTGCCACATAGTTTAGTTGGATTGCCATCAAGTATAAGTCCTATATTTTTTAAATTTGAATTTAACAATATTTTTACATTTAATATGTTAGTTGCAATGTTTGCCTTTTTATTTGTTGACTTATTTGATACAGTTGGTACATTAGTTGGAGTTGCATCAAAAGCAGATATGTTAGATGAAAACGGTAATCTTCCTAAAGCAAGACAAGCTTTATTTGCAGATGCTATAGGAACAACAGCAGGAGCTGTGTTAGGAACATCTACAGTAACAACATTTGTTGAAAGTGCAAGTGGAGTAGCTCAAGGTGGTAGAACAGGACTAACAGCACTAACAACAGCCGTACTATTTTTAATAGCGTTAGTATTTGAGCCTATATTTTCAATTATACCAAGTTGTGCAACAGCATCAGCTTTAATAGTAGTTGGTCTATTTATGATAAGTAATATATCTAAAGTAGACTTTAATGATTTTACAGACGGGTTACCATCATTTTTAGCAATAATAATGATGCCACTAACTTATTCTATAGCAAATGGAATAGTATTCGGAATAGTAAGTTATGTAATAATAAAAGTATTGACAGGTAAACATAGACAAGTTTCAATAGTTATGTATATATTAGCTATATTATTTGTGATAAGATATATAGTAGAAGCAATAATATAATAAAGAGATGACGCAAGTCATCTCTTATTATCTATAGCGGTATACACTTTACCGTTATTTTTAAATTGAACTTCAAATCCACATTTTTGCTGTACACGTCTTGAATTTAAATTATGTTCATTTGCTACGCACCATAATTTTTTTAACTTTAAAGTATTGAAAGAATATTCTTTAATTAACTCCATAGCTTCAGGAGCAATTCTTTGACCCCAATAAGGTCTTGCTATCCAATAACCTACTTCCATTTCATCTAAAGCTACATATTTTTCAATTTTAGGTTGGCAAAGTCCTATACTTCCAACTATTTCATTAGTCTCTTTTAAAACTATTGCAAAAGTATTTTTGTTAAAAAAGTTCTGTATTATGTTTTTGCTTTCTTCTACATTTTTATGAGGACTCCAGCCTGTAAGTGGGCCTACAAGCTCATCGCTTGCATATTTGTATAAATTTTCTGCGTCACTTATTTTCCAATTTCTAAGTTTAATTCTGTCTGTTTCTAGCATTTAATTTCACCTTCAAATCTTCGTATGATTTTTCATAAAATGGATCTATTTTAATAAATTCAGCTACTTCATAAGATATTAAACTAACTATAGCAACAGCTAAAAGATAATCAAAAGAACCATTAGTCATTTCTAAAACTAAAATTATAGCAGTTAGTGGAGCACGCACTATGCTTGAGAAATGTCCTGCCATACCTATCATTGAAAAAGCTAATATTAAATTAGGATTTATTATACCAAAATTTACAAGTATATTAGCGTAAATATTACCTATTAATGATCCAAGTACTAGTAGTGGTACTAGACTACCACCTGGCACATCAACACTAAATACTAAAAATAGTAAAAATAGTTTTATCAAATAGTGAAATATCAGTGTACGTAAAGGTTCGTTTCCTTCCAAAGGTAGCATTATCAAATTTTCTCCAGCACCAAATAAATTTTTATCTATTAGTAAGAATATTGCAGTAACTACAAAAGGTATTAAAAATTTAATTAAATTAGGTAGTTTTAAAAAATTTAAAATTTTTTTACTATTAAACATTATTAAGCTAAAAAGTACTCCAGATAATCCTACTATAACCCCAAATATTATTATGTATAGATACATTCTTAAATTAAAATGCTTTATTTTAGGAACATTTAAAAGTGCAGGTTTAATTCCAAGTAAGATATTAGATACAATTATAGCTGAAAAAACTGTTACACTAGAACTTAAAAATTCTTTTTTTGTAGTCTTTTTATAAATTTCTTCTATACTAAATAGAACTCCTGTTAGAGGAGCATTAAATGCAACAGCTAGTCCTGCACCACTACTAGATCCTATAAAGTATTTTTTATACTTGTCATCTAGTTTAGTAAAAGAATGAATTAAACTTCCGACTAGTCCACCTAATTGAACTGATGGACCTTCACGACCTAGTGTTAGTCCCATACCAACAGTTACAATGCTTGCAAAAAATTTATAAACCAAAGTTTTTTTGATATTTATTTTCATCACATTATCTATTAAAGCATAAATTGTAGAAATACCAGACCCCTTTATATTACTTTCTACATTAGAAACTAAATAAATTACACAGCCTATAATAACAAAAAGCAAAATAAAAGCAATTTTTGTTAAAAAATTTGTAGATGCGACATTTAAAATAGATTTCATTAAAATAGAAACCT
>CABURZ010000001.1 GCA_902494065.1 uncultured Sneathia sp. | reverse complement strand
CTCACCATATGCGATAATAAGAGCCTCAACATAAACCTTTCCTATTGATGCAAGTCCCACTATTTTTTGAACATAGGAAATAAGGGCATCATCATTTACAAAGAAAGTGTTAAGTGCATCATCCCAGATTTCTTTACCATCTTCACTAGGTGATACCGTTGTTTGTTTTGTAATATAGTCAGATGCCTCGTGATTATTTTTACTACCTGTTACAAGATTTATAGTTTCAAACGGTGTGTTTAGCAGAAATTCATCTGCGTTAAGCATCGACTGTTCGATTTGAACCATAGGTCTAACTTCCTTTAGTGCTGCGGAGATATATTTCGTATCTCTTCTTTTAATTGCATACTTACGATAAGATTCAGCCTGCTCATACTTTTCAAAAGACCTTGCTTGTTCTCTGTTAAACTGAGCACTTGCTTTCTTTGGTCCAACTGCAGCAATAAGTGCCTATGCCCCATTTTTGCTCATCTCATTTATTGCCTTTTGAATTTCAATCTCCGCCTCTTCAAGTTGTCTTGCTGTCAGCTCTTGTGCTATTGCTTGAGCATTAGGCTGTGACTCTTCCCAAAAGCGTCCATTATATACAAGAAAATCGGTAGCAGGAGAATATCTCAGTTTATCTCCATACTCCCTTGCTAAAATTATCGCTTGGCCAACATCTGAAAAATCTTCTGGCATAAGCTGAAGTTCAAGATTGTACTGCTCCGGTGGTATATATCCTTCTTGGTTTGAAACCTTATCTCCAAATTTTTTAGCACTATTCCAAATGGTTGATAGTTCTTCATCAGATAGAGGAGGATCACATCTAGTTGCCTGTTCTAAAAATTTCTCATGTGCCTCATCACTTGCCCCGAACCTTTTTATTAGCTTGCCAGCAATATGGCTCATAGTGTTATTTCTACTGCCACTTTCTATTACATTTTCATCCAGCTTTGCAAATTCATCTTCTTTTAGAAAATCGATAATTGAAAGCTCCCCATCATATAGTTCTACTTCCGGATTTGGAATGCCATAAATAAATCTGGCAGCATCTAAAGCATTATCATCAAAATATGAGAACTCTTTAAAAAGTTGTTCTTTGTAACTTGAATATTCTCCAGCATCATTTATTTCTTCAATTGGAAAATAGACATGAAATCTTGGTCTTGCTGACTTATTTCCTTTTACCTTCATATGGTTTCTGCTATATGATGCAAAAAAGCATACTCCTGGAAAGGCTAATGCCACATCAAAAGGTGTCACCCAGTCTTTTTCATCATCTGAGTGGTCATTATCACAGTCCATAGGTATGCAATTAGAAGTTATAAACTTATCTTTACTTCTATAACTGCCTTGAAACTCTGCTGTAACATGGTCAAAAGAGATAGCTTTTATAAAGCTATCCCTATTAACAACCGTGACCATATTAGGATAAAGGCAGTTATTCTTATTTCCGATGCAAGTAGCATCATAACAATTAAAATTTAGCATTTGTCTTAACCTCCAAACCCTCACTTGTAAAATACTTAATGACTTGTTTTCTCTTTTTGGAAACCTCAAGTTCTCTCTTCATGCCTTCAGTGATTTCACTACCAAAGACCCATACTTCCTGGCATTTACCAAGAAGTACGATATCCATAAAAAGTGCATCTTTTCTTTGTTCTAAATCTCTATCATCCATAAAAGGAAACAAGAGATGTGGAGTTACAGGAATTGCACCATTCTTATAGGCAAGTTCCGCATAATGAATGGCTTTCTTAATGTTTAACTCTTTATCACCACTATATGGAGAGCAGATATATGCAAGTGGTCTGAAGTTTGGATTTTCAAGATGTTTCTTATATGTCTTACTCATCCTGTGCCTCCTGTTCTATAAGTGGATAGATACCGTTTTGTTTCATTAGGTCATAGATAAATAGTCTGCCCTTTTGAGTCCAGTAAGTATGAACCTTAGAGTGATTTGCTCCATCTGTTCCAAGATAGTTATGTGTCTTTGTGCTGGTATAACCTTCCTCTGCATACTTTTGATACAATAGCCAAATATCTGACTGCTTGAATTGAACTCCCAAATCATGTAAGAAATTATTCATCCATTGAGCAGATTTCCCATAGTCTTTTGCTATTGCTCTCATTGAAAGAAGATCCTTACAGTCAAGAACAATATCGTAATAACTAACCTTTGGCTTCATCTCTGCAATTTGCTGCGACTGAAGTGCTACTGTATTTAGAAGTTTCAAATTTTCCTTTTCAACAGCTACCAGTCTCTTATTGGCAAATTGTAAGGCTCTAGCCATTACTGCTTCTGGAGAGTTCCATTGCTCTTCAATTTGAATGAAATACTTTCTAAACATTTGGCCTAATTCAGTTCTTTGAATCATACATAACTGTTTAGCCATATCGATTGTCAGCTGATGATTTGTAGCAGGTCTTCCTCCAGTACTTTCGCTCAAAATTGAGCAAAAGTCCTTTCCTTCTTCAAATCCATACTCACACATTCTAGGAAACCAATCCTTGTAGGTTGTTTTAATCTGTAAAGATTCATGCAATTCTCGTCCATTTACAGTAGGGCGTTCACTGTTATAGTCAATTTTGATTAGCTCTTTCATATTAGCTACCTCCTTAAATTTCTTTGAAGGAACTACTGCCTTCTACTTGGTAGCCTTGGGAGAGACCAAAATCTGACGCTTTTGAAAAATTTTTTTCTAAATTTTTATTCGCCCTCTTTAATTTTTGTGTGATAGCGTTGGCAAGTCTTGAAACTGCCTTGTTGTATTCCTCCTCCGTTTCGAAGGCATCTCGGCTTAGCATTGATTCTGCTTTTTCATTGATTGACACCCAATCAATTCGTACTGACATGAATAAATCAGCAACATCTGGTTTCAAAACTGAATAAACGAACTCCTTAACTGCTTCATAGTTTTCTTTACTTTCTCTATCAATCTCATCTTTAAGGAATATAGACGGATCCACCACCTCACTCATACTTGGTTCAAAATCACCAGTTTCCTCGCCGTTTTCATCCTTTGTAGAAACTGCAAATCCTTTATGCCTTTCTTGCTTATGCATGACATTGTATTCTGGACGGTTGTACTGAGTGTCTATCTCTTCTTGTACTCGTTCTTCAAACTCTTCTTCTGATTCGTCTGGTAACAAGTCAATGTTTAACCAGCCTTTAATGTCCGATAGGTTTAGTTCAAATGTTGTAAATTCTTTCTCATAACGTATTTTGATTTTCATAAAAATCCCTTTCCTTTCTGCTGATTGCAGTAGGACGAAGGGATACAAAAAGAGCCGATGCTATATGAAGCACCGACTCCTTGCCTAAAAATAGCCATAGAAAAATAGAGGTACCTCACATAGCACCCCACGAATAAATCCGTGAGTGCCGTATGATGTATCCCATCGCCCTATAGCTAATCAGGCTCTGTGATAATTTAATTGTGCAGGCCGATTTATTAATCAGTCACTGCTTAGTAAGTGAGTTGTCTAAAACCCACCCCCTAATTTGCAAAGTACTATTTATAAAATAGTTACTTGTACTTTTAGGCACCTACCTGCCCTTTTTAGTTTGTGCTAGTGCACTGCCTGCTACAGACTTTGCTTTACTTCCATAACGACCATCTCTAAGAATTGAACTTGCTTTAGAAGCAACTCGTTTAGAAGTCTGTTTTGAATTCTTTGCCATATGTATCAACTCGCTTTCTTTCAAATTTGACCGAATCACTTTGGTCACTTTTATTATAAAAATTGTTGGTATTTAAAAATACAGCCTAAGTTGGGAGGATTTTGGGTGAGAATTGGGAGTGAATTGGGAAAGTAAAAATTGTAAAAAAAATAAGCCCCTTGCTTTCGCAAGAGGCTATTATAGCTTCCATTTTTATTCTATAAACAGTTCTGGAACATTGTACTGAATATCTGCAGCTTCAGTCTCTACTCCTATATTTCCACATTTTAAAATGCTTAGTTTTATTTTCTTTACACCTTCCACCACTACCATATACTTAGAATAATTTGATGGCTTTTGTATAAACAAAGAAGCTTCTCTAGAAAATCCATTTTGTTGTAAAAATATTGTGTCCGGATTTATCGTTCCATACTCTACAAATTCATACCAATCATTATCAAAATTATCTACTTGATGTACTGATTTATATTCAAGTGAAAACTTCCTAAAATAATTAGCAATGCTAAACAGCAAAACATTTTCTATTACACTTAATGATTCAGCAATCACTAAATTTTTATGATACTTCGAGTTGGGATTATATACTTCATCAACTCTATATTTCCCAGACCATACACCTGTACTTGGATTCTTTTCCTTAAAAGAAATGGCACTGCTAACTAATACTTGCAATCCGTTACCACGAATCCAACGAAGCAGAATAGTAGAATACCACCTAATTACTGAATCAAATTTATTAGTTCCAGGTCTACCTAAAGTTTCTTTTTCATAAATATCCCATTTGAAAATTCTTCGTAGTTTCATCATAAAATCAACTAACTCTTCAAAATCCACTTCATCATTTTCTCCATTTATCTCTGGATAATGAAGACCTTGAATGATGGCATCATGCAAATTATCTGCCTGATCATGTGAAATTGTGATGTCATCACTTGTACTCTCAATTGGGAAGTTTTCAATAATACGTCTTTTTTGTTTATCCGTAAGATACTCTTCAAATTTCTGTGAAACTGGAGTTCTATCACCATTCGCTAAATCACGAATTAAAATAAGACCAAACTTTCTAAGTGCTTCAAAATCTGTTTCCGTTGCTTTTTCATGACAAGTACTCATTTCAACATCGCCATCAGTAAGATCCTTAATAAGTTCACTCATACAATCTGTGTTATTCTTAATTTCGATAGATAATTCTTGTGGTGGTACATCATTAGTAAGTAATTCTTTATATCGTTCGGTTTTAAGTTTATCGTCTAGCCTCACAAGCACAACATTTCCATACAAGTTATATTTGATTCTTCCAACACGTCCAATAAGATTTCTAAAATCTACTTCATCCATATTACTTAGACCATTTCGATAACTCGTAATAAAAAGATTATCTGCAGGGAGATTTACCCCCTCTACTAGCGTACTTGTGCAAAAAATAGTTCTTAAATCCCCTTTTTCAAAGCTCTTTTCTATACGAAGTCTAATATTTGCAGGCAAATACCCTACATGATATGCAACACCTCTAAGAATCAAGTCAGCAAGATAACAATCGTCATGTACTTCTTTTCTGATCTCTGCAGCAAGTGCTATGAGTTCGTTATCCTTTTTAGGAGTTATATTTTGTGCATACTTAACTGCCTGTTCCAGAACACTTTTGCGAGAACTACAGTATACAACATTTTGTTTATCCTGCCCAACCATAGCAACAATGTCACAAAGTTCTTGTCTTTCTGGCAAGGTATAACAGCGCTCTAATTTCTTACTATAATCATTGTAATAGTAGCCACCTCGTTCAGGTACATTTAAAAAGTATTTAAACTGACATACCGGAGCAAACTTCGATTTCAGCTTTTTCATCTGTGTCTTTTCTATCCCAGGAATTGCTTTCATATAAATTTCAGGATTAGGAATATTTGGAGAAGCAAATATTACTGTCGGAAGTTGTTGCATTTTTCCAAGCTGAGTAAGAACTTTGTAATAATAAGAGCTTCTTCCACCACGACTAGATATTTTGTGTGCTTCATCTATAAATAAGAAATCGATACATATATTCTCTCGTTCAATCAACATATGAAGCAAACGTTCTGGAGTCATAATGAAAATAAAATGGTGGTCTTGTTGCAATACCAAATCCCCAGATGCGGTCACAACACGATAATTCAAATCTTTAAGTTTTCCTTGTAAAGCTCCTATCATATTACTCTTCACTTCATTAATAAGCGCTTTAGTTGGTACAAGAATAGCAAAGTTTTCAGTTGATCCATTTTCAATTTGTTGTTGAATATAAGTTTGTACAACAAATGATTTTCCCATTGATGTAGGCCCTGAGTAACTAAAAAATTTTTCTTCTAGCCCCTTGTATACCATCATTTGATCATTAAAAAAATACTCCTTCTCTTTTCCGGGAATTCGGTGTTCTTCTTTATCATACTCATAATACACACTGTCAAAAAAATCTTCACTATGAAATCCTTCAATAGTTTTTGACATTAAGCCGCGATAATTTCCAACAGAAGAGAGCACTGAACCTAAATAATACTTCACAGCTTCATCTTCCGGATAAAGCAAACGTAGTAAAATAGCAATTTCTTGCCCCCACAAGTGATCTCTATCTGCAGTCATCGGATATGTGGATTTCGCCAAAAGATCTGCAAAACGTAAAGCATCAGCAATAGGAATATCTCTTTGTCTTCTATCGCTGTGAAATAAATTTATTGAATAATTATAAAGGAGATCTCCATATATTTCTTGTAAGTACTCATTTTTTTCAATATCTCTATATAATGCTTCTGCGAGTGTGGCATTTCTTGGTACAAGATTCATTAAATACCACCTCCTGCAAGTAATTCTTTAATAATACTAGTTTTTTCGTGCGGTGCATCATTAAAAGGTAGTATATAAAAATAAAAACTATATCCACTTAGCCCATTGTCTTGGATTTTCTTTATAATATATGGTTGCACTCTGTCTATGTCCTTTTTCAATTGTTCCTTTACAGCAGTACGATATTTTTGGCTATCCGTTTCTGGTTGATCTAAATTAATGGTATATCCTAGAAATGCTCCAAAAGCCATATCCGGTTTGTAGGAACCATTTCGTTGAGGAGTCATAAGTTCGACCATATACTTTGTTGCTTCTGGATCATAAATAGTCCATTGTGTTGTGTTGTCAACCATTCGTAATTCTATATCCTGATTAGCTTCAATCGACATTATTTTTTCAAAGGCACGATCTATAGAGATACCCAAATCTCCAATAATATCCGATGCTCCAAAAACAAGTTGATGAAATGGTTGTCCAGATTTATTAATTGATAACAAGTGAACTCCATCACTCTTGCTAACTATATTGCGATTGGAGTCATCAATTTCAATCTTACTCATAATCTTTGGAGCATCTAATTCCTGCTCCATAAATGTATAGAGTAAAATTTCTCCAAGCACCGTTTCCGCCTTCGTACCATATGCTGTAATAAATTTCAGCATTGCATTTGCTCCTACAGCAGCAGGATTCTTTGTTCTATCTATAATACGCTTTATCTGTGCTCTAGAAAAAACATAGCTTCCAACATTATTAATTATAAAATCTTTTAAACCACTAAACCTAAATTTACAATTTGTAGGATCGATATAAAACACAGAAGCTTGGGTCGGGTTAGCAAGTGCAGAGACTGTAATATCAGTAGCTTTTAGAAATACCCTATCAAACATTGGGTCCTTCAATGTTCTCTTTAGTGGAGAAACTTGATCATTTTCAACTGTAGGCGATAAGAAAAAAAGATTCTCTTTTAAAGTTAAAAAACTATCTACATAATCTTTTCCTATTTCACGAATATTTGTTTTTAACTTGTCATTTTCTACTTGTGTGATAGCAAAAGTTAAAATATTTGCTAGCGTAATAGATTCATAAAAGGAATCATGCTTCAAAATATTTTCTTTTTCGTACCCTGGCATAGTTCCAATAATCGTACTGTCAGTAATGTACGTATCATCTCGGATGACATCCTTAATTGCACAAAACAGACATTTATGCTTATCGGGGTGTATAAGTGGTAAAATGTAACGTTCAACTCCGGATGCTACATCATTAATATCAATTGTCCTTGCCTTTGCAAATAAGTCACCTGGCACGGGATCATGACCACTCTTTAAATGACTTGGTAATTCTTTATTGTAATTATTGATGTCCAATCCAAAGGTCGCAAAAATACCACTACACACTGATTTAATCGTGTCTGCATTGCGTGTGCGGCTTTGATATATTAAGGTTATTATTGTTCCTAAGCATACTCTTTTCAATTTTTGCACCTCCCTTCAGTATAAACAACTATAATAAATTCTTAACGTTCTCTATAAAAGAATATATATTATTTTTAAAGTCTTTTGATGTATTTCCTGCAATATTTATATATGCAGCATATATCTTTCTTATTGAAAAATCTTCGTTTTCAAAACTCAATAGAGCATTACTTATATTTTTACTTGCAGGATAACACAGAATGACCTTTTTACTCTTTAACTGATTTGCATAAAAGAACATTTGATAAACATCAGCATTACTAAATGGCTTTGATGTTTTATTTTTCATATCTAAAATACAATATGCTGTATTGGGAAAACTTTTACTCTGATATCCATATAACATATCTGGAATATATGATTTAAAAAACTCGCTATCATGTGTTCTACATAAAGCATATGTCTTTTCGTCATCCCAATAAGTGAAGTTATAATCACCGGAATAAACTGTAAGAATCTTTTTAATAAATTCCTCAAAAACACGATCAAAATTAATTAAAAGGTTTTGCCCATATGTTGAATTGCCATAATCTGAAATACTTAAATCATTCAAAATCATATATGCAAGTGTCATTACCTTTTTACAGTACTTTGTATTAGTGTTTAATTGTATATTTTGTGGTACTTCGAAAACCTCAGATACATCATGAAAACTTTTACTTAATAGAGATCCAGTGCCTAAATCCACCATCTGCGCAGCTTTTTTTAGTGCCTTATATAAAACCTGATTTATAGGAACATCATGAGACAGCTCATCATATTCACAATCAAAGATTTCTTTTTTGCCAAGTTTTACATTCAATGCTGTATTTGTAAGATTAATATTGCCACGTAGATACTGAAGAGTGTTTCTCCTATTTTTATATTCTACAGGCAACCCTTTCTTAGTTACAATTTCTAATTCATGTACAAAATTTTGAATTATATCATACGATTTTTCAGCATCCACATCATAAATAGGTTCATCTAGATCTGAAGAATCTGACGTGTATAGAAAATAGTATATACGCAGAATATGCTTAAAAGTAACTCCTTCATGTTTTGGATTAATAATTATTTTTCTACCTGGCAAACTAATATAACCAACATATGCTTGTGGAAAAGAAACAATCCCTTGGTTAAAATCAATACAAGATATATCAACACCAATATTTTTAAATGTTGAACTCAAAACACTTATTTCATCTTCATTAAGTCTTAACGACCCACCTTGAGGTATATGAATTTCATTCATATAAATACCCCCCTATTAATCTACTCTAAACTGCTTCTTTATTTCGCTTATAAACAAGTCGTTATCATCTATTCGTGTTGGTATTGTGCTTCCAAGAATATTTGCCAGATATCTACTATTACCATATGTATACTCTTCAATGATTGGCAACACATAATAATTAATCAATACTTTTAATACCTCTGGAGTCCAATGTATTTTCTTATCATCTTGAATTGCCCATTTAGGTATAAAGTAAGCATGTCCAAGAAGCATATTTTCGTCTTTAAGAACATTAAGAAGCGCCTTATTAATACTCTTAAACAAAACATATGGTTTTATATCTGATAATTCCGTGCAATCTGAAATAGATTCAACAAGCTCATAATTAGGATAAAACTTAACGAAGGCAAATCTTCGTCTAATTGCATAATCTATCTGAGCAATACTTCTATCGGCAGAGTTCATCGTTGCAATAATGTAAACATTAGAAGGAATGGAGAATTTTTTGACAGAATTACCTTCCCATATTACGGGACTTACTAAATCAGCTGTATACTCTCTATCAAGAGTCAGTATTGTTTCTCCAAATATTTTTGATACATTTCCTCTATTAATCTCATCAATAATAAACAAATACTTCTTTCCATTCTCCTCTTCTCTTCTTGCTCGCTCACAAAAATCAAGAAAAATACCTGGCTTCGATACAAATTTACCATCAGAATCTACGGAAATCCCCCCCTATAAACTGCTCATAGGTTAAACTTGCATGAAATTGTATCATGGCTGAGTCTTCAAAATCATCTTTTATTTTGTTTGTAATGTGTGATTTGCTTGTTCCTGGTGCACCATATAGAATAACTTGCTTCGATGCATTTAATAATGATTTTAAACTATCAACAGTAATATTATTTCCTGTTGGTTGTGATAACTCTTCAGTCTTTTGGATTTCAATATCTTTTGTATCACTCATATAATCAATTCCTCCTCTTGGTAATTCTTTTATTTCAGGAATACTATCCTTAGCAAATTGTAAATGGCCTCTTAAATCAGTCCCACTTATTTTATTTGATGAATATGGTATTACCTCATCCTCATCATGATAGAATAGTTCATTTAACTCACTATCTGTCAATTTTAATTCTTCTACCAATGTTTTTGTGCAGACCCTAGTAAATGCTTTATATAGATCAACATTTGGATTTTCTAACCAAGAATCATTGCACTCAATGCCCCTAAGCCTAAAATACCATGCTGAAAAATATACTAGAGATATACGTTGATTATTTAGAAAGTTATTCTGCAGTATCTGTATATAATCTCTAGGAAATTTAAAAAAATCTGGATTAGTATCATCCTTTCTCAAAAACTTCGTATCATCAACCAATGTATTATCTACAGTATCTCTCATTCTACTGAGCAAACCTTTAAATGCTGTCCCTGGGTTAAACTGCTGCTTGCTACCTATTTCCGAAGTTATAGAAAAAGGAAAAAGACAACATCTTTTCTCTCCGCTTTCTGCATCTTTATCGAAAACAGCAGAAAGATTATATAATTTTTTTAAATAATCTTGTCTTTGCTCATCCGAAATACCACTAACTTTAGGAAATGCTTTATACTCATTTTCACTAAAGCCTATAGATTTAAAGAAGAAGAACATTCCAAGCTGTTCAGGAGAAGAAATTATAATATTACGAAAGTACTCTACACATTTTTTCAACCCATTATTTGATACATATATTTTTTTCAAGCTCTATTCCTCCTTCTCTAATTCATCTGATAACTGTAACAAAATTTCAGTTGCAATTATTTCTGCCAGTTTTGGTGGTACCGCATTACCGATAACTTTATACATACCTGTCACAGATTTTTTATCATCTGTAAAAAATGTAAAATCATCAGGAAATGTTTGTATTCTGGCTATCTCTCTTACATTCAATCTTCTATTTTCTAATGGGTGAATAATCCCACAGTTTTCTGGTTGTGCTGAAGCAGTTATTGTTCCAGCAATTTCAGTACGCGCAAAACGTCTATACATATTAGGCGCATGATAACGTTTCATATTATCCCTGATTTTCCTAAATCTTTCTGGTAAATATTCATAAGGGATACTTTTCCAAGATCCTCCTTCAGGAATATGTTGAATTAAATTCATTGCTTGTGGTGAAAAAGGCCAATCAACCTGATTAGGAACTTCTTCTGGTATATCTAAACACATCCCGATATTTAGACCTTCTTTAGATTGTTCTTCAGGAAAAATAAACATTTTATTTAAGTCTTTCCTAAATGCAACAACAATCACTCGTATTCTATTCTGTGGAACTCCATATGAACTTGCATTTACTAGTTTATATGTTGTTGTATATCCTAATTCATATAGATTACTAATAATAGTTTCTATTAGAGGATTACCATTTTCATCCTTCGTTGAAAGAAGACCTCTAACATTCTCAAAAACGACTACTTTGGGGTGTTTTTCATTTATTACTCTTAAGCACTCTTTATATAAATTTCCACGTGAATCGTTAACGCCCCTTCGATTTCCTGCATTAGAAAATGGCTGACAAGGAAATCCAGCAGTTAGGATGTCACAATCAGGAATTTCCTTTTCATCTACATCTAATATGCTTCTCTTATCAATTTTCCCAAAGTTTTTTTCATAAACTCTCTGTGCATCAGAATCGAAATCATTCGCATAAACTATTTCATATCCAGCCTGTTTAAAACCAAGATCCATTCCGCCACATCCACTAAATAATGATACTAATTTAGGATGTATACCTAGAATTTTGCTCTTATCAACTTGTTTTTCTTTATTATTATTTAAAAAATTCGGGTCATCAAATAATGATAATTGCCCCATATTTCTAACCTCCGATCTATCAAAAATTTTACACAAAGCATCTTTCGATATTTTCTCAAGTATATTTTCATATATTGGTTGCCCTATAATTTGAGCTTGGCTATGTATAAGATCTGTAAGTTTTGATTCTTCTCTCAAAAAATAGTACATTTGAGGAGCAATAAATCCTTTAACTTGATGTCGTATATGATTTAAGTCAACTTTACAAGTTCTATATACTTTTAATATTGGAACAGCATAATTGCTATTTTCAAGGTAATAATCTATTTTTGAAAGCATATCTTGTGATACATAATCTTTACTTTTCAAGTCCAACAGATTAATTCTTTCTCCAAATTCAAAAATGGCTTCTATTGCCTTAATAGGTGAAGTAACATATATATAGGCTCTAACTTTTCCCTCGGGGAAATGTTTTCTATACTCATATAACTTTTCTCCAGAAACCACCATGTTGAACCATCCTGGTTTCATGCTTAATAATATTTCTTTCAAGCTTTACTCCTCATTTCTAATCAACATTAGCGCTCTTTCCACTCTTTATCCATTCATCTATTTCTGAACACTTAAATTTCCATTGTTTTCCAACTTTATGTGCTGGAAGTGTATCATCTTTTTTTATCCAACCTCTAAGTGTTACTGTTTTTATACCTAAATATGCTGCAGCTTCATCAATACTTATCCACTTATCTATAAAGTTTTGATCCATATCAAAATTCCTCTCATTTGTTCTTAATGCGCTTTTATCTTATATTATAACACATTTTCATATTATTTGATATATGTTTTGATATATTTGATTATATTTCAGGCACTGCTTGATATATCATTAATTCATTACACACCCCAAATAATTTTGTTGACCCCCTTGTCGTTGAAATTGACACACCTAAAATAAAAAAAATCTAGCCTTCCGATTGGCTAGAACAACGATTATTTTTATTCGATTTTTGATTTTTCTTAAAGTCCTTATTTTAAGCACTTTGAGTAATATAAAGTGTAGATTTGTGTATCCATTCCTTTACCTTCTTCTCAATATATATACACTTTATTTTGTTTGCATAAGATCCTAATAAATGTTTTAGAGCATCAATATTATCACCTATAATATATAGATTTTCACTATTTTTATTTTCATCTTTTTCATTATTTTCTATATCTGGAACTAAAAATGTTTCTGTTTTTGTAGAAGAAAGATATCGAGCATAAGATTTACCTAAAAATTTAAGCTCATACCCTTCTTTATTAATTGTAATATCATTTTGTTTTAACATTTCATTAAGTCTATCTTGTAAGAAATTACCATTTTTATCAAATAAATTAGGTAAAACTTTTTTTAATTTTTCTATTTCATTATTATTAGCTAATATATTTTCATTAATTTCTATATTTTCCTTTAACATCATTCCTCCTTGTTTTTGATTTTCCAATAACCATTTTTTGCACTCCCAACATATTCTATTAATTTTTGGTCTGTAAGAATTTTTAAATCCCTTTCAATAGTTCTAATTGAAATGTTAAACTCTTTTGATAAATCAGAGGCTGTAATTTTAGAATGTACTTCTATTATTTTAATTATTCTTTTACGTCTATTAATAGGATTTAGTTTTTGACCGTCATTTTGACCGACACTTTGGGTGTCATTTTGGGTGTCATAATTTAAATTTTTTAAAATAATTCTAAAATATGATTCAGTTGATTTAAATTGTGGTTTTAATTCTTCTTTGTAATTTTCTTCTGTTTGATAGGCTTCTATAATTTTTCTAAGTCCTGATCCACGTCTTTCCATTAAGTCCATTCTTGCAAATAAATCTGCAAGGATAGGATTCCTTCTTGTTGAAACAACTTCATATGGATTAAAATCTTGAACAAAAGTACCATCATACATTCCACCTGGAGAAGTAATTTCAATTCTATCATCATAAATATCAATATGAACCTCACTACCTATTACAGAATAATCTCTGTGAATAAGTGCATTTACAATAGCTTCTTGTACTGCTCTTTCATGATATTTAGGATACTCGATTCTATATAGAGGACCTTTTTTTCACATTTTTTTGGAATTTCTTTTTACAAAGTCTAAGCTTGCTTTTAAAAGATAGATTATATTTCCTTCAAATTCCTTATCATCTAATGCTTCTATTCTTTCATTTGCTTTTGTAAGTCCGTTCCATCTTGTACAGAATACCCTTGACTGATAAACTTGATAACCATCGGCAAATAAAGCTCCAGCAATAGTAAGATGTCCATTATTATTTATTAATTCAAATGATTTTAAATCTTTTTCTTCAAAGGATTTTTGAGTTCTTTCTTTATATTCAATAGATAATTCTTTAAATGTAACTTCGTCCATTTTCTTCTTATGTTCTAAGGAATCATAACTTATATGTTCTGCTTTTAAAGATAGATTAAATAAGTCAATACGACTAGCAGTAACACTTTGATTACCTACTCTTTTGTATGCTATTCTTGAACCACCATCTATAAAAAAATATGGAGTATTTTTTCCGCCAAAGATAGTTAAAATTAATATGATTTTTTCATTAATTTCTTGTATTTCCATATCAAATTCAGGAATAGGATCCATTTTAGTTTTTATAACTTCCCTAATAACTTCAGAATCTTTTTGAAAATTTTCAATACCTATTACTGTGTTATCATCTTTAATTCCAAATATTAATTTACCACCCCTACCATTAGCAAATGCTGATACAGATTTTAGCCATGATTTGGGTTTATTGATTTCTAATTTTTCTTTTTTGTCATAAAAATTTGTTTCTCCAAGATAATCTTTTAATATCAAGAATATCCACTCTTTCGGTTAGTTTTATCATTCATATTATACCAAAAAAAGGCAAGTATTGAAATACTGCACTTTATCATATCATCTATAAGTTAATATTTAAAAGCTTGAAACCAAGTTTTTGTTCTTTTTAATTTGTGTGCAACACACCTTTTTTATTCCGTATCGTCTTTTTTGTCTTGTTTTTTATTTAAGGGATCTTTTACAACATCTTCAATCAATCTTGATAAATCTACTGCATTTTTTGAAGTAATTACAGGTTTTCCGATTTTTTGTTCTATTTCTCTTCTTGCATTTCCTGCAACACTTCCTCCTTCTTTAGCAACTTTCTTATTTTCTTCTAGTCCTTGTGGATTAGTCGTTTTAGTAAGTTCTGTTGTTGTAGCTTCTGCAAGCATATTTAGAACAATTTCAAGTGTAGTCATATTATCTCTTAGGTTTTCCTTTTTCAACCCTTTCAGATTTTTATAACCTCTTGTTGTCATTCCAGACCATGCTTTTGTGATTTCATCGGTAAGTATTGCATATTCTATGCCTTTTTGGATTCCGTGATTGTCCCAAGCATCAGTAAGCTCTTTTCTGACTTGAATGGCTTGTAATCTTTGATTTATCCACTCACGTGTATATCCTTTCTTAAAATAGGTTTCTAATGCTCTGTCAATGGTCAGTTCTGGATCGATAATTTCATCAATTCGATCTTTTCCTACTTCAGCAAGCCACAATTTAAAAGGATCTGCTTTGGGAGATGGAATAGATTGAATAATACGGAATATTCCTTGCATATCAGCTATATCTGTTAGACGCATTTTCCCATCAGTTGCTTTCATTTTCAAAGCGTTACAATTTGTAACGGTTTCGTTTCCTTCCTCTTTTAATCTCTTTTTTAACACTCTCCAGTATACTTGAGGATTTTCACTTTCTGTTAGAACTCTTACTACATCAACTACTGAAAAATACCATTCTTCTTTTTCTTCGTCCCAAACAGAACGGATTTTTTTATTTTCATATAACTTTATTTCGTTCATTCTCACATCAACCTTTTTTATTTATATTATACCAAAAAAAGGCAAGTATTGAAAATACCGCCTTTTGTCCTTATTTTACATTACCTATATATTTATCTTTCCATTTACCTAATTTTGTATCACTGTCTATTGCTTTTTTCCATGCATCTTTTTCTGCATCAGTTAATTTAGGACCTTTTTTTTCTATAACATGTCCAGGACCTGCATCAAAAACTACAATGTATTTACCTTTTGGTTTAGGTAATACTAATTCTCCACCTTTTTCAAGATTGCCTTCAAATATTTTCATTTTACCTTCGTATGCTTCTTCAGTACCGTTATAGTTTTTATCTTTTAAAACATATATTAATACTCCAGTAGCATCTGCTCCATTAGAAAAACCGCCTTGAATAATTATATAACCTTGTTCTCCTTCATTTACATCAAGTAATGGTGCATGAGCAAATACTAAAAGTGATGCAAAAACTGATAAGATTAAAACTAAAAATTTTTTCATTTTTTCCTCCTATTTTTTTAATTCTTTCAAATTGTCGTTAATTATATTTAATAATCCATCTTTTTTCATTAATTCTTCATCATTTTCATCTTCTTCTGGGAAAGCTCCAGTTTTGATTAAAATAACTTTACCACCATTTTCATTAATTTTTTTCAAGATTTCTGCTTTAAAAGGTCTATCAGTTATGAAAGTTTTAAGTCCTTTGTTATTCATAATTTCTACTACATTATCTTTTGTGATATTTTCATAATCTACAAAATCACTATAAACATTTAAAAAGCTAATAAGGTAATTTAAACTTTCAGATGTATATATAGCACCATCTATATTTAAACTATCATTGTATTTGTCTATAATTTTATCTAAATTAGCTAAAGATTCATTTAAGTTTTTTTCTATTATTTCTTTGTTTTCAGGAAAAATTAAACTTAAATCGTGAGCTACTATTTTATACATCTTAGATAAATTGTTTAGATTAAGCCATGTATATGGGTTAATTTCTCCGATTTTATCACCTTCATGATAAGTGTCTGTTAATAGAGCCAAACTTGAATTATCTTGATATGAATATGTTGCATCAATTTCTATAACATGTATATTTTCTCTTCTTGCGTGTTCATATAAGACGTCATCATTCCATACTCTTTGTAAATCTATTATAGCTTTTGCATCTTTTAGAATGCTTTTATCAACTTCTTTAAATGTATTTGTTTGATCTGAGTTCATGCTTCCATTTGTTTCAAATACATCTTTTATAACTATATTAGTATTTTTTGTTAAATCATTTCCTATGCTATATGTAACTTGAGTATTTGTTAATACTAAGTTTTTTGAAAAGCTTAAAAAACAAGAAAAAATGATTAATAAAAATAGCTTTTTCATACTAAACTCCTTTTTATGTTTTTTATAATAACTGTTATAAAGAATATTATAGCAGCTACTAAAATTATTGAACCTCCTGATGGAATTGTAACATCAAAGTATAAAGGTAACAATATTCCTAATATACAGCTTATTAGTGCAAAAAATATACTATAGAAAAAGAAACTTTTAATAGATCTAGATAAATTTTTAGCACTTGCAGCAGGAATTAAAAATAGTGCTTCAACCAACGATGCTCCAATAATTTTAATTGATGAAACTGTGACAAGTGTAATTAGAAGAATAAATAAGTATTCTAATAATTTAACACGAACTCCTTTAACAACAGCAACATTTGTATTAAAACTTGATAGAAGCATTTTATTAAAATTAGGTATAACTATTATCATAAGAAGTATTGTAGAAAAGAATAAAACAGTTATATCTCTATCAGACACAGTTAAAATTGATCCGAATAAAACGCTTTCTAGCATATGTGTATTAACTTTTGATGATACAAATATTATAAGTGAACCACCAAGAGCGATAGAAATAGACAAAAATATTCCTATAAGGGTATCAGATGACATCATTGTTCTATTTCTTGTAAAATTTATTAATATTGCAAAAATTATGCAGTATGTAAATAGCATTATATACGGAGATTCATAAGGTTCTCCAAATAAGACACCTAATGCAATACCAGTTAATGCAGCATGACCTATAGATTCAGAGAAAAAGGCCATTCTTTTTGTAACCACCATAGTACCTAATCCTCCAAGTATAGGACCTATAAATATGGCAGATAGTAATGAATTTATTACAAATGCATACTTGAAATATTCTGGTAAGGCACCTATTTCAGCTAAGTGCATGAAAAAATTTCTAATTAATTCTAACATTCCTATCTCCTCTATACGTAAATATCCAGTATTTTTTCATCTGTAAGTTCTACTTTAGGATCACCGCTAAAGAAAACTTGTTTTTTAATACAAGTAACAGTGTCAGCTACTTTTTTTACTTGTTTTAAATTATGGTGTATCCAAAGGATTGTAACTCCTTCATTTTTTAGTGTATCTATTACATTCATAAAATATTGTTCACCTACAGCATCTATACCCGTAAATGGTTCATCTAAAATTAGGAGATTAGGTCGAGGGTTAATGGCTTGAGCTAATAGTAATCTTTGTAATTCTCCCCCTGATAAATTACCTAATAATCTTTTTCTTTTATCACTTAGACCTACTTCTTCTAAAATTTTGTTGAAATATGTTTTATTTTTTTTAGTAACACCTAAAAATGCAGGACTTGTTTGATAACACAGCATTAAAAAGTCTTCTACCGTTATAGGAAGAGTTCTTTCAAATTCCATAACTTGTGGGACATATCCTATTTTTTTATCTTTTTCAAATTGAAAGATAATCTCACCATCATAAGGGACTTGACCTAATATACAACGTATAAGAGATGTTTTTCCTCCGCCGTTAGGGCCTATTAAACAGTGTATTTTTCCTTTTTCAAAAGAAAGGTTGATATTATCTAAAATATGCGTATTACCTAAATTTAAATTAAGATTTTTAATATCAATTTGTATTCCTTTTATCATCTTCTACCTTTCGCAGCATTAATTAGTGCATTTGATACATTTTCTAAATTATGTTTTATAAAGATTTCAAAAGCTTGTGGAGTATAGTTACCACGAGTCATATGTGATAATCTTGCAATTGTTATACCTGTTGCATTATGTAATGTTTGTGCATTCTTATGGTTTCCACCTTCTTCATCGAATAAAATGGCAATTTTACGATTTTTTATTTGGTTTATTGCATATTTTAAATCATTTGCATTAGCAGCTTGTGCATGAGCAGGTTCTATTACAAGGCTTACTGTTAATCCAAATTCATTTAATAAGTAGTCATAACCCGCATGAGTTGTTGCAACTTTTACGTTAGATACATTGTATCCTCTAACTTTTTTAACTTCTCTATTTTTTAATGCTCTTAATCTATTTATGTAAATTTGAGCATTTTTATTGTAGAAGTTTCTGTTTGCTGGATCTAGGTTTCCTAAAGTTTTTGCTATGTATTGAACTTGTTGTATGCTTTGTGTTATAGAAATGAAGGTATGAGGATTTTTTACGCCACCTCTTTTTTGACCAGCTGTATTCATAATAGATGTTTGTGCATTTGCGTTTATTATTTTTAGTTTTTTATTATTTTTTTTAGCTGTTCTTATCATAGGTTTTACGAATTCATCATGACCTATTCCATTAATAACTATATAATCTAAATCAGTTAATTTTTTAATATCTTTTGTAGTTGGTTGGTATGAGTGTATATCAACATTTCCAGGTATTACTGGAACTACTTCCATTTTGTCTTTTACAACATTTGCAACATAACTATAAATGGGTAATAAAGTAACACCAACTTTAGGTTTAGCAAAAGTTAGAACAGAACACAAAAGTGTTGAGAATAAAATAATAAAGGTTTTAATTTTTTTCATTTTAATTTCATCTCGATTCTTTCATTAAATCGTCACCAGTATATGCAATGACTTCTTTTAATTTATTTATAGCATGAGCTAGTGAATGCTTATCTTTTTCTAGTTTGCTATATTCTTTAAAATCTTTAGAATATCTAATTGTGTATTTATATGTTTTTTTATCAATTATTAGTGCAAAATCACCAGCAATATTTTTATTTTGGCTTATACCAACGTAGTAAATAAAGTTATCATGTGTAAAAAACTCCCATTTATGTTTACCAGAATCTCCCCATGTAGCGTCTTTAGTAAAAGGCGGATAGAAAAGTTCTTCGTCTAAAACTTTAGGGCTTAAATCTTTGTAACTTTCTGAGAGTGTCTTATACTCTTGTGCAAAAATTCCTAAATTTGCAAAAATAGAAATTTCCTCATTATTTAATGTTATACTAGAAATTTGTGAAGCCGAGACTTCTTTCGTATATTTTTTTGAATTTGTAAAATGCAATAAAATACCTGCAAATAAAACTAAAAAAACAATAGTTGTAAGTACTGCAATAGTTTCAGTTCGTGGACTTGCAGGTTTGATTAATTCTTGTTTTATAATAATCACCACCAATCTTCAATAATTTTAACACTTTATGTTATTTTTTTCAAGACAAAATAGTTTGACTATCAAATTAAATATCCCGAAAATACTGCGTTATTTTGTGACGAAAAAATCGAACTGAAAAAAGTGTTTAAAAATGAAGTGTTAAATTAAAAGGCTTTTTGATATGGTGAATAAAAATAACTGAAAAAATTATTTTGTTTTACTAAAAATGCAACGTAAAATTTTACGTTGCACTTTGCGTTTCAAAATGAAACGAATTAGAACAATTTGTATTTTGTACTTCTTCCAACACCTATTGTTTTTATATATTTTTTTTGAATTAATTTATTTAATAATCGTATCACTTTACTTTTATTAAAAGTTGTTAAATTAACCAATTCTCCACTTGATAATTCTTTTTTATTTTCTATAAAATCTATTATTATTTTTTCATCTGTTGTAACATTGTATTTATATGAAATTATAGGCAAAGTTACAGAAATATAGTTATCTAGTATTTGAAAAATAGGTTTTAATGTAGCATCTCTATATGATTCTATTATTCTTTTTATTCCTGTTCCAAATTTTTCTATATATTTTAACCTAAAAAATACATTTGCTATAATAGGATTTTTTAAGCTTGAGATGGTATTGTTTAAATATTCTTTTTCGCTGAGATCAGAAGGGAGGGTTCCGGGAGAAATCACTTCAATTTTATCGTCATAAAAAGCAACTTTTATGTTGTTGCTTATATCCCAACTTCTATGTACTATTGCGTTTGCTATAGTTTCTCTAAAAGCTTCTTCAGGTATTTTTGATACAGTTTCACGCTTTATGCCTTTTATTATTTCTTTTTGATAATATTTTTTATAAAAACTAGTAGCTTTATCATATTGTTTTAATATTGAAACATTTTCAATAATGTATCTATCATTTATTTCATTAAAATTTTCTCCAAATTTTATCATATCAATACCTGGGAATTTATTAGTATCGCTTATAAGGGCAGCTGCATTATTAAATTTTTTATTTTTTGTATAAAATCCTAAAGTTCTTAAAATATCATCATTTATGTTTTCAATATTTAATTCTTTACTGAATTTTTTTTGCAAATATGAAAATGTTAAATTATCATCGTACTCTAATTCCTCAAAATTTGTATTAGATCCTAATAAAATTAATCTCTTTAGTTCTAGTTGATCCATTTCTATTGTAGCAGTATCGCTTCTTTTATAGGCTTTTCCTTTATAAAAATACGGTTTATATGGACTGTTTTCTATTATTAGATTAATTATATTATTTTCTTCAATTTCCAATCTGTAATTAGGTATAGGCTTTATAGAATCATTAATTTTATTTTCAATATCTAATACTATTTTAGTTGGATTACTTACTCCAATTTTTTCACCTTTATCATTTATTCCAAATTTTATAATCCCACCATGATAATTCGCAAAAGCTGAAACAGTTTTTAAAAATGTATTTGTAATGTTTTCTTTAAATTCTAAAGTATATGATTCTCTCATGTATATCACCTCTTTTTTATTACTAAATTATACGATTATATTTAAAAAAATGCAACGTAAAATTTTACGTTGCATTTTGCGTTTCAAAATGAAACGAAACTATACAATTTTTTCTAAAATTATTAAATTCATTGAGGTTATATTAGCTTTATAATCTATGATTTTTTCTTCTTTTAAAAATTTATAATTTGAAGCAACTACACGATATCTTCCATTAAGTGAAATTGTCTTAGTTTTTTTTGAAGAATTTGCTAGTATTAAAAACTTATTTCCCAATTCATATGAAATAAAGTTTTTTGAAAATTTAAGCAATTTAAATTGTTTTTGTACTTCATCAAAAGTTCTAAGTCTAAATAGTGCATTTTCTTTTCTAAAATTAATTAATTCAGAAACATACTGTATGTATGCTTTATTTTTTTTTGCTTCTTTCCAATCAAATTTATTTATTTTATCACTAGACTTGTATGTGTTTTTTATTTTTTGTTTTGTTCTAAAAAACTCTTGTCCAGAATGTATAAAAGGTATTCCTTGTGATAATAGAACTAGTGATGTCGCCATTTTATGCATTTTTTTAATATTATTAATATTATCTTTTTCGCAAACTATGCTCAGTTGATCAAATAAAGTATAATCATCATGAGCTTCTACATATTGAACTACTTGCGTTGGATTTTTGTATGAATAAAGTCCTATACCACCTTTTATAGAATTAACTAAGCTTTTCTTTTTTTCATTCCAAGAATTTACAAACCCTCTTGTCAATTCATCAAATGAAGCTCCTTTTAAATCATTTCTAATATCATCATTAAAGAAAGCTATTCTATCTAGTTTTTTAGCATTTGTTTGTGTTGCCATTTTTGATTTTTCTAAATCAGTATTTAAATGCCAACCTTCACCCAATATTATGATACCTTTGTCAATTTCATCTAATTTTTTTCTAATTTCATTCATTGTATCTATATCAAGTATGCCCATCAAATCAAATCTAAATCCATCTAACTTATATTCGTTAGCCCAAAAGCAAACACTATCAACAATATATTTTCTTATCATTAAATGATCACTTGCAACATCATTCCCACATGCAGTTCCATTAGAAAAATTAGCTAATTCATCTTTTCTAAAAGCATAGTTTGGAACTATTTTTTCAAAACTATGTTGCATTGCATCATAAACATGGTTATAAACTACATCCATTATTACACGTATACCATTATCATGTAGAGTTTTTATTAATTTTTTTAATTCTTTTATTCTTACAGCTGGAGTTATAGGGTCTGTAGAAAAAGCTCCCTCAACGGTGTTGTAGTTTACAGGATCATATCCCCAATTATATTTCTTTGTAGGGTCTAATTCATCAACAGATTCACTACTAAAATCATATATAGGCATTAATTGTACATGTGTAATTCCAAGTTTTTTTAAGTATTTAATGGATCTATTTTCACATATTCCTAAAAATTTGCTAGGATATTTAAATTTAGCATTTTCATCACTAGTAAAATCTCTTACGCTCATTTCATAAATTATTGCATCAGCAGGTGAGCTAAAAGAATCTAATCTTTCAAATTTTCTAGGATTAGTTTTGGCTAAATTTATTACTACACCATGTTCACTATTTGCGGTTGTGGCGTATGCATAAGGGTCTATTGCAATGTTTACAACGTTATCAAATTTAATTTGATAGTCGTATATAAAGCCATCTAAATTACCGCTTATAGTTGTACTAAAAACACCATCACTACTTTTTGTCATGGGATGTAAAATTATGTTATTATTTTCCTTATATTCAATAATATTAACTTCAGTTGCAGTAGGAGCCCAAACGTTGAAAGTAGTTTTTTTGGGGGTATAAATGGGACCTAACTTTTTATCTGTATAAAAAAGTTTGTCTATTGCATAAATTCTAAGATCATAATTAATTTTTTGTGTGTTCATAATTGCCTTTCTAAATTTTTAATGTATGTATTTTTGAAGTGATTCTAACCAATTTTCTATTCTTTCTTCAGTTTTTTCAGGTTCATTCATGTGATCTATAGGTAAACCTAAAAATTTATTATCAACTATAGCTATAGATGCAACAAAATCATAGTCATCTGTTGGAACCATTCCTACAATTGTAGCACCCGATTTTTTAGATTTGTCATATAAAAGTCTTAATCCATCTACAAAAGTGTCCGCAAAAGCAACAGCATCTCCTGTACCAAGTAGAGCTACAGTTTTACCTTTAAGACTAGGAAGATCGTCTATTACAGCCATCCAATCATCTTGTATATCGCCTAATCCCCAAGTAGATGCACAAAATATTAGAAAATCAAAATTTTCCATATCATCTATACCATTTGCTACATCAAAAAGTTCAGATCCTTCAATTTTATCGTTAAGAATTTGTGCAACTTCTTCAGTTACACCTGTTGTTGTTCCATAAAAAATACCAACTGACATTTTTTCCTCCTTATAGTATTTCATATATGCTATTATCTGCTAGGATAATTTCATTATTTTTTAATTTTTCTTTTATTTCTAATTTATCATTTAATGGTAAAAATTTTGTACAAATATTACTATCTCCATATTTTTGTATATTATTTTTATTAAGTTCTATTACATTTGTAGGAATGTTTACCATATTTTTAATTGATTTAAAACTTTCTAAATTATCAATACTATCATCTATTAATATTATTTTTTCATATTTACTAAAGTCTATTTCATTTTTGTATGTATTTTTATCAATTATTGCATATTTTGCATTTTCATCTTTTGTGGTATAAAAACTTAGCATTTTATTTCTCAAAAGTTTTTTATCGTTTGATAAAAGTGCAGTATTATTATGATGTATAAAATTATATATAGCAAAATTCAAAAATATGTTATAGCTAAGAGGTGTATTAATATTTTTTTTAGATAACAGAATATTTTTATTATCTTTAAATAGACTAGAAAGAGCTAATTTTGTTGTTGAGTCGTAATCTAGCTTGCCTAAAAGTTTGGATTTTATAAAATTAAAAATATTTTTATCATCTTTTTTGTAACATTTAAGCTCATAGTTTCTTGAAATTAGTATATTTATATTATTTACATCATCAATTACATTTACTTTTTCTATCTTTATTTTAAAATCAAAATTATACAAACTTTTAAGCTGTATAAGTGTTCTTGATATATTATCATCTAATTTACCTACAAAATTTCTACCGTTATATAGATTGACCTGAAAAGTAGTGTATTCCATAGTAATATTATCTTTTACATCTAGTGTTTTTGTTGAATAAAATACAGACTTCATAGGGAAAGCCATTTCATACAGAGATTTTAAAAATGAAAATTTATCGTCTTTTTCCAGTACAGATTCTTTCATATCATCTATTAAAACTTTTGTATAATACTTGCCTTTAAATAAGTTTACATTTATTTTAAATACAATATCATAAAAAATATTAGAGCTCATTGAGTTTAGTAAGTTTGCTTTTGAAAACCAAACAGCACCTCTTGTTAAATATCCTTTTTGTGAAAAATCAAAACTTAAATGGTTTTTACTTGCACCTATTAATTTTGTATTTTCAACTATGATATTTTTTGTTAAAAAAGTAGGTGTAGGATTACCAAATCCAAAAGGTTTTAGTAGCTCCAAAGTTTTAAAAAATTCATATGAAATTTTTTGAATAGGTATAACCTGATCTATATCTATTGTCTTGTAAAAATCATCTTCTTTTAATATGTTTTTGGCATATTCATTTATCTTTTCTCTGAATGTATTAATATTTTTAATTTCTATTGTAAATCCAGCAGCACCTGTATGACCACCAAATTTTAATAGCAAATTACCACAATATTGTAAGGCACGAGTTATATCAAAATTAGGAATGCTTCTACATGAAGCAACTGCTATTCCCTCATCAGTTTTTTCTTCTAAAACTATGCAAGGTTTAAAGTATATATCTACTAGTTTTGCAGCTACTATTCCTATAACTCCATGATGATACTTTGGACTTGATGAAACTAAAATATAGTCATCTTTTGCAAATTTTTCCACTTCGGTTTTTGCAAGTTCAAAAATATTATTTTGTATTTCTTTACGCTCATCATTTTTTAGTAGAAGCTCTGTTATAATAGTTTGAATTTCTTTTTCATTATTTGATATTAAAAGATATACAACTAATTTCGCATCTTTTAGTCTTCCTGAAGCATTGAAAATTGGGCTGATAGTAAAACTTATATCCCCACTTGAAAATTCATCAAATTTGTTAGGAAAAACTTTATCTAAAAGCATTTTTAATCCTAAATTTTTAGTTTCTTTTAATTTTTCTAAGCCGTATTTTACTATTATTCTATTTTCACTAACAAGAGGAACGACATCTGCAATAGTTCCTATGGCAACTAAATCTATGTATGAAAAAGCTTCATCATATATATTACATTTTCTAAATAGTTCTAAAACAACCATAAAAGCTGTTCCAACACCAGCTAATTCTTTGAATGGATATTTGTTTTCTAATCTTTTAGGATTGACAACTGCATAGGCATTTGGAACAACAGGATCTAGTAAATTATGATGATCTGTAATAATGGTGCAAAGTCCTAGAGAATTTGCATAATTTATTTCTTTATATGATGTTATACCACAATCAACTGTTATTACTAAATCAGTACCACTTTGTTTTATTTTATCTAAAGCTTCATTATTTAAGCCATAACCTTCATCACGTATGGGGATATAGAAATCAACATATTTAGCTCCTAATTTTTTAAATGCTAAGTATAGAATAGACGTGGAAGTAATACCGTCCACGTCATAATCTCCATATATGCAAATTTTTTCATCTCTTTTTATTGCAAGAAGTATTCTATCACAAGCTTTTTCTAAGTCAGCTAAAAGACAAGGATTACTTAAATTTTTTATATCAGGGTGTATAAAATTAATTATATCCTCTTTTTTAGTAATACCTCTTGATGCAAGAATGTTTAAAACATCTTTGTCTATATTTAGTGAAGAAATTTTTGAAGATTTTTCCACTAAATTCCACTTTGTATTTTGCATTTTATTTTATTAAACCTTTCAATTCAATAGGGAATATAGGGACAATTACATTTTTATTTCCTACTTTTGTAACGTCATTTAATATTATATTTATAACCCCGTCATTTAAATAAAATTCTTGATGGAACCAAGTAGAAACACCTTTAAATTTATTATTAGTTAATCCAAAATTTTGTGTTAATTTTTGCTTTATTATTTCATTTAAAGGGCCTGCATATCCTTTTACAAATAAATCTTTTAAATTAACTTCTTTTCCAGTTTTTGTATCTATTGTTAGTCCAACATATTTACCATCTTTAGTTGTGAATAGAAAACTCTTAAAGTATGGATTATTTGCTTGTAATTCTACACTAGCATCACCTAAACTTTTAGCTTTATCTGAAACTTTATCACTAAAAACTTTTTCAATATTTGCATCGGTAGTAAATTGTCCAGAATTTAAATATTCTACATAATTTAATGCAAAAGCATTTAAAGAAATTATAGAACAAATTAAAAATGTAAGTTTTTTCATTATTTTCCTCCTAATGATTTATATAAGTTATCTAAATCTAAATTTTTTGATTCTATGTCTTTAAAGTATTTGTATGTTTTAAGTCTTAAATCAAGAGCAGCATCTTCATCAATTACAAGTATAGCTTTTTTGTGCATTTGTAACATAGAAACTGTCCACATATGATTAACACCCATTTCTATTGCATGTCTTACGGCAAGAGATTTTTTATGTCCATTAGCCATTATCATTACTTCTTCACTATCCATAATAGTTCCAACTCCAACAGTTAGTGCCAGTGTTGGGACTTTAGTTATGTCATTATCAAAAAATCTTGAATTAACTAAAATAGTATCTTGTGTTAATTCTTTATCTCTTGTACGTGAAGCAAGAGATGAACCTGGCTCATTAAATGCGATATGACCGTCTTCTCCGACACCACCTAAGAAAAAATTTATTCCTCCATAACTTTTTATCTTATCTTCATATCTTTTGCATTCCGCATCTAAATCCTTTGCTAGTCCGTCTAAGATATTGATGTTTTTCTTTTGTATATCTATATGATTAAAGAAGTTGTCGTACATAAATTTGTGATAACTTTGTTCGTGTGTTGGTGCCAAGCCTACATATTCGTCCATATTAAAAGTTACAACATTTTTGAATGAAACAAGACCCTCTTTATTTAATTTTATTAATTCTTTATATGTTACAAGTGGAGTTGATCCAGTAGGAAGACCTAATACAAAAGGTTTTTCTTCTGTTGGATTAAATTCTTTTATACGTTTAGCAATTACATATGCACTCCATTTTCCAATTTCTTCTTTGTTTTTCAAAATTATTACTCTCATATTTCACCATACCTTTCTATTTATTATACACTATTACTAAGATTTTTGGAATAGAAAATATAAAACACAGTTGATATAATATTTAAGTATTTTATTAGAAATTTTATCTAATTATTATCCAACTTCCATTACGATTAGAACCTGCTCGTTTTATGTAGTTTTTATCTTTTGAAGATTTAAAAGTTTTTTCTATGGTTCTTTCTGATAAAAAAAAGTTCTTTAGCTAGTTTGTTAGCTGTATATTTAGAATTATGCATAAGATAATCTATTACTTTTTTTTCTGTTTTATTTAGATTGTTGTTTATACCGACATTTATTTCACTTTTTTTATTTTTTTCTAATACTTTTTTTCAAAAGGAATAGTGCATTTAATATAATTATCATCTATTTCAAAACAGTTTTTTCCATATTTTTTTATAATAGTTGGTATACCGTGTCTTGTGTGTTCTGCAATACCTATATTCAAAAAAACTCTCATTAACATGGTGTTTCTAGGTTTACTTATGCCGTCAAAAAATTGCTTTTTAGAAATGCCTTTAGGCAATCCTCCATGAGAAAGTATTTCTATTCTATTACTAAACATAGATACTTGAGGTTCTGTTATTGTCCAGTCATTATGTACAAGTGCATTTATTAAAGCTTCATTTACACAGTTATAATCAAATAAATAGGTATCTTTTCTAGGACGTGTAGTCGTATCGCTTATACAAATATTTTCTGATTGAAGTCTTGTTTTAGTTTTGTTATATGTAGTTAAAATACAGTTGTATCCGTAGTTGTTTATCTCTGATATACAAGATTTATCTTTTCCTAAAAATTTTACAAAAATAAATGGTATATTATTATAATCAGCTAATAATTCTGCTAATAAATTGTAACTACCATCTGAAGTTTTTAAGTTTAAATTAGCTTCAAAAGAGTTGTTATTTATATGATACCCTTTTTCGTTATAATATATTTTTAATTCTCTGAATGATAAATCTACTAAATTTGATTTCTTTTGTAAAATTAAGTCGTTGTCTATGAAGTTTTTTTCATATCTAATTTTTATTTGGTCTAATGTCATTTCTTTACAAATAGTTCCTATTCTTATACTACAACCACGAGAAGAAAAACCATATTTTTTCTGACAATAAATATTTTTTGTCCCCTTTTTAATATTTATTGCTATTATAGTTTTGCCTTTGTCAAACTTTATTTCTGAAGTAATTTCATCTTGTGGATTAGGTTCTATTTGTGTTGTTATTATATCAGAAATCTTTCTTAGAGTTTCATCTATTTTTTGGACACCCACAACTGTACCATTATCGTTTACTCCTATTAATATAGTACCACCGTTTGTATTTAAAAATGAAACAATTTCTTTAGTGATAGAATCTGTGTATTTTTCTTTTAATTCTAATAATTCTGATTCTATATATTTAGCCATAAAATCACCTCTAATTTATTAGACTTCAATACCGACATTTTGTAAAGTATGCCGACATTTATTGCGACAGCATTTACAAAAAAATAAATAACTCATATAATGTAATTGAGGTGAGATATGTTAAATAGAATATTTAAAAAAATTGAAGAAAATTTTAATAGAATGGTAGAAATTAGAAGATATTTGCATGAAAATCCAGAAGAAAGCTTTAAGGAGTATAATACAGCTAACTATATAGCAGAGTTTTATGCAAATAAAGGTGTTGATATTAAAACAAATGTTGGTGGAAATGGTATTATAGTAACTATTGATACAGGTAAATCTGGTAAAATAATAGGACTTCGTGCAGATTTTGATGCACTACCTATAAAAGAACAAACTGGATTGACGTTTGCTTCTAAAAATGAGGGAGTAATGCATGCATGTGGACATGATGTACATACAGCATATCTTTTAGTTTTAGCCGATATTTTAATATCTATGAAAGATGAATTGAAAGGTAAAATAGTATTAATTCATCAACATGCTGAAGAAAAAAGTCCAGGAGGAGCTAAAGGAATTATAGAAACTGGGATATTAGATAATGTAGATAACTTTTTTGGTATACATATAATGACATCTATGGAAAGTGGCAGTGTGTATTATCATAAAGGAGATACTCAACAAGGAAGATCTAATTTTACTGTAAAATTCAAGGGTAAAGGTGGTCATGCTTCTATGCCAGAGCTTTCTAACGATGCGATAGTTGCAGCTTCTCATTTTGTTGTTGCACTGCAAACAATAGTTTCAAGAAGATTAAGTCCATTTGAAAATGGAGGAGTTACAGTAGGTTCATTTGATGGAAAAGGAATATCGAATATTATTAAAGAATCGGTAGAACTTGAGGGAGATATAAGGGCAATGTCTAATGAAACTATGGATAAGATAATTTCAGAAATTGATACTATTTCTAAAGGTATAGCTAAAACATTTAATATGGAAGTTGAAAATAGTTTTACTGTTGATTATCCAGTTTTATACAACGATCCAGAAGTTACAGAATTAGTGGTTAAGGCTGTAAGCAATGCTGGACTTAAAATTAGTGATTGTGGGGCACAAGCACCATCTGAAGACTTTGCAAGATATGCACAACTTAAACCAAGTTGCTTTTTCTATGTAGGTGCAAAAGAAAAAGGTAAAGAATATCCGCATCACAATTCAAAATTTTATGTAAATGAAACAAGTTTAGAGATTGCAGCAAAAGCAATGGTAGCTGTTGTTTTAGAATACTTGAAATAAATATAGATTTAGGGTTTGTCAAGTAAATTGTGTAAATTTTTTATGTGTAGTAATGAATTTAATATTTCTGAACTTCGTCTAAAAAAACATAATGTATATTTTCATCTACAATAGAATTTTCTATAAAATCAAGAATTGTATCAGGATTTCTGTACTTCTTATTTTTTCTTTGATCAAGTGAAATTTCAATAATATGTTTTTTATCTACATTGTTTTCTAATAAATAATTTTTAAATATTTCAAATAATAAATATGACTTCCCCCTCTTTTAAAAACAACGGTATAATTGCCCTTAATTTTCAATAAAAACAAATTATACTGTATAATAAAATCTCTCAACCAAAATGATTGAGAGGTTTTCTGCTTTTAGAAGTTTAGGTTAAACTTAATTCCATTACTATTAAGTTCATAAGAAATATGAGTTAATTTTTTATTATTTTTTCCTTTAAGTAGCTTTGAAATGGGGATTATTTTTTCCACATTTTTTAAAAGGATATTTTCGTCATATAGTGAATATTCATTCATAACATCAATTATTATATCACTATATGGCTTTTTATAACTCACAATTAAATCCATTTCCTCCCTCCTCTAAAAAATTTATGAATGCATCTACACGCCTAGAAACATAGTAATTTGTATTGTAAAAATGTTCTAATTCTTTTTTTGTTAAATTTTTTGTTGTTTTTAATTTTAATAGTTTTTTGTCTAAATCTTTTAAAAACAGAAGAAATAGATCATTTTTTATATCTTTTATTGATAATATATATCTATTTTGATTTGTCCACCATAGAGGGTAAATGTTAGTGTTTTCATAACATAAAAATATATTTATTTTTTTGTTATTTGTTATTTTTTTAAATTCATCAAAAGTTTTTTTGATGCGTATTCTATATTTTTTCCCCTTAAATATTATGCGTATAATATTTAAAAGATAAAAAAAATCTTCTTTTAAAATATCAGCTACATAAATATCTATAAATTCTATATCTTTTTTACCTTTTATAAAAAAGTTTATATTACTTTTTAATATTTGGTAGTTATGGTTAGTTATATCTTTTTCTCTGAAAAAGTTATCAAAGTTTTGCAATTTTATATTTTTTCTTTTATCTTTCATAAAGGAGATGTAGCTATAACTATTAAATCCTAATATACTGTCAAAAATTTTTTCAAATTTTTCACAGGGGTTATATTTTTCAAAATTGCTAAGTTTAAATTTTTTTGTATTTTCACTAACGAATAAAGGTTTATGTGTGTTTTTTAATAGGAAGTTATTTTCTGTATAATCTACATAAAAAGATTTTTTCTTTTTATTTTTTATGATTATTGAAGTATTTATGTATTCATACAGTAAAGTAATGTTTTCACAAAAAAGCGTATTAAAATCTTTTTCTAATAAAAAAACTTTTCTTTTTCTTAATTCTTTGTGTAAATCAGAATAAATCTTTATAGATTGTTTTTTGAAGATATCAAAAGATAATAGGTTATCTAATACTGAAAAATTAAATTTTACATTTTCTGGACTATAAAAAGTAAGTATTGCTTTAAAAAAATTATCCAAATCCTTGTAAAATAGTTTTTCTATATTTTCTCCGTTATAATTAGCATTTAAAAAATTGTTATAAAATTTACTTTTCATACTCTAAGTATAAGGAAAATAAAAAAAAACATACTTTGAAAATCTTGAAAATCATTCAAAATAAAAGCAAAATATGTCTTTTTAATTTAATAAAATCAATGGATTATAGATACATTAAAATTTCTTTTATGCTATTTAATATTAGAGTACTAATTTCTTTCATTTCATCAGTTGGTTTTTGTACATTAGGAATCATAATAGCTTTCATATTAGCGTTTTTTGCAGCACGTACTCCGTTGTATGAATCTTCAAAAACTATGCAGTTTTTAGGATCAACATTTTGTTTTTTTGATGCTAGTAAAAAAATTTCAGGGTCTGGTTTCCCGTGAGTCACTTCATTACCTGCTGTAATATCAATAAAATACTTAGATAAATTATTTTTTTTAAGATATTCTTTTATTATATAAGTATCTGAAGAAGAAGCTATAACGCATTTTTTGCCGTGTTTATTTAAATACTCTAAAACCTCTAATACACCGTTACAAAGTTCCAAACCATTTTTCTTGTTATAATCCAATAGTTTTTCATAGATTTTTTCTGTAAAATAACTAAATGGGAAATCATCTCCAAAGTGAGATTTATATAATATTTCTGTATTTTTAGTAGTCATTCCTATAGAATTGTGTATTATATTGTCATTTGGTATATATCCTTTTTCTTTTAACACTTCTGGAATAAATTTTAAATAAAGTTTTTCTGTTTCAAAAACTAATCCATCCATATCGAATATAAATAAATCTATATTTTTAAAGTTTTCCATTTTCTTCCTCCAATTCATTTTCATACTTTTGCCATAATTCCATAAGTTCTTCTTCTTTTTTAGAAAGATTATCTAATTTTTCTTGTAAGCTCAAAAGTTTTTCTAAATTATTAGCTACATCTTTTTCAAACATTTTTGAGTTACATTCTTTTTTGTCTAAATCAATTTTTTCTAGCTCATTTTCTATACTTTCTATTTCTCTTTTTAATTTAGAAATTTTCTTGGATTTTTCTTTTTGTAAAATATATTCTTCTTTTTTAGAAGTATCTTTTTTTGTAGCTTCCTTTTTGTTTATCTGTTCCTTATAATCCTCATAATTTCCTTTAAATTTAGTTAAGCCATTTTCATCTAGTACATAAATTGTATTACATATTGTATCTAAAAAGTGTCTATTGTGCGAAACAAGTAGTATAGTTCCCTCATAATCTTCTAATGCTTTTTCTAATATTTCTATTGAGTATATATCTAAATGGTTAGTAGGTTCATCTAAGATAAGAAAATTTGCTTCTTTTTGTATTAGTTTAATAAAAGATACTCTAACCTTTTCTCCTCCAGATAAACTAGATATTAATTTATCTACATCATCATTAGTAAATAGAAAGCTTGCAGCCATACTTCTTAAATCTTCTGTTGTATAATTTAATTTTGTATTTATTTCTTGTAAAATTGTGTTTTTAGGGTAAAGATCATCATGGTTTTGGTCATAGTATCCTATAACTGCATTATCAGCTAAAATTACCTCTCCTTTATCTTGTTTTAATTTATCGGCTATTATCTTTAAAATAGTAGATTTTCCACAACCATTTTTACCTATAATACCTATTCTTTCTCCTTTATACACATCTAAATTAATGTTTTTTAAAACTTTTTTATCATCAAAATTTTTGCAGATATTTTTTAATTTTAAAACATTTTCTGAACTTACGTTTTTAATTTTAAATTTTAATTTCATTTTATCGGGATTAAATGTGGGGTCTTCGTGTTGTATAAGATGAGATAAAAGTTTTTGCCGTCCTTTAGCTTGTTTTGCCATACGACCTGCTCTATTTCTTTCTATATATTCATTTAGTTTTTTAATTCTATCTTGTTCTTTTTCAAATTCCTTTAACTCTCCCTTTAGCATCATTTCTTTTTGTATAACAAATGATGAAAAATTCCCCTTATAACTTCTAAGTTTTTTGTTTTCTAACTCAAATATTTTATTACAAATATTATCTAAAAATATTCTATCATGAGAAACTAAAATAAAGGCTTTACTATATTTTTTTAAAAATTCTTCAAGCCATTCAATAGAAGCTAAGTCTAAATGGTTAGTAGGTTCGTCTAATATTAATATGTCTGGTTCTTGAAGTAGTAACTTTGCTATACATACTCTAGTTTTTTCTCCACCAGAAAGAGTGCTAATAGTTTGATTTTTTAAATTTTCTAATTCTAAACCATTAATAACTTGATTTATTCTATAATCTATATTATATCCGTCTTTTGCATTGTATAAGTTGTATAATCTGTCTAATTCTTCTTTTATTGAAGTATCGTATTCTAATTTTGTATTTAGTACTTGTATTTTTCTATAAATTTCGTGTTCTTCTGAAAATATTTGATCTAATTCTTCAAATACATTATTTTTTTCATCAAAAAAATCGTGGTTTTGTGAAATGTATCCTATGTGTGCATTTTTGTCAACAAATACATTACCAGAAGAAACATTTTCTAATCCTAGCATAATTTTAATTATTGTAGACTTACCAGCACCATTAAGTCCTATAAGTCCTATTTTATCTTTATTTTCTATACTAAAAGATATATCTTTTAAAATTTCTTCATCTAAAAAATTTTTATAAACTCCATTAAATTGTATCAGTGCCATAGAAAACTCCTCTTGTACATTATATCAAAAATTTTTAGTATTATCTTCTAGTTCTAAAAATTTGTCAAAATCACTTTCATATAGTTTGTCTTGTATAACTCTATATTTTTCAAATTCACTTTCTGCATATTTTTTAGCAAGTTCTGCTGATACTTTACCAGCATCTTTCAGTATATCTTTATCCCATAGCATTAAAAACCCATTCAATCTCTTTTCCCAATCTTCTTGAAACATTTCTATTACCTTCTTTTTGAACTATTAGGAAATTCCTAATAGTTGCTTTTTCCTGTAATTCATTATCTTGAAATATATTTTTTATATGTTCGTTTATTGTCGCAATACTTATATCATAAAGTGTTGCTAACATTTTTTGTGTAAGCCAAATATTTTCATCTTCATATCTAATTTCTATTTCATTTTTATCATCACATTTTGCTGCAATAAAAGTTAAGTATTCAGCTGCTGATGATCTTACTTGAACTTCGTTATTTATACAATTATCCTTATTTTTACCCATAAATCCCCCTTTTCATATATTATATCAAAAATTTTAAAAAAAAAGAAATTTAAAAGTTTTTTCAATTTTTTGAAAAAACTTGATAAAAAACGTTTTTTTGCTATTATTTATATAAAAAAGGGGATAATAAAATATTAAAAAATAGAGAGATTTATTTAAATAAATTGATAGATTTTAAACATACTAGCTTAATAAAGATAATAACAGGATTAAGAAGAACTGGAAAATCTAGTTTATTAAAACTCATGGTTATGTATTTAAAAAAGCAAGGTATAAAAAGTAAACAAATTATAGAAATGAATTTTGAAAGTTATAAATTTTCTAAAATGAATTGTGATGATATATATGATTATGTAAATAAAAAAATATCAAACAATGATGAAAAAGTATATATATTTTTAGATGAAATACAAAAAATACCTAAATGGGAAGAAGTGGTTAATTCTTTTAGAGTTGATTTTAATTCTGATATTTATATCACAGGTTCAAATGCTTATTTACTTTCTTCTGAGTATGCAACATATCTTTCAGGACGTTACGTTGAAATTAAAATGTTACCCTTATCTTTTAAAGAATTTTTAGATTTTAATGATTATAGGATAGAAAAAAATTTTAATGCTTTGGGAGAATTTAAATTTGATATATTTGATAGTAAAGGAGAAAGAAGAGAGGTTCTAGAGTTATTTAATTATTACTTAAACTTTGGGGGTATGCCACAAATAAGGGAGGTAGGAATAAATCGAGAAAAAATATTGATGTTACTTGATAGTGTTTATTCTACTGTTGTAGTTAAAGATATACTAGAAAGAGAAGTTATTAAGGGAAGAAATAAGGTTACGGATATGTTGCTTTTGAAAAAATTGTAATGTATTTAGCTGATAATATAGGGAATAATCTATCTGTATCTAATGTAGCAAATGTTTTATCTAGCGAAAAGCTTGTAGATAAAAAATCTACTAGCACTAATACAGTTCAATCATATATATTAAGTTTATTAGAAGCATATTTGTTTTATGAAATTAAAAGATTTGATATTAAAGGGAAGCAATATTTAAAGACATTAGGTAAATACTATATTGTAGATATAGGACTTAGAAATTACCTTTTAGGATTTAGAAATAGAGATAATGGGCATATTATAGAAAATATAGTATATTTTGAGCTTTTAAGAAGAGGATATGATGTTGCAATAGGAAAGGTTGATAAGTTTGAAATTGATTTTATAGCAACAAAGGTAAATAAAAAAGAATATATACAAGTAACTGAAAGTATGCTAGAAGAAAAAACTAGAAAAAGAGAAATAAAGCCATTAGAAAAAATAGATGATAATTATGAAAAGATAGTGCTTACTCTTCATTGTGGCTTAGAAAAAAATTATAGTGGAATAAAGGTGTATAATTTGATAGAATGGTTGTTGGACGAATAGGGAAATAAACGATGTGTATAATTTTAAGTTAGTAATCAATAGTTAGAAAAGAGGTGTGATAAATATGGATTGGAGTTTATTTTGGTCAGCAATCGGTGCGATTGGTGGTACTCTTGGGGCTATTGCAACAACAGTAGCAGTTATAGTTGCATTATGGCAAACAAAATATAACCAAAAGAAAAAGTTAAAACTTGATTTTTTTGATAATATTAAAGTATATAATCCTAATACTGAAGAAATTTTTGAATTTGTTGAGGTAAGTATTACTAATATAGGTAACAGAAAGGTTATCGTTCGTCAGTGGGGAGTACATCTTAAACGTGGAAGTATTGCTATAATTGTCCCACCTAATGAGAGCGGAACAGAAAAATTTGTATGTGAAAGTTTACCAAAAACGTTGGATTTGGAAGAGTCCGTAGATTTGCGATGGCGTAAAGATAGATTTCAATCGTTTTTGGAATGTGAATATAAGGATAATATAAATTGGAATAAGCCGTTGGTTTTTTATGTGAAGGATAGTACAGGGAAACAATATATAGTGAAAACAAAAAAGAATGCCTCATACTATTTAAATAAAAATTAAAAATATTTTAAAATACACCCCAAAACCATTGACATTTATCGCAAAATATTATATCATTGTCAAGTACAGAACATTTTCTGTTCTGTTTTAATATGTGAAAATTTATTGTTAATTATATTTGAAACTAGTTTATAAATGCTGGAAATATATTTTTGTTAGAACGTCAAAGATATATGGAATGCACGAATAAATTAATGGATAATTTAATTATGACCCCAATAAATAAATAATTTTTTTAAAAATCGGGAGGAGGAAATAATGCCTACAATAAACCAATTAGTTAGATTTGGTAGAAGCACTTCTGAAAAGAAGAAGAAATCACCTGCCTTAAAGGCAAATCCACAAAAAAGAGGGGTTTGTGTAAGAGTTTATACTACAACACCTAAGAAACCTAACTCAGCTTTAAGAAAGGTTGCCAGAGTAAAACTTGTTAATGGAATAGAAGTTACAGCATACATACCTGGAATAGGTCACAACCTTCAAGAACACTCTATAGTATTAATTAGAGGAGGAAGAACAAAAGACTTACCAGGGGTTAGATACAAGATAATAAGAGGGGCACTAGATACAGCTGGTGTAGTTAACAGAAAACAAGCAAGATCAAGATACGGTACTAAGAGACCTAAATAATAAAGGAGGATAAAGATGTCAAGAAGAAGACAAGCAATAAAAAGAGATGTTCTACCTGACTCAAAGTACAACGATAAAGTTGTTACCAAGTTTATTAACGGTCTTATGGTAGATGGTAAAAAATCTTTAGCAGAATCAATATTTTACAGTGCATTAGAAGGTATTGAACAAGAAACAAATGAACAAGGAATAGAAGTATTCAGAAGAGCTATGGAAAATGTTAGACCACAATTAGAAGTTAGATCAAGAAGAATAGGTGGGGCAACATACCAAGTTCCAGTAGAAGTAAGAAAAGATAGACAACAAACACTAGCTATAAGATGGTTAGTTAGATATACAAGAGAAAGAAAAGAATACGGAATGGTTGAAAAACTAAAAAAAGAATTAATAGCTGCTTCAAACAACGAAGGTGGAGCTGTTAAGAAGAAAGATGATACATATAAGATGGCAGAAGCTAACAGAGCGTTTGCTCATTATAAATGGTAATAGGAGGATCAATGGCAAGAAAAGTAGAGCTTAAAGATACTAGAAATATAGGAATAATGGCTCATATTGATGCTGGGAAAACTACTACTACTGAAAGAATTTTATTCTATACAGGAGTTAACCATAAAATAGGAGAAGTTCATGATGGAGCTGCTACTATGGACTATATGGAACAAGAACAAGAAAGAGGAATTACAATTACATCAGCAGCAACAACTTGTTTTTGGAAAAATCATAGAATAAATATTATAGATACTCCAGGGCACGTTGACTTTACAGTTGAAGTTGAAAGATCTCTAAGAGTATTAGATGGAGCAGTTGCAGTATTTTCAGCAGTTGACGGAGTTCAACCACAATCAGAAACTGTTTGGAGACAAGCAGATAAATATAATGTACCAAGAATAGCTTTCTTTAATAAGATGGATAGAACAGGTGCAAACTTTGAAATGTGTGTTGATGATATTAAGAAAAAATTAGGTGGTAATGGTATACCTATTCAATTACCTATAGGTGCGGAAGATAATTTTGAAGGAATTATAGATTTAATTACTGAAAAAGAATACTTATTCAAAGATGATACAATGGGAGCTTCATATGACATTAAAGATGTTAGACCTGAATTAAAAGATACTGTAGAAGAAGCACGTCACAATTTAATTGAAGCTGTTGTTGAAACAGACGATGAATTAATGGAAAAATTCTTTGCAGATGAACCTATAACTGAAGAAGAATTAAAAAGAGCATTAAGAAAAGCAACAATAGAAGGAATAGTAGTTCCTGTAACATGTGGAACAGCTTTCAAAAATAAAGGAATACAACCATTATTAGACGCTATTGTTGAATACATGCCTTCACCACTAGATATACCTTCAATTACAGGTGTAAATCCAAAAACTGATGCAGAAGAAGTTAGACATCCATCAGATGATGAAAAATTCTCAGCATTAGCATTTAAAATAGTAACAGACCCATTTGTTGGAAGATTGTCATTCTTTAGAGTTTATTCAGGGAAATTACAAAAAGGATCTTATGTTTTAAACTCAACAAAAGGTAAAAAAGAAAGAATGGGAAGATTACTTTTAATGCATGCTAATAAGAGAGAAGAAATTGATGAAGTTTACACAGGAGATATAGCAGCAGCAGTTGGATTAAAAGATACAGGTACTGGAGACACACTATGTGATGAACAAGCACCAATAATCTTAGAAAATATGGAATTCCCAGATCCAGTTATATCAGTTGCAGTTGAACCAAAAACTAAAGCTGACCAAGAAAAAATGGGAACAGCTTTATCTAAATTAGCTGAAGAAGACCCTACATTCGTTGTTACTGCTAACCAAGAAACAGGACAAACAGTAATTTCAGGAATGGGAGAATTACACTTAGAAATTATAGTTGACAGAATGAAAAGAGAATTCAAGGTTGAAGCTAATGTAGGTAAACCACAAGTTGCATATAGAGAAACTATCTTAGGTAACTCAGATGTTGAAGAAAAATACATCAAACAATCAGGTGGTAGAGGACAATACGGACACGTTAAGATTAAAGTTGAACCTAATAAAGATAAAGGTTATGAATTTATAAATGAAATAACAGGAGGAGTAATTCCTAGAGAATACATTCCTGCTGTTGATAAAGGTGTTCAAGAAGCACTTGAAGCTGGGGTTGTAGCAGGATATCCAGTACAAGATATTAAAGTTACTCTATATGATGGATCATACCACGAAGTCGATTCATCAGAAATGGCGTTCAAGATCGCAGGATCTATGGCTGTTAAAAAAGCTATGCGTCAAGCACAAGCTATTTTACTTGAACCTATCTTCAAAGTTGAAGTTACAACACCAGAAGAATATATGGGTGATGTAATAGGAGACTTAAACTCTAGAAGAGGACAAGTATCAGGAATGAACGATAGAAATAATGCTAAAATTATAGACGCACACGTACCATTATCTGAAATGTTCGGATATGCTACAGATTTAAGATCTAAGACACAAGGAAGAGCATCATATTCAATGGAATTTGAAAAATATGTACAAGTTCCAAAAAATATATCAGATAAAGTAGTTGAAGAAAGACAAGGTAAATAATTAGGAGGAAAAATAATGGCAAAACAAAAATATGAAAGAAGTAAACCACACGTAAACGTAGGTACAATAGGACACGTTGACCATGGTAAAACAACAACAACAGCTGCAATTTCAAAAGTATTAGCAGCAAAAGGGTTGGCACAAAAGGT